>JAPLMQ010000229.1 GCA_026386955.1 Planctomycetota bacterium
ACCCCGGCGGCGTACGCGGCGACGTGTGCCCGTGCGGTTCCAGTCGGGCGAGAGTACTCGCCCTCCTTCCACCGCACGGGCACACGCAAGGATCAGACGCCGACTCTCATATCGGGTGGACCATAAAACGGGGGCAGGTCACCTCTTTCCGGGTGCCACATGCCATCGTACTCGTGGCATGTGCGTGGACCGACCGTCTTGTTGGCCGGACGCGCAAGCGACGGATGTCTTCTTCATCAGACGAAGTCTGATCAGAGCCGGGGACTGTGTCCCCGATCTTCGGGCGAAAGGCGGTGCTCCGCCTCGCACCTCTTATCGATCTCGCGGTGGGGCCATCATCGCCATTTGGATTCGTGCGAGCGGAGCACCGCTTTCGCCTGATGGGAACGAAAGCGAACCCTCGCCCAGTCCGCCTCCACCAACCCGCACATGCCACGAGTACGATGGCATGTGGCACCCAGAATCGCGAGGCCGGCGAAAGGACCAACCACGATGCGTCATTTCCAGCGTCCGTCGGGATTGAGCGAGGCCGACGACGTCACCGCCGCGCTGCAGGCGGAGCTTGACCGCGGCCCGGGGATCGTCCATCTCGTCGCGGGCCGGTACGTCTGCGCGGAGCTGCGTGTCCCCTCGAACGTGACGCTTGCAGGAGAAGGCGCGGCGACGGTGCTCCTGCTGCCCGAGCTCAGCGGCACTCGCCCGGCGACATGGGCGATCATCCGGCAGGACGAGGCCACAGGTTTTGAGCTGCGCGACCTCACGCTCGACGGGCAGGCCCAAGGGCCTTGGGAGCAGCGCGACGACGCCGGCGAGAGCGGCGTCATCACCCACCGCTGCTGGGGCTACAGCCTTTCGGGGCTGACGATCAAGCGGTTCCGCGGGGCCGGGCTGCAGCTCACCCGCACGCGGCTGGCGCCCGACGCCGCCCCCTTCTCAAACGGCGGGGCGCTCGACCGCATCGTCGCCCACGACAACTTCATCGGCGTGCGCTTCGACATCCGCGCGGAATACCTCAACGCGACCCGGCTCGATTGCCACCACAACGTCACCGGCTGCGTGGTCCACACCGGCAACGTCAAGCTTTGCAATTCGAACTTCTGCACCAACACCGACGGCGTGCTCATCGAGGACAAGGAGAACGGCTCCCACGGCTCGATCTCGAACTGCCTCATCAACCACAACTTCCGCCTCGCCCTCGCGGCGAGGAACGCCGGGAACAGCATGACCATCGACAACTGCTGCTTCTTCTACGGGGCGATCGAGATCATCGACTCCGCGGGCATCGGCGTGACTTCAGGATTGATCAACTGCCACATCCGCACCCGCGGCCCGCGGGCGAACCGCATCGCGGGGAACTACATCATCCCCGGGGAGTACGAGTTCGACTTCGCCCCCGCGACGCGCGTGGAAGGCAACTACACCGACGCAGGGGCGTGGGAGCGCAACCGCCCCGGGTGAAGCGGCTTGGAAATGCGGGTTCATCGGGCTGGAGCAGCCACTTTCACGCCGCTCAGCGGATGCCGCGTGACGGCATCCCAGGCGAGTTCCTGGAGCAACCGATTCAATTTCTCCGCCTCAGGCCGTTTGGCAAGCGGCGTCGGCACTGCGAGGCCAACCGGATTGCGGCCATAGATCACCGCGAAGTGGCAATAGGAGGCGAGGACCTTGATGGTCTCGAGAGGATGCCCCGCCGTGTCTGCGAAGAGTTCGCTCTGCTTCGCGATGCCGGGCGCCTCGCCCTTGAGGATCTTTTCGCGCAGCGCGATCACGGCCTGTCCGACGGGCACGACGAAGACGGCGGTCTTGCCGAACTTCGTGTTCAGCCCGCCGACAAGCTCGTCCATCGACTTGAAGTAGGCCGCGTGGGCCTCGCGCAGTTGCGGAATGGTCTTGCCGTCCTGGTCGATCTTCACGCCTTTGGCGGCCGTGTCCCAGAGCGACTGGTCATCCCACGGCAGCCAGAATTCCTGCACGGTGATGCGGAGGCTTGGATTGTGCTCCAGGCCGAGTTTCACGAAGTTCTCATAGCCGGCGTCGGGCAGGAAGAGCCCCGAGAGCGTGAGCACATCGGCCTTCGACTCGATGAGGGCGGACTTGATCTGGTTCTTGTCGTCCGGCACGTTCCAATGCTTGATGACCTGCGATGCGCCAATGCCCGAGATGGCGATCTGCTGGTGGCCGGTGATCTGGGCGTTTGCCGCCATTTCTGTCAAAAAAGCGGGCATCCAAGCGTGAAAGCTGTGCCCGGCCGTGAGCACGCGCAGGCCTTTCGGTGGCGCCTGCGGTGTTTCTGCGGAGACGTTGGAGGCAAGGCCTGCGAGGAAAAGCAGGCAGGATGCGGAGAGGATGGCTCGGCGATGGAGGATGGAAGTCATGTCAAAGATGCTATCCGGGATTCCCACGTGGGGACATCTAGCCGGACCGAGCCGTGGGAAGAACTCCCCTGGCAAATGCGTGCCCGAACATAATTCCGAATGGCAACAACATAGTGTCAAACTGCATGGAGGGAATGGGAGCACCTGGATTCGAACCAGGGACCGAGGGATTATGAGTCCCCTGCTCTAACCACTGAGCTATGCTCCCGAAACAGCGAGTGCGTGCTTGATGCCCTCGGCACGCTTCGATCCACAATCCTTCCATAAGGAACCGCACAAGCCGGGCGGGCATCTTACGCCCCGGGGTGGGACGCCTCCAAACAGCCCGTGCAAAACGCGACCCCTGCGCGCCCATCGGACAAGCCCGGGGGGCCGATGCGGCGCGCAGGGGATCGCCAAGCCCCGCAGCGGCGTGGCCGACGCTGCGGAGTCAGGACGGGGCGCCTCGCGTCGCCGCGAGGAAACGCGCCCCGGGGGTCTTTTCAGAATCACCGCCCCCGCCCCGGAAATCGGGCCATAAGACTCGGCCCGGAAAGGGGCTAAAGCCATCGGCGGCGGCTTCATCGGAACGGGATCAAGTGTACCATAACTGTTCTCTTTTTCAAGTCGTGTGAACCGATTTGAATCAAATTTGTTTCATTTGTTGCATCAGTTGCGACTTTGTGCTAGTCTTCCTGCATGGAACGCCCCTTCCCCGCGTATTTGGCCGACCTGATCCGCGAGCGCAAGCTTTCGATCCAGGAACTGCACCAGACCACCGGCATCAGTCGCACGACGATCTACCGGCACCTCAACGGCCAGACGTTTCCCAGCCGCAAGGACCGGGCGATTTACGCCACCGCCACGGGCTTCGCCAACGTCGACGCCTTCGACGCCGGGTGGCGGGCGGCGCGCGTCCCGCAGACCCAGGGCGACCCGGACGGCGGAATCCCCGTCATCAACCAGGCGCCGGCCGGGGAAATCCGCGACTACCACGAGTGCTCGACAGACTCCGGCGTGGGCTTCACTTACATAGACCGCGGCCATCTCGAGGGCGAGAACCTCTTCGCCGTGATCATCACGGGCTCGTCGATGGTTCCGCGATTGACCGATGGCGACTATGTGATATTCCAGCCTGTGCTCGACAACGGGCCGGTGACGCCCGAGAACGGCGACGTGGTCTTCGTGCGCTTCACCGGAAAGCTGGGCGAGGGCTGCACCATCGCCCGCCATAGGCTGTTGCCCGACGGGACTTTCCGCTTCGAGAAGGACAACCCCGCCTTCGCGCCGCTCGCCTGCACGCGCGAGGAGATCGTCCAGCTCGCGGTGGCGATCGAGCGGCGGGAGCGGATGAAGAAGGTCCCGCCCGCGCGGCGGCTGGCGCGGGGGAGCGATGCGGATCTTTCATCGTGAGGGGATGGGGCGCGCGGTTTCGCCTGATGCTGGAAATCAAGCCCCAACGGGGCGATTCAGCCAGAGCCCAGGGCAACGCCCTGGGTCGTGATGAATGCGAGGATTTGGAGCCCTAAAGGGGCGATTCAAGGGCCGCGGCGCGGGCCCGTTGAGTCGCCCCTTCAGGGCTCTGATTCAATGGGGATCCGCAAACCCAGGGCGTTGCCCTGGGCTCTGGCTGAGACGCCCCGATGGGGCTGCAAAGCGAGTGGGTCTGCGCACCCACGACTCGTCATGAGCAGGACATAGGCGCGGAGATCGCCGCGGTTTGATCCCGCCACTACGCGGCAGCGAATTAATTCCTGCGAACCATCAAACCATCGCCCCTCGTCGCGAGAAGGCGGAGCGCAACATCCTGCGCCAGCCACGTTTTATATTTTCAACATACTTTCCACATCGTTCTATCATACTTGATATTTCTACTTTGTTCGGGTAAAGTACGGCGGGGTCGGTCATCCATCAGCGACATCTCAGCGTGGCCAAGGAGCATCTCCCATGCGTAAGGCGACGTCACGCGCCCCTCGGACCCACAACCCCCGCCTCCAAAACCCTGATTACGCAATCACTTCCGCGCCGCACGATGGGCACCTCTCCGCGCGGCCCGCGGCCTCTTCGAAACCGACGCCGCCTCCGCAGCGACCCGGCGAGGACCGCCACGGCGCGAATCGACTCGGTGCTGACGGGCTCGGCGCAGAACACACATCCACGCCCCGCGACCCGCGCCAGCCCAAGCGGGGCAACGTCATCCCCCGGCCGACGCGCGACTTCCGCCAGCGCCCGCGCGGGCTGCGAGTCCTCGCCATCGACGGGACGCCCCGCCGCTTCCTCAACATGGAGATCCCGCAGGACCGCCGGACGGGCGAGCCGCTGGGGCCGGAACCCTCGAGCGTCTGCGCCGCCCCCGGGCGCTGCGGCCACGGCTACAGCCATTTGATGGTCAGCGGGCGCACGGTCTGCGATGAATGCCGCAACGAGGACCAGGCCGCGGTGGCCGCCGAGCTGCAGGCGGCGGGGATCGAAATGGGCTGGGGGGCCGTGCCGATGACGGCCCGGGCCCGGCGGATCACCGGGGGCGACATGGCTTCGTTCAGCATGATCCGCCGCCGGCGGAAATAATTTTCGGCTCTCCCAACTGTCGTCGTCTGCGTGGCTTGGGGCGATCGAGGCGGGTTTTGTCCGGATTTGGCCGGACACTTGTGCAGGTCTTACAGAGATGAGCAAAGAAATGACCACGCTCTCGACCGAGCAGATGCTGGCCGTGATGACGGAGCTCTGCGGCGGCAAGGAGATCCTCGACATGCTGACGAGCCACTACGCCCTCGATCCGCGTGACCGCATGACCGTCCGCGAGCTCGCGGCCACGCGTGACCTTCCCAAGTCCGTCGTGCAGGATCAATTGGCCAAGGCCCGGGCCCGGCTGCGCAGGTGCGCCCTGCTTCCACCGCACTGGAAGCGGAAACCGCGCCGACGCAGATCCGCCGCCCGGGCCTGACGCCACTCGTCCGCGCCCCGCCCGCCCCGATTGCGCCTCCGTTGACCCATCGTCCTCCCATTCGGGACACGCCCCGCTTCCGGTCTGCGCGCCTTCCCCGTCCACCCGTTCGCTCGATCACCCGCTCACCAGGACGCCCGCCATGACGCCACGCCAAAACGTGTCCGCTCCGCTTTGGCCTCCACACCGGCCCCCGCACCGGCCGGACGACCGCTCGCCGGCGATCCTGGTGATCGCGCTCGCCATCGCCCTCACCCTGGCGGCCCTCCTCTCGGCCGCGGGCTGCCAGAACGCCGGGCTGGTGACCTACGAGAACGCCCGCACCGGCGAGAAGGTGACCGTCCGCCAGACCCCAAAATCGGTCGCCCCGGCGACGCTGCGCCGGGGCGCGATCCCCTCGACCGCCATCGCTACCTCGAGCTCGGCGCCGAACTCGGCCCGCGCTTCGGCCTCGGCCTCGAACCCGACCCCCGGCTCGGCCGAGTCGACGGAGCCCTCGGCCTCGATCGAGGCGAGCACCGGCCAGCAGCAGAGCCGCGACTTCGCCGCCGAGTCGCAGAGCCGGAGCCTGACCTGGGTCGGCATCCTGCTGCTGATGGCGGGCCTGGGCGGGACGGTGCTGCGGATCTACCTGCCGGCCGTGCCGCTCTCGGCGAGCCTGCTGGCGATGGGCGGCGGCCTGCTCTTCCTGATGCTGCCGGGCCTGCTGAGCCACCCGGTGCTGCTCTGGGCGATCCTCGGAGCGGTGGCGACGCTGGCCTTGATCGGCTGGCACGACAACCGCACGAAGCTGCGCGACGTCCTCTCGCCTCTGCCCCCGGAAGCGCCGCGAGCCGCGACTCCGGAAACGACGGCCAAGTCCGCCGCGAATGCGACGACGACCGCAACCGCGTGACGATCCTCCTCGACCGAATCGCCTCCGCCACGCTCGGCTTGGTTCACCTCGCCCTGGCATGGTGGGGCCTGCTCCTCACCGGCCACCTGCTCGGCCCGTCGTTCGTGATCCGCCTGCAACGCTCCCTCCAAGGAACAAGCCGATGACGCCCGCGTCTCTCCACCCCCGTCCCCGGGCCAAGCCCAACGTCGCCACGCTCTCCGCCCTCGCCGCGGCGCTGACGACCGTCGGCGGCTGGGTCTGGCTTGCCAGCGCCGACCGCTCGGCCGCGCTCGCCTCGAGCGAGTTGCACCAAACGCGGCTGGTCGACCTCGAACAGCGGATGCGCAAGGCCGAGGCGTCGTCCGAACGGCTCGCCCGTGTGGAAGAAAAGATCGACGGCCTGCGTGCCGACCTCGCCCGCATCGAAAGGAAACTGCCTTGAACCTGCGAACCCTCCGAGACGAGCTCGACGCCGACCCGCTCTCCCGCGGCTACGCGTCGCTCGCGCCCCTCGCGGCCGCGGCGTCGCTCAACACCGTCGACCGCACCGTCGCCCGCACGCGCTTCGTCACGGCCCGGGCCATGCTCGCCGAGCTGGGCCCGACCGTCGCCGCGACCATCGTCGGCAAACTCGAATCAGCATCGAACGCCGGCGGAGGCAACCTCGCGCTCAAGCTCGCCCTCGACGCCGTGCAGACCTACAGCGACGGCGGCGGGCTCGACGTCGGCCACCCCTACACCCAGGCGATGCTCGACCAGCTCGCCACCGCCGAGGGCGGCAACGTGCTCACCACCCAAGAGGCCGCGGCCGTCAAGGCCATGGCCAACGTCACCATCAGCCGGGCCCAGGAGCTGGGCCTCGGCGGCGTCCGCGGCATCACCCCCGGCGACATCGAACAAGCGAGGGCACTCTGATGGCAACCACCTTTAAATGGGACGCCCCGGCCACGCCGACGACCTTCCTCAACACCGAACTCGACACGCTGCTGGACGGCTCCTGCTCCGCCGCCTCCACCGCCTTCGACAACGGCGACGCCTCCGCCCGTTTCCAATGGGCCCAGGCCGACCTGACCTTGACGCTCGCCGCGACGACCTCCCTCGCCAACCCCAGCGTCGAGCTCTACATCGTCTACTCGCTCGACGGCTTCAACTTCGAGTCCGGCGGCGGGAGCGTCGCCCCCTCGCTGGGCTCGCTCGCGCGGGTCATCCCGATCCGCAACACCACCTCGTCGCAGTGGCGCGTGCCGCGGCCGATCCCGATCTACCCCTACCCGTTCAAGCTCATCCTCAAGAACGCCATCGGGCAGACGCTCGTGGGCAGCGGCGGCAACGCCTTGCGGCTGGGCTTGTTCAACGAGGCCACGTGATGCGACACCGGATCGACACAACCGACACGGAGTCCGGCGGCGCGGCCGACGCGCCGCTCGAGTGGTGGGGCATGAACCACCACAGCCCGCAGGCCGTCGGGCTCGTGGGCTGGTGGCCGGCCCTGCCCTCGCGCGGGTCGAACCTCCTGCGCGACTTCGCCCAAGGCGCCCACGCCGAGCAGTTCGGCTCGCCCTCCTGGTCGGCCACGCCCGAGCTGGGCCTGGGGATGCGCATCTCGCCCAGCAACTATCTTGCCGGGAGCGATGTGAATCTCCCCGTCGGCGACGCGCCGCGCACGATCGTCGCCAGCCTCCGCGTGCTCGCGCTGCCCACCGCCGATCTTTACTTCTTCGGCTACGGGACCATCGCCGCGCATGAAGGCTTTTATGCCGGGCTCGTGAACGTCTCGGGCAATTGCTTCACGCTCACCGACGTCGGCGGCGCGCTCTACACCGACGGCACGGCCAGCGTCGGCGGCGTCTACCGCGTCGTCTGGTCCTGCTACGGCGGCAACGCCTGGGCGGCCTGGGTCAACGGCCTGCCGCAAACGCTCACCGCCACCGGCATGGCCTCCGCGCTCTCGACCAGCTTGACGGGAACGGCCTACCTGGGCGGCTACCTTGGCGGCGGGACCTCCGTCGTCACCTGCGAGCTCTTCGACGTGCGCGTCTACGACCACGGGCTGACGGAAACGATGGTCGAGCACCTTGAACTCTTCCCGTGGGATCTCCACGCCCCCCGGCCGCGCCGGCGGCTCTTCGTTCCGCCGAGCGTTTCGTCGAACCTGTTCCGCCGCACCCTCTTCCCCCGCGCGGGATCACGAGGAACCTCATGGGCTACCTGCTGAAACAATCGTCAACCGCCCGCCCGCTGCTCTTCCTGATGGTCGACGCGGGCGACCACCTCGCCGGGAAGACCGGCCTCTCCCCCGACGTGCAACTGAGCAAGAACGGCGGCACGTTCGCCGCGCCTGCGGGAGCCGTGAGCGAGATCGGCAACGGCTGGTACAAGGTCGCGGGCCACGCGACCGACACCGCGACGCTGGGCGTGTTGGCCCTGCGCGCCACCGCCTCGGGGGCCGACCCGACCGACGCGCTCTTCGAGGTCGTCGCGTTCGATCCCGCCGACGCGGTACGCCTGGGGCTGGGCGCGCTGCCCAACGCCGCCGCCGCCGCCTCGGGCGGATTGCCCACGCTGGGCACGGGATCGGGCCAAGTGAATCCTTCAGGCGGAAGCGTGAGCGTCTTCGACCTCTCGGCCGGGGCCTTGGCGAAGTTCTTCACCAGCAACAGCGGGACGACCTACGCCTCGGCGGTGGCGGGCTCGGTGGTGCAGGAGATCGCCGCGAACGCTTCCGGGGGCGGTTCCGGGGGCGGGGGCACGACGGATTGGTCGAGCGGCGAGCGGTCGCAGATCCGGTATCGCCTGGGGCTGGATGGGACAGCGACGGCGCCGAGCTCCGCGTCGCCGACGTTGCCGGTGCAGGTCGCGAGCATCGCGACGGGGGCGGTGACGGCGGGGGCCTTGGCGTCGGGGGCGGTGACGGCTTCGTCAATCGCGGCCGGGGCGCTGACGTCGACATCGTTCGCCTCCGGCGCGGTGACGTCGTCCGCGATCGCAGCCGGGGCCGTGACCGCGTCGACGTTCGCCGCGAATGCGATCGACGCCGGTGCTCTCGCGAGCTCCGCCGTGAACGAGATCCGCGACGCAATCCTGAATCAGACCGTGGATGGGTTGACGCTGGAGTCGTTGCTGGCGGCGTTGCTGGCCGCGACCGTCGGCGTAACCGAAGTCGTCGGCAACACCGTGGCCTTCAAGAGGCAGGACGGGTCGACGACGAAGGTGACGATCACGTATGGCTCGTCGCCCGGGCAGCGGGAGAGCAGTGCGGTGAGTTGAGTTGAAGATCGCGATCTGATCAGAGCCGGACACTGTGTGTCCGTCGATCGGGCGCGCAGCGGTACTCCGCTCGCGCGAATCGCCGACCGCCAATGCAGATCAAGAAGGCTTGCGACGCCAACCGCAACGGTCTTGTCGTCCGGCGCTCTTGTCTTGAAGCCCCGCAGGGGCGGCTCAGCCAGAGCCCAGGGCAACGCCCTGGGTTGAAGGGTGAGTCTTGGCATGAGCCCTGTAAGGGCGCGTCAACCTTATCGTGCTGCAAGGTCGCCGAGTCGACCGCCTGACGTCGCGTTTGAATCGCCCCTTCAGGGCTAAACATCCTCGGTACCCCGATACCCAGGGCGTTGCCCTGGGCTCTGGCTGAAGCGCCCCGTGGGGGCTGAAGACAGGGAACGCATGGTCAGTTCGCCGCGAGGCCGACACGTCGCGCGCGGCGGAGTACCGCCTTACGCCTGAAGAACGGACACACAGTGTCCGGCTCTGATCAGACCAAGAAGCTCAGGCCAAGAAGCGTTGAACCGAAACATAAGGAACGCCATGCCCATCCACGACCGCATCAAGGAACTCCGCCGCGTGCCAGCCTCTTCGCTCCGCGGCAACCCGCGCAACTGGCGGGCCCACCCGCGAGAGCAGCAACGCGCTCTCCGCGGCCTGCTGCGCGAGGTCGGCTACGCCGGGGCCTTGCTCGCCCGCGAGCTGCCCGACGGCGGGCTCGAACTGATCGACGGCCACCTGCGGGCCTCGACCACGCCCAACCAGCTCGTGCCCGTCCTGGTGCTCGACGTCACCGAGGCCGAGGCGGCCACGCTGCTCGCCACGCACGACCCGTTGGCCGCGATGGCCGAGGCCGACCTGCCCAAGCTGGAGGATCTGCTGAAGGAAATCAGCAGCGGCGAGAAGGCCGTGAACGATTTGCTCGCCGACCTGGCGAAGCAGGCGGGAATCCACGACCCCGACGAGGCCGCGATCAATGTCGATGCCAAGGCCGAGGCCGTCGCCCTGCCGCGGGTGCGGCAAGTCCTGGCCGACTGCCGCGACGAGGCGGAGCAGAAACAGGTCCACGACTGGCTGAAGGAAAGGGGGATTCGATGCCGCGTTTTGACGTTGTCGTGAGCAGCGCAATCGAACGGACCTTCCGCGTCGACCAGGTCGCGGGATTGTTCGATTTGCCCACCGGAACCCCCGGAAGCGCGGGGACCGACGAAGATCGCAGCGTCGAGCGCTTCAGCGTCGAAGTCCCCGGGCTCGGCCCGGACGACCCTTGGCAGATCGGCGCGATCGTCGGCCCCAGCGGGTCGGGCAAGAGCACCGTCGCCCGCCACGTCTTCGGCGACGCGCTCGCCTCCGCCTCTGATGCGACGAGCGCTTGGCCGACGGACCGCGCGGTCGTCGACGGCTTCGACGCCGACCTCTCGATGCAGGCGGTCACGGGCATGCTCCACGCCGTGGGCTTCTCCAGCCCGCCCGCGTGGGTGCGGCCCTACCGCGCGCTCTCGAACGGGCAGCGGTTCCGCTGCGACTTGGCGCGGGCGCTGCTGAAGGCGACGCCGATCGTCGCGTACGACGAGTTCACCAGCGTGGTCGACCGTCCCTCGGCCCAGGTCGCCAGCGCGTGCGTCGCCCGCGCGGTCCGGCGCGGGACGGCCCGCTGCCGGCGCTTCGTCGCGGTGACGTGTCATTACGACGTGCTGGATTGGCTTGAGCCGGACTGGGTGCTCGACATGGCCAGCGGCGAGCTGGCAAGGGGGCGGCTTCGGCGAAGGCCTGCGGTCCACGTCGAAGTCCGCCGCTGCGGGCGCGACGTTTGGCGAACCTTTGTGCGTCATCACTATCTGAGCGGGTCGCTCCACGTCTCGGCGCGGTGCCATCTCGCGACGTGGGAAGGCAGGCCTGCCGGCTTTTGCGCGACGCTGCAGAACATGGGCTACCGCGGCAGGCGGCGCATCCATCGCCTGGTCGTGCTGCCCGACTATCAAGGCCTGGGCATCGGCACGCGGCTGGCGACGGAGGTCGCGCGATTGGAATCGAACACCGCGGTGGTCACGCTCCGCACCGGCCACCCGGGCCTGATCGCCTCGCTCGGCCGAAGCCCGAGGTGGAGGGCCTTCGACGTGACGCGCCTGGGCGGGAGGCAGTCGAACAACGCGGGTTCGTCGGGAAGGTGCACGGTGGGGTTTGCGTATCGGAGGGAGAGGCGGAACGCGATGAAGGATCGAACTCGCGCGAACCCGCTCTTGTAGGGTGGGTAGAGCCGTATTCGGCGAAACCCACCACGGCCTCGCGGAAACGGTGCGGTTTGGGATGCATGCGAGGCCGGAGCGTTGCCGTTGTCCGCGGTGGGTTTCGCGGAGTACCGCTCTACCCACCCTACGCAGATGGGCCTTGCGGATCGTCTTCGCGGGAATGGCACGTCGCGCGGGCGGGATACCGCCTCGCCCGGACTCCGGACACACAGTGTCCGGCTCTGATCAGGCTGCGCCTGATGGGATGAAGGAGCGGCTTAGCCGCAGGTTTCGCGGCAAGAAGAGGTCGCCCCCCCGTCGCAACCGACCGGCCGAGGACGACCGCATTTCCCACGAATTCACGGGCAAACCCGCGAATTCCGCACGAACGCCGACAATGACCCCGACGGGATTCGAACCCGTGTTACCAGGATGAAAACCTGGTGTCCTAGACCGGACTAGACGACGGGGCCAGCGGATGGCCGCGGGCGAAGAGGCGGGATTTTAGCCGGATTCCGCCGCGGGGCCAAGTCGGGCGGTTCGAGCGGGCGGGCGATGGGGAGAACGCGGGTGGCGAAGACCTGGCCGACGAGACGTAGTCGACGAGACGAAGCGGCGAGGCCTCGCTCCGCGGCGGCTTCAGCGCTTGCCGAGCAGCCACGCCTCCGGGCCGCGGGTGGCCATGCTCTCGCGCACCGCGGCGGGCAAGGCGTGGAGCACGTCGGCCTCTTCGCGATAGGAGAAGATCGATCGCATCGTGTCGTCGCACCAGCTCATGAACGGGTTGTCGGAGCCCCAGAGGTATTTGTTCGTCGCGCTCCCGCCGAGCAGGTGGTGGATCGTCTCGAGCACCTGCGCGGGGCGCGCGTAGTCGGCGTCGACGAGGTTTTGTTTCGCCGCCACCACGAGCGAGCCCTCGCGGGCGAGGCCGCAGTGGGCGAGGTGGGCCGAGCAATCGACCCAGACGTTGGGCAGCTTCGCGGCGCGGCGGAGGCCGGGCTCGTCGAAGCGCAGCGAGTGGGCGAGGTTGAAGCGCACGCGCGGGAAGGCCTCGGCGACGCGCAGGCAATCGGCGACCTGCGAGAATTGGTCCGTGGGGATGATCGAGGTGTGGAAGAGCACGGGCAGCGCGTGGGCGTCGGCGAACTCCATGATCGCCCGGCCCTCCTTGAGCAGCGCGGCGATGGGCGCCTCGAGGATCGTCGCCTGCACCTTCAGCCCCGCGTAGCGCCCGCGCAGGCGCTACAGCTCCGCGAGCTGCGCGGGGACGTTCCGCGCGGGGTCGAACATCGCCAGCATCGAGAGCCTGCGGGCGGGGTCGAGCCGATCGAGCTCCTCGGCGAGGCGGTGGTTCTCGCGGTCGAAGGGCGTGCGCCCGGGGAGGAGCGAGACCGTGCCGTCGCGGGCGTAGACGTAGGGGTCGAAGGCCGAGGGGAGGCCGAAGGGGAAGACCACGCCGCGGTCGATGCCGTTGGCGTCGAGGTGCTGGAGCATGTCCTGGGCGGTGGCGGCGTAGGGCCACCAGCCGCGGAGGTAGAAGCCCAGGTCGAGCCCGACGTGGGCGTGGACGTCGTAGAGCATGGGGAGGCCCGCGGGAGGTCGGTCGAACGTCAGGGGGACCGTCAAGGGTTCAGAGCACGCCGTACTTCTTGTAGGCGGCGACGGCCTTCATGCCGCCCTTGATTGCGTCGCGGGTGATGTTCTCGGCGTGGACCTTGGCCCAGGCGTTGGCGATGGCCTTGGCCTCGATCTCGCGCGGGACGACGACCACGCCGTCGACGTCGGCGAAGACCAGGTCGCCCGGCGCGAAGCGCACGCCGTCGATCTCGACGACCACGTCGACGTCGACGACGCGCTGGCGGTTCATCGAGTCGTAGATGTTCGTGCCGCGGGCGAAGCAGGCGAAGCCCATGGCGGTCATCTTGGCGACGTCGCGCACCGCGCCGTCGACGATCACGCCGATGCACCCGCTGTTGCGGGCCGCGGTGGAGAGCAGCTCGCCCCAGATGCCCGAGCGCATCGACCCGCCCGCGGCGGCGATCATCACGTCGTCGGGCCTGCAGGAGTCGACGGCCTTGAGCTCCAGCTCGTAGGGGCTGGGGTCGACGTGGGCCATGTCGGCCCAGAGGGTGGTCTTGCAGCGCCCGACGAGCTTGGGGCAGCCGGTGAGCGCGGGCAGTTGCAGGCGCGGGCTCTGGTGGGTGTAGCCCAAGGCGTCGAGCGCGTCGCAGACGACGGCGCTGTAGAGGTGCTCGCGCATCATGTCGAGGGTGATGCGCGGGGAGGGGGACTTGCGTTTGGAAGTCATGCGGGGCTCCAGATTGGGCGTGGGCGGACATCCTACCGCGTAAATCATTTTCGAAGATGGGCAACTGAAGATGGGCAACTGAAGTTGCCCATCCTTGAGAAAGGGTCGGGCTTCACGAAGGCGTATACTGCGATCATCCATTTTCGGAGCCCATCCCATGCGCGTCGGCATCATCGGCCTGCAGCACGAATCGAACACCTTCATCCCCCAGCCCACGACGCTCGAGGATTTCCGGCGCGGGATGCTGATCACCGGCGAGACGGTGCGCGAGAAGCTGGAGACGTCGCACCATGAGATGGGCGGGTTCTTCGAGGGGCTCGCGAAGGAGAAGATCGAGGCCGTGCCGCTCTTCTACGCCGCGGCCACGCCCAGCGGGGCGGTGACCGACGAGGCGCTCGAGGCCATGATCGCCATGATCTTCAAGGGGCTCGACGCCGCGGAAAAGCTCGACGGCCTGCTGGTCGCCCCGCACGGCGCGGGCGTCGGCCAATCGCACCCCGACCTCGACGGCCACTGGCTCGAGCGCCTGCGGGCCAAGGTCGGCCCGAAGCTGCCGATCGTCTGCACGCTTGACGCCCACACCAACCTCACGCCCGCGATGATCGCCTCGGTCAACGCGACGATCGTCTACCGCTCCAACCCGCACCTCGACCAGCGCCAGCGCGGGCTCGAGGCGGCGGCCCTGCTGGGGCGCACGCTCCGCGGCGAGGTGAGGCCCACGCAGGCGGCGGCCTACCCGCTCATGGCGATCAACATCGAGCGGCAGCACACGCCCCGCAAGAGTTGGCCGACTACGCCTGGTCGCACCGGCGCGAGTTCGAGGGGCAGTACGTCGAGGTCGAGGCCGCGTTGGACGAAGCGGCGAAGGCGGGCGGGCCGGTCTGTTTGCTCGACATGGGCGACAACGTCGGCGGGGGCTCGCCGGGCGACGGCACGCTGATCGCGCGGGCGATCCAGGCGCGGGGCGGCCCGAAGGCGTTCGTGGCGCTCTGGGACGCGGAGGCGTCGGCGAAGGCCTTCGCCGCGGGCGTCGGCGCGCGGCTCACCTTGAAGATGGGCGGGAAGTCACAGGCGGTCTACGCCCCGCCGCTGGAGGCGACGGTCACCGTGCAGAGCCTGCACGAGGGCAAGTTCGAGGAGACCAAGGTCCGCCACGGCGGGATGCGCCACTTCGACATGGGGCCCACTGCGATCGTCCGCACCGACGCGGGACTGTTTGTGCAGCTCATGACCCGACGGGTCTTCCCCACCAGCCTTGTGCAGATCACCAGTTGCGGGCTCGACCCGACGACGTTCGGCATCCTCATCGCCAAGGGCGTGCAGGCGCCGGTCGCGGCCTACGCGCCGGTCTGCGTGAAGCTCATCCGCGTGAACACCCCGGGGGTGACCGACGCCGACATGCGCCGGCTGACCTTCAAGAACCGCCGCCGGCCGCTGTTCCCGTTCGAGGCGATCTGACGACGCATATCGGCCGAGCGCGACGCCCACGAGCGCCGCTGTTCCTCCCAGGGGAAACCGTCATGGCCACGGAACACACGCTTCAGCCGCTCCGCCGGGCGATGGAACTGGCGGGGACGAACCTGCTCGCCTCGCTCTCGCCCGACCACGGCGGCCTGCCGTATTGGTGCGTCGACATCGACGCCAAGGGCAAGGCCGGCTTCCGGATGTGGTGGCCCGGGCACAACCTGGGGCGCTGGTGGGACGCGATGCTCCGGCTGGAGGCGGCGACGGGTTTCCGCATCCCCGTCCGCGCCGAGGCCGACATGCGGCGGAACCTCGTGCGGTTCCTCGACAACCCCGACCATCTCTGCCTCGAACCCGTCACGGCCGCCAACCACAAGGATTACGCGCTCGACCTGCACAGCCTCCGCGAGGGCATGCTCGCGCTGCACGCGCTGGTCCGTTGGCGCGGCGACCGCTGGGCCCTGGAGCAGGGCAAGCGGATGGTCGCCTCGCTCGACCGCCTCACGCGCGACCCGGCGAAGTGGGACCTCCGACGGTTCGCGCTCTCGCATAAGGCTCGCCTGACCTTGGCCTGGGGCGGGGACCCCACCGCCAGCCACGGGCGGCTGATCGAGGCGCTGGTCTGGTTCGCCGAGGCGACGGGGCATGCCCCGGCCCTCGCGCTGGCGGACCGGCTGGCGATGTGGCACGTGGCCCACACCTTCACGCCCGACGGGCGCGTCAGCCCCAAGGCGACCGAGGCGCACCACTCGCACTCGGTGCTGGGCACGCTCCGCGGGATCGCGCTGCTGGGCTTGGCGACGGGCAGGCAGGAGCTCGTCGACCTGACGGCGAGGGCGATGCGCGTCACCGTCCTGCGACTCGTCAAGCCCAGCGGCTATACCTGCCATGACCTGCTCCTGGACCGCCGGGGCGAGACGACCACGCCCGGCGACGCGGCGCAGCTTGCCCTCTGGCTGGCGAAGGCGGGATATGGCGAGTTCTGGGACGACGCCCAGCGGATCGTGCGCTGCCGAATCCTGCCCTCGCAGATCCTCGCCCCGCCGCCGCTGGAGCCCGCGGGCGATCCGGCCCTCGATCCTTGGCGCGACATCTCCAAGCGCTGCGTCGGCGCGTTCGGCGGGATGCACGCCCATCCGCACGGCGAGACCCGTCCGACCACCGACATCACCGCGGCCGACCTGCACACGCTCATCGACGTCGCGGGGCGAGTCGTCGAGTCGACGCCGCAGGGTGTGCGCGTGAACCTCCATCTCGACCATGACGGCGAACTCGCCGCGGTCCGCGTGGTGCGTGGCCAGCGGGCGAAGGTGGAGGTCCGACTGAAGGCCGCGGCACGCGGACGGGCACTGTGGATCCGCGTCCCGCGATGGGCCGATGCGGAGAGCGTGTTGGTCCGGGTTGATGGAAAGCGAATCAAGCCGGTGCGGAGCGGAGATTACGTCGTGTTGGATGCGAGCGCGACGAAGGCCGCGGGGCTGGTGACGTTGGAGCACGATCTGCCGGTGCGCGAGCAGGTCGAGCCGACGGACGGCGTGGAGTATCGGCTGAGCTGGCGCGGGGACGACTTGATGGAGGTCCAGCCGCCGCCCGACGCCTTGCCGTTCTACCCGCGCGGGGCGGCGGTGCGGCAGCGGGAATACGAATGCTCGCCGCTGCAGCTCGCGGTGAAGGAGATCGCCCGCGCGAAGTCGCCTCCGCCCGACCTGACGTTCACGCCCGTGAAGGACGTGACGCGCGACGAGCGGTTCGCCAACATCCGCGCGTTCCACGAGGGTCGCGACGGGCTGCTCTACATCCGCACGGTTTACCGCCACTTCGGGCCGGCCGGGGCGGGGCTGCTGCGCTACGGCGCGGACGCGCCGGTGGCGGTCTTCGTCAACGGCAAACGGGTCGGCCTGCGGCGCGGCGGTTCGCCCCCCGCGCGGGCCGAGGCCCATGTCGCCCGCACGCGCTGGCGCCGCGGGGAGAACGTGATCATCTTTGCGCTCGCGACCGAGGGCGGGCGGGCGTGGGGCGTGTTTGCGAAGGTCGATGCGACATGACGCAGCCCATGGATTCCCGCCCCATCGGCTTATAATGTCCCGCTGCCCCCATCCCCTTCCCGCGCCCTCCGGGCCCGCACAAGGAGTCGCCCATGTCCCTCTGGAACAAGCTCACCGGCGAACTGGTCGACATCATCGAGTGGCTGGACGACAGCGACGACACGCTCGTCTGGCGGTTCCCGCGCTACGCCAACGAGATCAAGTACGGGGCCCAGCTCGTCGTCCGCGAGGGGCAGACGGCGGTCTTCGTCAACGAGGGCAAGATCGCCGACGTCTACGCCCCGGGGACCTACACGCTCGAGACCAAGAACATGCCGATCATGACCACCCTGCGCGGGTGGAAGTACGGCTTCTCCAGCCCGTTCAAGGCCGAGGTCTACTTCGCGAGCATGAGGCAGTTCACCGACCTGAAGTGGGGCACGCAGAACCCGGTGATGATGCGCAACGCGGAGTTCGGCGCGGTGCGCCTGCGGGCCTACGGGACCTACATGATCCGCGTGAAGGACCCGGCCCTGCTGATCCGCCAGATCGTCAGCACCGACCACCGCTTCACGCTCGACGAGATCACCGGGCAGCTCCGCGACCTGATCGTCTCGCACTTCGCGGGCATCGTCGCGGGGAGCAACATCCCCGTGCTCGACCTGGCCGCGAATTATCCCAAGCTCGGCGAATTCCTCGGGCAGAAGATGGGGCCCGAGTTCCTCGCGCTGGGGCTGGAGCTGACCAAGCTGCTCGTCGAGAACATCTCGCTCCCGCCCGAGGTGGAGCAGGCGATGGACCGGCGGACGAGCATGAGCGTGGTGGGGAACCTGCAGAACTACACGCAGTTCCAGGTCGCCAACAGCATCCCCGACGCGGCGAAGAACCCGGGCGGGCTCGCGGCGGCCGGCGCGGCGATCGGGCTGGGCGCGGCGATCAGCGGCCAGGTCGGCCAGGCGATGAACGCCGGAATCGGGGCCGGCCCCGGGGGGACGCCCCCGCCGATCCCGGGCGCGGCCGGCGCGTTCTTCGTCGCCGTCGACGGCAAGCAGGTCGGCCCGCTCGACCTGGGCACGCTGCAGTCCCGCATCTCATTGGGGCTCATCACGCGGCAGACGCTGGTCTGGCGGCAAGGCATGGCCCAGTGGTCGCCCGCGGGCGAGTCGCCGGAGTTGGCGGCGATTTTTGCGTCGGTGCCTCCGCCGCTTCCGAAGGGGTGAGGTGATGGACAACTGAAGTTGTCCATCCTTGGGGTGTCGATCGAGTGGGATCCAGTGACAAGCGCGCGTCGACATCCATTTCGGGACTTGAGTTTCTGACCACCGCCCAAACCAACCGACAATTCCCCTGCCGGCACTGCGGGGCCCGCATCGAGTTCGAGCCCGGCACGCGGGAGATGAAGTGCCCCTACTGCCGTGAGACGACGTCGATCCTCGACGACCACCCCGAGCCGGTCTTCGAGCAGGACTACCGGGCCGCGCTGGCCAAGTGCGAGGACGACGCGACGCTGCACGAGACGCTGGTCTTCAAGTGCCCGGGCTGCGGGGCGAACTCGACGCTCGAGCCGGACATGACCGCGGGGGCCTGCGCGTTCTGCGGCTCGCCCTATGTGGGCGTGGCGCAGTCGCGCAAGGCGATCGCGCCGCAGGCGGTGCTGCCCTTCGCGGTGAACCGGGCCCAGGCGGTGGAGCTCTATCGCCGGTGGATCGCCTCGCGCTGGTTCGCCCCGGGCGACCTGGAGCGGACGTCGGCCAAGGAGGGCGGGCTGACGGGCATGTACGTGCCCTACTGGACCTTCGACTGCGACGCCGACACCGCCTACAGCGGGCAGCGCGGCGACGACTACTGGACCACCGAGACCTACACCGCCCGCGAGGGCGACCGGACCGTGACGCGCACGCGCCAGGTCCGCCGGACGCGGTGGACGAGCGTCTCGGGGAGGGTCTTCAACCACTTCAACGACATCCTCGTGCTCGCCAGCCAGTCGCTCCCGCAGAAATACGTCGACGCGCTCGAGCCGTGGGAGCTCGGGGGGATCACGCCCTACCGCGACGACTTTTTGAGCGGGTTCCGGGCCCAGAGCTACCAGATCGACCTGCCCGATGGCTTCGAGATCGCCAAGGACAAGACCATCGACACGATCCGCCGGACGATCTGCCAGGACATCGGCGGGGACCACCAGACGATCAGCGGGACGAACGTGAACTACGACCGGATCACGTACAAGCACCTGCTGTTGCCGATCTGGATCAGCGCGTACCAGTACGAGGGGAAGGTCTACCGGTTCGTCGTCAACGGGCAGACGGGCGAGGTGCAGGGCGAGCGGCCGTACAGTTGGGTGAAGATCCTGTTCGCGGTGCTGGGGGCGCTGATCGGGTTGGCGCTGCTCGCGCTGGTCATCGCGATGATGCAGCAGTCGTGAGGATCGAATGGCGTGAAGAACGCTTCTCGTAGGGTGGCGTAGAGCGGTACTCCGCGAAACCCCCCAGAGCGACGTACGTGGACACGATGCCCACGAAGCCCCATAGGGGCGTCTCAGCCAGAGCCCAGGGCAACGCCCTGGGTCACGACGGACAGAAGGAGTTGAAGCCCTGTAGGGGCGATTTCAAGGGCCGCGTCGACCGGCGCGTTGAGTCGCCCTTACAGGGCTCTGATTCAAGGCGGCCCAGCAACCCAGGGCGATGCCCTGGGCTTTGGCTGAGACGCCCCTGCGGGGCTACATGGCGAGAAGCTCGTGTCTCTTCGAGACCGAGCCTTGACGCAATTCGTTGCAATGGGACGAGAAGACCAGAGGGGATGCTCGCCGCGGCGCTCGCACGAGTTCGAAGGAGAGTCCCCGCTCAGTCGTAGCGGAAGACGCCCTTGCGCCACGCGTAGGCGAAGGCCAGCACGCTGGTGAGGATGAAGAAGAGCATGCGGGCCAGGAACATCGCGCTCAGCCCGCTGGCCTCGGAGAGGTTGGGGAAGACGGTGGCCCAGGGGTAGAGGAAGACGATCTCGACGTCGAAGACCAGGAAGGTCATGGCGACGATGTAGAAGCGGACGTTGAAGCGGTGGCGGGCCGAGCCGATCGGGTTCATGCCCGATTCGTAGACGGTGCCCTTGACGGCCCCCTTGCGGCTGGGGCCCAGGATGCTGGTGAGGACGAGGTTGCCGAAGCCGAAGACCAGGGCCATCACCACGAGCAGGGCGATGGGCAGGTAGTGGCTGAGGTATTCCTCGGCGAGGACGGGCATGACGGGGAAGGTGGTCGTGGGCGAAAGCATGGCGGGTAGTGTATCGGGGGCGTGGACGGAGGCAAAGCGGGAATGGGCGAAGGGGCTGAAGAGCACCGTGCATCAAGCCCACGGATCGCGACGGTACGCCGTCGCGATCCGTGGGGTTCCGGATGCCGGCGGCCGACCCCACCGAACCCGACGGCGTACCATCGGGATCGATGGGCTTGGATTCGTTGTGCATTCGTTCGTTGTTCAGAGGCCTCAAACAACGGACGACCACCTCTCCCCTTTCGCTCAGGGCAAACGCATATGGCTACCCGGCGATGAGTTTGAGGAGGAAGTCGTGGTCCCAGGCGGCGATCTTGCGTCGGCCGCGGATGCTCTTCCTCTTGGAGTGCCTGTCGCCGTGGGA
>JAPLMQ010000146.1 GCA_026386955.1 Planctomycetota bacterium
AAGGCAAGGCCGATTGATCGCACGGCGCGCTTTGACGCGAGCATGAAAAAACCCAGGCATCGCAGTGCCTGGGCTTTGGATTCGATATCCTGATCTCAGGATTTCCCCTCGATCCCTCAAGCCCTCCTCCTCGCACGAGACCCCCATGCCCGCCACCTACATCGAAAACTTCGACTCCGACGCCGGCGGCTGGTTCGGCTTCCATGACAACGCCCGTGGCCCGCGCCCGCTCGAGCAACGCCCCGGGGCCGTCAACTCCCGCAGACCGTGGTGCATCGACTACAACCACGCCCCGCCCGGCGCGGGATACATGAACCTGCTCTTCGTCCTGATGACCAAGGGCCCCATCGGCGAGCACCTGCGCGAGACGGCCGGGCCCAACCGCTTCATCCACGCCCAAACCCCCACCGACTTCACCCACGCCCGCCTGAGCTTCCGCCTCCGCGGCGAGCTCCTCCCGCGCGGGGCCAACCTCGTCCTGCTCATCCAGGCCTCCATCGACGGCCTCGTCTCCGGGTGGCTCCTCACCGGCCAGCCGCTGCGCGTCACGCCCGATTGGTCCGACCAGACGATCATCGCCGACCCCGACCCGGCCCAGTGGACCTGCCTCGGCGCCCGCCACGACCGCACCGACATGTACGGCCCGCGCCCGCTCTCCTCCGTCCTCGCCAACGTCAACGTCAACCTCTTACTGGTCCTCTTCCCGCTCGACATCGCCCCCATGGGCCCGCTCGAAGGCGATCCGCACCGCCTCCGCCCCGTGAAGGACTACCCCGTCTGGCAGTCGCACCTGCCCGAGGGGTACGTCACGCTCGACCAGGTGCGGTTCGACCTGCGCTGAGGGCGCGATGCATTGTTGGCCGGAAGCGCAAGCGACGGGACGGGGGCCTTCCAAATCACGGCCATGATGTGTTCCCACCTTCGCCCTCGCTCGCCATTGATCCGGTCTCTTTTGGCCTGATCGATTTTTGCGAACCCCGGCCGGGCTGTGGATTGTTTGACCCCCGTCCCGTCGCTTGCGCTTCCGGCTAACAAGACAGCAACCGCCCGCCGATTCCGGCACACCCCCGCCCACCCCGCTATCATTCGTCTCGGCCTGCCCGGCGAATCACGCGGAATCCCCCTCCATGAGCGACGTGCCCAACACCCCCGGAAACCCCGGCAACTCGAACGACCCCGGGTTCATCACCGGCGAGCTGCGCCACTCGGCCGTCAGCGCCCGCGTGCCCGAGCATGTCGCCCTGGGCGTCTTCTCCACCGGCGCGATCGTCATCGCCGGCGGCACCGAATTCATCCTCGACTTCCTCGTCCGCATGTCCCGCCCGCACCAGGTCGTCGCCCGCGTGATCCTCCCGCATGCCGTCGTCCCCCAGGTCATCCACGCCCTGCGCGACAACGTCGCCCGCTACACCGAAAGCTTCGGCGCCATCCCCGAGTTGCCCAAGCCCGACACGCAGTCGCGCCCGTCGATCCAGGAGATCTACGACGACCTGAAGCTGCCCGACGAGGTCCTGAGCGGGACCTACGCCAACGGCGTGATGATCGGGCACACCCCGGCCGAGTTCTGCTTCGACTTCTTCACGAATTTCTTCCCGCGCTCGGCGGTGTCGTGCCGGATCTACCTCTCGGCTCCGCAGGTCCCGCGCCTGCTCGACGCCGTGACGCGGACGTACAACGACCACCAGCGCCGTGTCGCCGCGGCCCAGGCGCAGCAGCACCAGCAACAGCAGCAGCAACAACAGCAGATCCAGCCGCAGCAGCCCCCGCCGCCTGCGCCCCCCGCGCCCGAGCCGCCGCACAGTTGAGGTTCGCCTTGGGGGCTCCCCCCGATTTTCTCCGTCCGCCACAACGACTATCATGGATGTCTCGCCCGCGGCAGCCCTCGTCTGGGCCTGCCCCGTACGAGTTCGTTCGGCCAACCCAACCCCGCGAGGTCCACATGCTCCGCAAGCTGCTCACCGTCGGCGCCCTGGCCGCCTGCATCGCCGCCCCCGCCTCGGCCCTGTTGGCCGACGACGCCCCCGCCAAGGACGCACCGAAGAAAGACGCCCCCCAAACCAAGGACAAGGAGGACAAGAACGTGCCCGGAGTTCTCAACTTCAAGATGAACAGCCTCGCCGGCCAGCCCGTCGAGCTCACCAAGTACAAGGGCAAGGTCGTCCTGATGGTCAACACCGCCAGCAAGTGCGGCCTGACCCCCCAGTACAAGGACCTCGAGGCCCTGCACGAGAAGTACGCCGAGAAGGGACTCTCGATCCTGGGCTTCCCCGCCAACGACTTCGGCAAGCAGGAGCCCGGCAGCGACGAGGAGATCGGCTCGTTCTGCCAGAAGAACTACGGCGTGAAGTTCGACATGTTCTCCAAGATCGTCGTCACCGGGAAGGAGAAGGCCCCGCTCTACGACTTCCTGACCAACGCCAAGACCGACCCGAAGTTCCCCGGCGAGATCAGCTGGAACTTCGAGAAGTTCCTCGTCGGCCGCAACGGCGAGATCGTCGCCCGCTTCGCCCCCAGGGTCACCCCCAACTCGCCCGAGGTCATCAAGGCCATCGAGGCCGAGTTGGCGAAGAAGAGCTGAGCCGACGTCCGCGACATCCCGAAGTCTTCACGACGCCCTTCCCCGCGGAAGGGCGTTTTTCATGGATCCGAGTCGTCCGGCGGGATCGCGCCCGTTGCGGTAGACTTTTTCCTGACGCCTTTCGCCGTCCGGCCGATCCTCTTCCTGTTCCTGCCTGCCGTTTTACTGCCGTTGCGTCGGTTCCCACTCCGCCACCTCCCGAGGACCAATCCCATGAACACGCGACTTCCCATGGCACTCTGTCTCGGCGTTGCACTCTCCCTGGTCGGCTGCGGAAAAAAGGAGGAGCCCGCCCCCACGCCCGCCGCGCCCGCCCCTGCCGCGGCGCCCGAAGCCGCGGTGCCCGAAGTCCCGGCGGTCCCGCCCCCCGCCGCCCCCGAAGCCCCGGCCGTCCCTCCCCCTGCCGCCCCGGGGCCGGTCGCGCCTGCGGCCCCCGCGGTGGACCCCAACCAGCACGCAGCCGCGGCCTTCCCCAAGATCCACGAAATGATCGACGCCAACCGCTTCAAGGAGGCCAGCGCCGCGCTCGCTGAAATCGAGGCCTACGGCGACAAGCTCACAAACGCCAACACGATCCAAGCCAAGGCGATCCGGGACGAAATCAACGAGAAGAAACTGCCCGATTGATTCCGCGGCGGTCCCCCGTGCGCCATCCCAAACCGGCCCGACGCCCTTCCCCGCGGAAGGGCGTTTTTGTTGCGATCCCCAGGGGTCCCAAGACGCACGGCTGCCAGACTTTTCCACAATTCGACCGAAATCCAGATTTCCCTTGTTTTGATGTCGCGTCGCCTTACACTAGAACAAGAAGGTCATCGATCGGACTTACGAACCCACTTCTCAGAGGACCACCCATGACAAGCTGGTCACGCATCACCCATCGTTACGTCTCCCATCGCCCCGGCCGCAACGGCTTCACGATGGTCGAGCTTCTCGTGGGAATCGCGGTCGTCGCGCTGCTCATCGTCGTTCTGGTCCCGGCGGTGGAGCGGGCCCGCGAGCAAAGCCGCAGCGTGATGTGCCAGAACAACCAGCGCGTCCTGGGCGTCGCCTTCCAGCAATACGCCCTCGACAACAGCCAGCTCCTCCCGCAGTCCTACCACGCCGGGTTCCAGGCCTTCGAGAACGCGGGCCAGGCCTACCCCGAGCCCCGCCCCATGCATGAATGGATGGTCATCTACCATCCCTACATCATCGAGGACCCGATCAACCCCGCCGAGAGCACCGACCCCTTTGTCTCGCCCAACCTGCTTGAGCTGCGCAAGCGGACGAGCGCCTTCGACTGCCCCTCCACCTACATGCCCGTCGGATTCTTCCACCCGGTCACGGGCTACAAGAGCCGGCCGAAGGTCTTCGACTACATCGCCTATCCGCAGGTCAAGCCCAACTCGGGCGGGCAGTATTACAAGCGCCTCGACGAGATGCCGTCGAACCTGTTCCTGATCAGCGACGACCGCGACCAGGACCCGCTCTACACTTGGGGCAACAACAGCGCCGTCGTCGGGCCCAATGGACTCGCCCCCAACCAGGACGACCAATACTTCGTCTGGCAGAAGATCTACATGGCCCAGGGCAATCCCGCGGTCGATGGCTCGAAGGGCTACCGCCCGGGCTTCCACCACAACAACGGGCTGAACGTGCTGCTCCCGTCGGGCGATGTCCGCCACCTCACCCGCAGCCAAGTCCAGCCCGGCTACGCGACCGGCAACTACACGACGCTCATCGCCGCGCCTTGACCGGGAATTTCAGGATACGCCTGGCTCCGGGGTTGGGTGGAGTTTCTTCGACCGCATGCCGCCTCCCTGGATCAATCGGCTCGCCGACCAAGTCTTCCTGCTCCGCCAGCGCTGGTCGGGCCGCCGCCCGCGCGAGTGGGCGTTCAAGCTGCCGGCCGCGCTGCGGCTGCCGACCCGCGCCGAGTTGCTCAGCCCGGCGGGGCGCAGGTCGATGCTGATGCTCGGAGTCTTCTTCGCCCTCATCGCCGCGACGGTATTTGTCTACCTCTTCACCCGCCCCGCGCCGATGATCACGACGGACACGCCGCGCCCCGTCTGGTTCTACGACCTGGCCGACGGAAAGCTGTTCGTGAAATCCAGCACGCTGGTGCCCCCGATCGCGGCGCCCAGCGGCAAGGTGATGCCCGATGGCTCGCCCATGGGCGTGCGGGCCTACATCTTCTCGTGCGGCTCCTGCACCGATCCGCAGGCGCGATACATCGGGATGCTGGAACGGTACTCTCCCGACGTCCAGATGATCCTGCAGAAGCCGCCCCCCGACCGCGAAGGGGAACCCCCGACCGACCTCACCGCCGTCGCCGCCCGCGGCCACTTCATCGCGAAGCCCGACAAGGCCGGTTCCGTGGCATGGCACGACTGGGCCAGCTCGGAGGGGCGCACGATCCTGGAAGAGTCGAACCACGAGTGCAGCAACGGCCAACTGCCCAGTCAATGCCTGCCCTGACCCCTGCCTGAACCCACCTGCCCGATTTGAGGCGACTGCCCTGGCCGCGTTGCATTCCCCACGCCCCGGCCTGCCCCACGTGCCATTTCTTTCAACCCCCCGCGATGAACCCCTTGCTTCCATCTAGCGAATGGGTATACTATAACAAGGTAGAGCATTTCAGACCCCGTCATGTCTCAGCGCTCTTCGGCGTTTGCTTGGCGGGACCTCTGAATAACCCAGTACTAAATCTCCCCGCCTGGCGCTGAATCGGCAAAGGAGCCCGCGATGGAACGCCAGACGCAAGAGCCGATGCTGATCGATGCGGTGAT
>JAPLMQ010000181.1 GCA_026386955.1 Planctomycetota bacterium
GAACGTGAAGATCAAGTTCCGCGAGTCCTTCCGCCCCTTCGCCCCGATCGTCCTGCGCGAGCACGTGCACGAATGGTTCGCCATGCGCAAGGGGCAGGACAGCCCGTACATGCTGCTCGTCGCCCCGGTCCTGGAGAGCCGCCGCCTCGCGCCCGCGGAACAGGACAGCCAGCGCTTCGGCATCGACCTGCTGAAGGTCAACCGCTCGACGATCCCGTCCGTCACCCACGTCGACTATTCCGCCCGGGTGCAGACCGTCGACCCGGAGCGCCACCCCCGGCTCCACCGCCTGATGTCTTGCTTCCACGAGAAGACCGGCTGCCCGGTGATGGTCAACACCAGCTTCAACATCCGCGGCGAGCCCATCGTCTGCACGCCGCAGGAGGCCTACCGCTCCTTCCTCGCGACCGACATGGACGCCCTGGTGCTGGAGGACTGCATTCTCCTCAAGGAGGAGCAGCCGCGCGTGAGCAAGGAAGAGGTCGACAAATACCTCGGGCAATTCGCCCTCGATTGAGCGGGCTTCCCCCCAACGGACGGATCTGATGGCACTGATGGAAATCAATTGGCGGCCAAGCGCGAAGATGCTGCGCCAGTTCGGTGTGGTCGGCGCTGCAGCGCTGGCCGCCCTCGCCGCCATCGCGGGCTTCCGCCACTCCCTCCTGGGGATCCATCTCTCCGAGCCCATCGCCCACCAGGTCGGCCAAGGCCTGGCGTGGACCGCCGCCGCCATGCTCCTGCTGGCCATCGCCGCGCCCCGCACGCTGCGACCGGCCTACCTCCTGCTGACCCTCGTCACGCTCCCCATCGGGTGGGTGGTCTCGCACCTGTTGCTCGCGGCGATCTACTTTGGCATCTTCACGCCCGTGGCCCTGCTCTTCCGCCTCATCGGCCGCGACGCCTTGGACCGCCGCATCGACCCTACCGCACAAACGTACTGGTCGCCCCGCAAACCCGTCACCGACCTGAAACGCTACTTCCGCCAGTTCTGAGCGCCGATTTCCCCATGATCTTGGCCGCCGCACCGACCGCCCGGATGGGAGCCCAACGATGACCGAGCCTCAACGCGAGTTCGACCAAGCCGCCCGGGGAGCCAACATCGGCTTCTTCGCCGAGTTCATCGAGTTCCTCAAGAACAACAAGAAGTGGTGGCTGCTCCCCATCCTCGTCGTGATCCTGCTCGTGGGGCTGCTGATCATGCTCAACGCGACGGGCGCGGCCCCGTTCGTCTACTCGTTCTTCTAAATGGCCATTGCATGCCCCTGTCCAAGACGCCGCGATTTCATCCGAGCCTCGCCATGCTCGCCGCCACCGCCGCGCTCGCATTCTTCCCTGCGCGGGCCCTTGCCGATAAGCTTCCCGCGACCCGGCCCGCCGCCGTCAACCTCTTCGTCTCTCCCGCGGGCGACGACGCGAATGCCGGCGACGAGGCCCATCCATTCGCCAGCCTGGAGCAGGCCCGCGACACCGCCAGGAGAATCCGCCAAGCCCAGCCCGACGCCGCGATGAACATCTGGCTGCTCGCCGGCATCCACCGACGCACCCATTCATTCGTCCTCGATGCCGCCGACTCTGGAATCCCCTCCGCACCCGTGACCTATGGCGCCCGCCCCGGGCAGGCCGTCAGGCTCTCCGGCGGCCAGCCGCTCGACCGCGCCTGGTTCACGCCGACGCACGATTCGGCCATCCTCTCGCGCATCGTCGACCCCGCCGCCCGCACCCAAATCATGCAGGTCGACCTCAAGGCCCACGGGGTCGCCGATCTGGGCGAGATCCGCCGCCGCGGCTATTCCAAGAACGACCTGGGCGGAACGCCCCCGCCGCAGCTCTATGTCAACGGCCGGCGGATGATCCTCGCCCGCTGGCCCAACCCCAACGACCAACAGCCCGGCCTGACCAACCCCTTCGTCAAGCCCCGTCGCGGCGTCGTCACCCGCGCCGCGATCATCGACCCCGGCCCGAAGTTCGGCGAGCCCGGCTACGCCGACCGCGGACCGATCTACAAATGCGCCTTCGACCGCCCGCAGCATTGGTCCAAGGCAGACGACATCTGGCTTGACGGCATCTTCAACGCCTCATGGGAATGGTCCTACAACCGCGTGGCCAGGATCGACCCCGTCGCCAAGGCCATCGCCATGCGCTACGGCGAATGCATGGGCGTCGCGGACACCTACTCCGGCGACTTCTTCTTCGCCGAAAACCTGATCGAGGAGCTCGACCGCCCCGGTGAATATTGGATCGACCGCGCCACGGGTATCCTCTACCTCTTCCCTCCCGCCGACTTCGACAAGCCCGGTGTCGGGATCGAACTGACCGCGTTGTCCGAGCCGATGCTCTCCTTGGCCAAGGCGTCGCATGTCGCCTTCCGCGGCTTGGCTCTCGCCTTTGGCCGGGGCATGGCGGCACAGGTCGCCGAGGGCGAAGGCATCACGTTCGACCAATGCGACATCCGCCACTTCGCCGCCGGGGGAGTCGCGCTCAAGGGCAAGGCCTTGGGCTTGCGAGCCTGCCGCCTGCAGGGCATCGGCGGAACCGCCGTCGCCCTCGCGGGGGGCGACCCCCTCACGCTCGAGCCCGGCGGGTGCTTCGTGGAGGACTGCGAGATCCTCGACACCGGCTGGTACCACCGCGTCTACCACCCCGCCATCGCTTTCTCGGGCGTCGGCCAACGAGCCTCGCACAACCGCATCCAGGGCCATCCGCACATGGGCTTGCGCGTCGCCGGCAACGACCAACTCGTCGAGGCCAACGACATCGGCGAGGTCTGCTCCGAGTTCAGCGACATGGGCGCGATCTACGTCTACACCGGGTCCGACCCCTATATGCGCGGCAACATCATCCGCGGGAACTACATCCACGACCTCGGCCGGTTCCCCATGCAGAACGGCGTCTACCCCGACAACGCCACCATGGGCGTCCTGATCGAACGCAACCTCTTCGCCCGCATCGGCGGCGGGCCTGGCGCGAGCAGCAACTCCCGCGCGGTCAACAACAACTCCGGCGCCCACATCCTCACCCGCGACAACATCTTCATCGACTGCCCCACGCCCTACCTCCTCAGCGCCCATTCGGGCGGGGCCCATTTCGAGAAGCACACCGCGGAATGGAAAAAGGCCTTCGCCGACCACCCGCTCGCCGGCATGCCCCACGCCCAGCGCTACCCCGAGCTCTTGAAGTTCTGGGAGGAGCAGCGGCAATACCCCACCATCAACACCTACGAGCGCAACCTGATTTGGAACCCCACGCGCCCGCTCCTCAAGAATTGGCAACGCGGCAAGAAGGAGCCCCTGCCCCTGGTCGACGGCTCCGTCGCTGAATACGACGGACTCCGCCGCAGCGACAACTGGACAGCGCCGCAGGATCCGGGCTTCGCCAACGCCGCGGCGGGAGACTACGCGCTCAAGCCCGGCGCCGCAGTGTTCGCCCACATCCCTGGGTTCACGCCCATCGCCTTCCACGAAGTCGGCCCACGCGGCCCGATCGGCGCCCCCGGGGCGGGAACACGCTCCATGGAGTCTCTCCCATGAGTTGGCAATGGCGAACCAGCGCAATGCCGGCCAAGCCGTGGTGGAGGTTCTGGTGATCGTCTCGCCGCACCGCTGGTGCATCATGCGGGCGAGTCGAGTGAAATGACTGCAATGACCAGGGTGGGACTCGAACCCACGACAAACGGCTTAAAAGGCCGCTGCTCTACCAACTGAGCTACCCGGTCGACGGACAAGGCGTCGCGATTCGCGCAGGGGGCCGTGCGTCGCGAGCCCATGATGATATCACACCCGCGCGGGGCGCGTCAGGTCTTCCGCACGCGCATCAGCCGGTGGCCGTTGGGGAAGTAGACCGCCCCGTCCGGCCCCGTGCACATCCCGAAGCGATAGAAATTCTTGTAGGCCACGTCGCGGTAGCCCACGACCTCCTCGGCCTTGGCCAGTTCCCGGTCGGCGGCCCACACCGCCTGGTTCGTCAGGCCCCAGATCCGGCCGTCAGGGCCGAACATGAGCGAGCTGTGGCAGTGGTCGCCGAAGCGCATCTCGCGGATGCTCGCGACGACCTTGCGCTGGCTGACGCTGTAGGCGAAGAGCGTCGCCCGCCAGGCGTGCAGGCCGTAGACGATGTCCGCGCCCGAGTCGAGCCAGGCGACGACGTCGCCGTCGTCGTCGATGCCCACCTCGGAGGAGACCACCTTGCCGTTGTGCGGCGAGACGAACGTGAAGCGGAGCGGCTTCTCGCCCCGCCGGCGCTCCGGGACCAAGAGCTGGTCGAGCGTCTTGACGTAGGTCATCACCGAGAAGGTCGTCTCGGGGTAGATCCAGCGGGTCATCTCGTCGGTCGCGGGGTCGACGCGGCTGATTCCGCTGTCGAAGCAGCCGTAGTCGCCCCGGGCGGCGAAGTAGACGTGCCCGCGGGCGTCGATCGCCTTGCCGTAAGGGCGGTGCAGCCGCGGCTGGTCCTTCATGTAGCCCAGGTGGGCGGGGTTGGCGTGGATGCCGTCGTCCTTCCGCCAAGGCTTGTCGGGCGTGTAGCGGGTGACGGGGGCGCTGGTGTAACTCGCCATGTAGAGCTTGCCCTGCGAGAAGGCCATGTTGTAGATCTCGCCCGTGGCGTGGGCGGGGTTGCCCAGGTGCTCCTTCTTGCCGGTCGCGGGGTCGTAGGAGGCGAGGCGAAGCGGGATGAACGTGCCGCACCAGATGCGCCCCGCGCCGCTCTCGACGCTGAAGATGCGCAGCGGGTGCTCGGGGCGCTCGATCTCGAATTTGTGGGCCACGCCCTTGGCGTCGACGTAGGTGGCCAGCGCGTTGTCGTCGAAGATCTCCTCGCGGTAGGCGATGTCGAGGTAGCTGCCGTCTGCGAAGGCGAGGCCGGGGCGGAGGATCTCGGGCGCGACGGGGCGGGCCTGGCCGTCGACGAGCTCGAAGTAGACGGTCTTGCCGTAGCGCGGCACGGGCAGGAGGATCCGCCCCGAGGCGTCGCGCGTCATCCCGCCGAACTGCCAGTTGAGCACGCCGGTGTTGAGCGGCGCCACCGCGTCGAGCTTGCCGGTCGCGGGGTCGAGCGTGCCCAGGACGGTGCCCTTGCCGTAGGTGCTGATGGTGAGGTAGATGCGTCCGTCAAGCCCGCAGAGGAGCGTGCGGAGGTGGTGGCCGAGCGCGGAGACGTCGCCGCAGTCCTCGAGCTTGCCGGTGCGCGGGTCGTAGCGGTGGATGTGGTTCGTGCCGGCGTGGGGGATGTAGACCCGCCCATCGGGGGCGGCGTCGATCGCGAAGCAGGGCGCGCCGGGGATGCGCCCCACCACCTTGGCCTCGTCGCCCTCCCAATCCCAGCGGAGCAGCTCCCCGCTTCCGTAGAGAAAGGCATAGACCGGCCCGTCCGGCGCCTGGGCGATGGACCAGCATTCCGACTCGGGCGCGGGGCTGCGAACGGGCGTCGACTTCCGCGTGCGCGGGTCGAGCACGAGGAAGCCGCACTTCGACATGGAGAGCAGCGCCACCTCGGCTCCGCTGCGCGGGTCGCGCCCGACGCGCATCCCCATCCACGCGTTGCCCGACGCGACGCTGCCGAGGTCTTCGATTGTGTAGGTCATGGCGAGAGTCTAAGTCTCGCGCAGGCGCATGGGCAACTTCAAGGGGCGTTGCCGCCGCGGGTGGAAGCCCTTGGCCACCGCTCCGCCCGACGCGCCGAAACGAATGCGCGTCGGGCGATGGCCTCCGGCGTCAGACGGCAGCCTTGCGGCCGGTGATGAGCTGGACGAGCAGCATCACGATGGCGATCACCAGCAGGATGTGGATGAAGTTGCCCATCACGGCCCCAGAAACCACGCCGAGAATCCAGAGGATGATGAGCACGACGGCGATGGTCCAAAGCATGGTGACTCTCCTTGTTGGGGCGGGAAGCGCGGGGTGGCCCGGCGACTTGACGAACAGATGCAGGCAGCCGGGGGAAACCCACGCGGGGATGTGGATTCGTGACATGGGATAGTAGGTACCGCGCGGGGGTGGATCAACCCGGGGAATCCCCCATTGCAGGGGTCGGGGCGGATGGCGGGCGGATTGTGCGTGCGAATGGATGATCGCAGTTGTCAGAAGACCTGCCCCGCCGAGCCGACGATCGGGCGATCGGTGAACTCATCCAATCCCAACCCGCGCAGGTCGGCCACGACGCGGCGCTGCTCCGCGTCGTACAACCGCCAGATCACGCGCAGGCTCTGCAGCGCTTCCCGCGCGGTCGTCCCGGGCGGCCTGCCCTGCTCGATCGCGTCGACCAGGTCGATCACCTCGGCGTTGGTGGGCTTCCCCGTCGGCGGGGTTTGATAAACGATCGTCGCATGCGGGCCCTGCACCGTCGCGCCGTTCGCCAATGCCGCCTTGAGGGCCGGAAGGTCGCCGCCCGAGGCGTCGCGGTGGAGCGTGATCGTGCCCGCGGCGTGGTCGAGCTCGAGCAGGCCCTCGGTGCAGTGGGTGTGCACGGCGTATTTCAGCTTGCTGCCCCGCGCGCCCCACGTGCCGAAGTGGTAGCCCAGCAGGTCGCCCTCGAAGCGCATCGCGACGTTGCTCGTCCCCTCCATCGCCATCCAGGGCGTGCCGCGGTTGGTGCCGGTGTGCGTCCCGTCGATCGGCCGGCCGAGCCAGAGGAGGAGCAGGTCGATGTAGTGGCACCCGTGGCTGAAGAGCTGCCCGCCGCCGAGCCGTCTGGCGTCGCCGAGCCACGCGCCGCGGGAGAGGTCGGTGAACTGCTCGGTCCAGATGGAGACCTGGAAGACGTCGCCGAAGGTGCGCTCGCGGATGTACTGGCCCATGCGGACCCAGAGCGGGTCGTGCCGCATGACGTAGCCGATGGCGAGCACGCGCCCCGAGGCGTCGGCGGCGCGGATGAGGTCGAGGCACTGCGCCTCGGTGTTGGCCAGCGGCTTCTCAAGCAGCACGTGCAGGCCCGCGGCCAGGCATTCCTTCGCGACGGCGTGGTGCAGATCGTGCGGAAGCGCGATCACCACCGCGTCGCAGGCCCCGAGCAGGCGGCGGTAGTCGGTGTCGGTGCGGGCCCCCGGGGCCGCGGACGAGGCGGCGGAGGCCAGCTTCTTCGGATCGATGTCGCAGAGCGCGGTGACCTTCACGCGCGGCTCGAGTTCGCGCAGCCCCGAGAGGAAGCTCCCCGCCATCGTCCCGCACCCGATCATGCCCAAGCGGATCATGCATGTGGCTCCGACGCCGTCTCCTCGCACCCCATCATGCCGGCTTCGGCGGCTGATACCGCGGAAACAGCGGCTGCGCCTGCGTGATCGGCGTGCCGGGCTGCAGCAGGCCCCACTGCGTCCACGCGGCGAAGTCGCCCTTGCCGTGGTCCGCCAGCTTGGCCGCGTCGTCGCCTCGCCCCAGGCGCCGCAGCAGCTCCTCCGCCTTCGCGGGGATCACCGGCCAGAGCAGCACCGCCGCGATGCGCAGCGCCTCGGCCCCGTGGTACAGGATCGTGCCCACCTCGGGCAGCTTCGCGGGATCCTTCTGAAGCTTGTACGGCTGGGTCTGCTCGATGTAGCTGTCGACGGCGCGGACCAAGTCCATCGCCGCTCCGATCGCGTCGGAGATGTGCAGCCGCTCCATCGCGCGGACGTACTTCGCCGTCGCGTCGCTCGCGGCCGTGGCGAACTTCTCGCTCGCCGCGACGTGCGGCCCCTTCGCGGGCAGCTTGCCCTCGAAGTACCGGCTGGTCATGTTCGTCACGCGGTTGGAGCAGTTGCCCAGCGTGTTGGCCAGCTCGGTGTTGTAGACCTCGATGAACTTGCTCTCGGCGAAGTCGCTGTCGGTCGTGCCCATCGGGCCGTTGTTGGCGAGGAAATAGCGCAGGGCGTCGAGGCCGAAGGTCTCGACGTACTTGTCGATGCGCTCGAGGTCGATGAAGTTGCCCAGCGACTTGCTCATCTTCTGCCCGTCGCTGATCCAGAAGCTGTGGGCGTAGACTTGCCCGGGCAGCTCGATCTTCAGGGCCATGAGCATCGCGGGCCAGATCACCGCGTGGAACCAGAGGATGTCCTTGGCGACGAGGTGGACGTTCGCCGGCCAGAAGGCGCGGCGGGCGTCGTCGTCGACGGTGCTGAGGTAGTTGAAGAGCGCGTCGATCCAGACGTAGATCACGTGCCCCTCGTCGCCGGGGACCTTGATGCCCCACGCGGCCGCGGCGTCGCCCGAGGCCTGGCGCGAAATCGGCACATCATTGAGCCCCTCGCGGATGCGGCCGATGACCTCGTTCCGCCGCGCGTCGGGCTGGACGAAGGTCGGGCGCTCCTCGAGCAGCTTCAGCAGCGCGTCGCTGTAGCGGCTGAGCTTGAAGAAGTAGTTCTTCTCGGTCTTGCGGACCAGCGGCTTGCCGTTGAAGGGCGACTTGTAGTCGTATTCCTTGGCCTTCGACTCGGCGAGGTACTCCTCCTGCCCGGCGTCGTACCAGCCGGCGTATTCGCCGAGGTAGACGTCGCCCGTGTCGATCAGCTTGCGCACGTAGGCCTGCACGCGCGTCTTGTGGCGGTCCTGCGAAGTGCGGATGAAGTCGTCGTTGTCGACGCCGAGCTTCTTGAACGTCTCCTGGAACGCGGCGGCGTTGCGGTCGGCCCACTGCAGGGGCGTGAGCCCGCGCTCGGCGGCGGCGTCGACGACCTTCGCGGCGTGCTCGTCGGTCCCGGTGAGCGAGAAGACGGCCTCGCCGCGCATGCGGTGGTAGCGGGCGAGGACGTCGGCGACGGTGGTCGTGTAGACGTGGCCGATGTGCGGCCGGTCGTTGACGTAGTAGATCGGGGTCGTGATGTAGAACTTGCCCTGTGCCATAGGAGGGGGATTGTAACGCCAAGCGCGGAACGGGCCGGCGCGGGGGGAGCGGAGCGACGCACGACGCGCCGCCGGCCTTACAATCCCGCCATGGCGTGGGACGTGCTCTACTTGGTCGCGATGACGCTCGCGAGCCCGATCTGGCTCTTCCGCCTGCTGCGCACGGGCAAATGGCGGACGGATTGGGCGGCCCGCTTCGGGCGCGGGGCGACGCTGCCGCGGACGGGGAAGAAGCGGCTGCTGATCCACGCCGTGAGCGTCGGGGAGATCAACGCGATCCGCAGCCTCGTCGACGCGCTGCTCCGCCGCGCGGGCGACCGGCTTGAGATCGTTGTCTGCGCCACCACCGACACCGGCTTCGCCCGCGCCAAGCAGGTGCTGGGCGACCGCCTGACGGTCGTGCGCTACCCCCTCGACTTCTCGCCCAGCGTCGCGCGGTTCCTCGATCGCGTCTCACCCGACGTCGTGGCCCTCACCGAGCTTGAGGTCTGGCCCAATTTCGTCCGCGCCTGCTCGCGCCGGTCGATCCCCGTCTGCGTCGTCAACGGCCGGCTGACCGCGCGGAGCTTCGCCTGGTATCGCCGGGGCCGGGCGCTGGTGAGGCCGAGCTTCGCCCGGCTCTCCGCCGCCGCAGTGCAGACGCAGGCCTACGCCGACCGCTTCCGGGCCCTGGGCGCGGCGACAGATCGCGTGCAAGTGCTCGACACGATGAAGTGGGACACGGCCCAGCTCACCGACACGATCCTCGGCGCGGACGAGCTGGCCCGTGCGATGGGTATCGACCGCACACGGCCGCTGATCGTCGCGGGCTCGACCGCCCCGGGCGAGGAGGAGCTGCTGCTCCGCACCCGCCCTACCGACGCGCAGCTCATGCTCGTGCCGCGCAAGCCCGAACGGTTCGACGAAGTCGCCGGCCTTGAGCCGGGCATCGTGCGCCGCACGCAATGCCCCGACGGGCAAGCCCGACCCGTCGACGGCCAGAACGTCTTCCTCCTCGACACCATCGGCGAGCTGCGCAAGGCCTATTCGCTGGCCGACGTGGCTCTGGTCGGGCGCAGCTTCCTGGGCCTCTACGGCTCCGACCCCTTCGAATCGATCGGGCTCGGCAAGCCGACGATCATCGGCACGCACCACAGCGACTTCGCCGACGCCATCGCCGCCTTCGTCGCGGGCAACGGGATCGTCGTCAGCGACCGCCCCTGCGAGGAGGCGGCCCGCCTGCTGGCCGACCGCGAGGCCGCCCGCCGCCTGGGCGAAGCCGGGCGCGCGGTGATCCGTGGCCGACAGGGCTCGACCGAGCGCCACGCGACGCTGCTCCTGCGGCTGCTGGACCTGCCGGACTTCTGATCGCCCGTCAACACTGGACACCGCCCCCGCCCTCCCCGACAATTGTCCCCCCATGCCTTCGACCCACCTGCGCCAAAATGTCCTCGTCCACGCCCGCCGCGTCGTGGTCAAGATGGGCACGCAACTGCTCACCGGCCCGGGCGGCAAGCTCGACCAAGCCTTCCTCGGCCGCATCGCCGCCCAGATCGCCGCCCTGCGCGAGCGCAAGTTCGAGGTCACCGTCGTCTCCAGCGGCGCGATCGGCGCCGGCTGCGCGGAGCTGGAGCTCAAGGAGCGCCCCAAGGACGTCGCCGACCTGCAGGCCGTCGCCGCCGTCGGCCAGCGCCGCCTCATGACCCACCTCCACGAGGCCTTCGAGCCCCACGGCCTGAAGGTCGGGCAGCTCCTGCTCACCCGCAGCGACTTCGACGACCGCGTGCGCTTCCTCAACCTGCGCAACTGCGTCAATCGACTGCACGTCATGGGCTGCGTCCCGGTCGTCAACGAGAACGACACCGTCGCCGTCGAGGAGATCCGCTTCGGCGACAACGACCTGCTCGCCGCCCTCATGGCCAACGCCGTGCAGGCCGAGGCCTTGGTCATCTTCTCCGTCGTCGACGGCCTGCTCGACGGCCACGGCAAGCGGATCGACCTGGTCGAGAGCATGGCCGAGGCGACCAGCCACGACCGCAAGGACAAGAGCAAGCTAGGCAGCGGCGGCATGACCACCAAGCTCGAGGCCGCGCGGATCGTCACCGAGTCGGGCCACATCGCCGTGGTCGCCAACGGGCGCGAGCCCGACGCCCTGCTCAAGATCTTCTCCGGCGCGCCCATCGGCACCGTCTTCGCCCCCGCCGCCCGCCGCCTCGACGGGCGCGAGCGCTGGATCGGCCTCACCAAGCGCCCCCACGGCACGCTCTCGATCGACGACGGCGCGGTGGCCGCCCTCTGCGCCCGCGGCAAAAGCCTGCTCCCCAGCGGCGTCACCGCCATCGACGGCCGCTTCGACCGCGGCGAGGTCGTGCGCGTCTGCGACTCCGCAGGCAAGGAGATCGCCCGCGGGCTGACCAACTACAGTTCCGAGGAGATCGCCCAGGTCATGGGCAAGAAGTCCAGCCAGATCGAGAAGGTGCTCGGCCGGGCCGCCTACGCCGAGGCAATCCACCGCGACAACCTCGTCCTGACCGCCGCCGATCCCTCGGGACGAAACCCCCAGTCGTCACATCCGGCCTAAAGCCTCCATCCCGAATCACCGATACGACCGATAGCCTCGACCGGCGTCGGACACGATCATGTTTCGGGATCGCCTCGCCAACCTGCGGAACGTCGCTCAACAATGGCTCGTGCCCCGCGAGCCCGCTGCGCCTCGCGAGCATGATGCAAGCGATGCCGCACCCGCACCAACGCAAGCCGGCGAATCCGCCGCTCAGCGGCTAGACCGACTCGCCCATTGGTGCGTCGAAGGCCAGCTCGCCGCCGCGGAGCTCGAACTGCACGAATGGCGACGCGAGCCCGACGCGCCGGAGGCCGTGCGCTTCATGCTCGCCGCCCTCTTCGCCCGCCGCCACGCCGACGACGACGCCCTCGCCCTGCTCCGACGCGGGATGCGCGACGAGTCCTACGCCCACGGCGACGCCGACGGCCTGCTGCTCGCCATCGCCCTCTTCGTCGCCGGCGACCTGCCCGACTCCGCCCGGCAATCGCTGCTCCAGCTCTTCCATCACCGGGGCGACGACCCCGGCATCGCCGCGTGGATCCGCGCCTTGGAGCTCCCGGGGACCGCCGACCTGCCCGCCGTGCCCGACGCGCAGATCGAGCGGCTCGCCGCGGAGTTGCTCTCCGACCCGGAGGTGATTCCCACCCTCGTCGCCGCGCAGAAGGTCCGCGCCGTGACAACCGACCTCACGCTGCTGCGCCAGGCCATCGCCCGCATGCTGCAGGCCCCGCAGAACGCGCCGCACCCCGCCCTCGACTTGCCCACGATCTACCAGGCGCTCGCGGAGCTGGCGATGCTCGCCCACGACGCCGACGACGCCCGCCGCTGGGCCCACCGCGGCCTGAGGATCAACCCGTACTCCGCCGCCCTTGCGCTGGTGGTCAGCCAGGTCGACGACGACGAGACGCTCGGCCCGCCGGCCCAGCACGTCCTCGCCGGCGCGATCGCCGCCAACCCGCGCTACGCCGACCTCCGCGCCGCCCTCATCCGCCGCCAGCGGCGCGAGGGCAAGGACGACGAGGCCCGCCTCTTCCTCGCCGATTGGCTGGGCGACCAGCCCGACCACCCCTTGGCCCTGCAACTGCAGCGGGAACTCGCGGCATGAAGCTCGACCGCCAACTCCACGCCCGGCAAGCGCTCGAACTCGCGCAGACGCAACTGGCCGCGGGCCAGCTCGACGACGCACTGGCATCGGCGCGCGAATCCGTCCGGCTCGACCCTTCCCAGCCCGCGGCCCACCTCTGCGAGGCGCGGATCCATCTCGAGCGGCGCGACCCCCTGGGGGCCCGGGCCGCCTTGGCCTCGCTCGACCGCCACGATCTCTACGAGCCCCAGCGGCGCGACCAGCCGGAGATCGCCGCGCTGCGCGCCAGTGCCCTGACCCTCGCCGGCGACCACGCCCTCGCCCGCCCCCTGCTCGAACGGCTGATCCGCGAGTTCCCCGACGACACCCGCGCCTACGAACTCCTCGCCGGCACGGCGATCAACGACGGCAAGCTCAGCGAGGCCGCGAAGCATCTGCGTCACGTCCTCCGCCTCAGGCCCAACGACCTCTCGGCCCGGCTCGCGCTGGCCCACGCGATGGAGTCCGACGACCCCGCCGGCGCCGCGCTCGTGCTCGACGCGATCTCCGCCCCTCAGCGTGGGCCCGCCATCGATCTTTGGCTGGCCCGGCTTTATCACCGCGGCGGACGCCAGCGCGACGCGCTCGACCTCTACGCGCGACTCCTCACCCAGGAGACGGCCGACCCTTCGCTCTGGCGCGAGGCGGGCCAGGCCGCCGACGAGGCCGGCGCGGCCGACCTCGCGGAATCGCGGCTGAAACAGGCCGTGAAGCTCGAACGAGATGGCCACGGCCACGCGTTGGAAGCGTTGGCCACCGCCCACCTGCACGCCGGCCGATTCGCCACCGCCAGCCGATCCTTCTGGCGCTTGGCCCGGCAGCGCGACGGCGATCTCCGCGGCTGGGCCGGACTGACGGTCTGCGCGCTCGCTTCACGAAGGTTGGGCCTCGCCCACCGCACCCGCCGGGCCCTCGCCCCGCACACCAGCCGGGGCGAACGGCAGCAAGCCTTGGCCGAGTTCTGGCGACACGCCGCCGCGGGGCAGGCCTTGCTCCGCGCCCGTGCCGCGGGCCAACCGGCACCGTCCGACGCCGGTTCGCCGCTGCGCGGGCTGCTCCTGCGCTCGAGCGCGACGCTCCGGGCCCAGGCCCATCGCCACCCCGCCCGCGCCGACTCCCACTACCACCTCGCCCGCTGCCACCAGGCGCTTGGCGAACTGGCCGAGGCCCGCGAATCGGTGCGCTCGGCGCTGGCGGTGAACCCGCGCTACGCCGCGGCGACGGCGCTTGAGGCGGAACTTGAAGCCGCAATGGGGCGAACGTCACCGTCGAAAGATGCCGCTTCGGTCGACCGCAAGGCCGCATGACACCGATCTGATCAGAGCCGGGGACTGTGTCCCCGGAGTTCGGGCGATAGGCGGTACTCCGCCTCGCGCGTCTGATCGATTTCGCGATGCGGCCTCCATGACAATTCGTTTTCGTGCGAGCGGAGTACCGCTTTCGCCCGAACTCCGGACACACAGTGTCCGGCTCTGATCCGCGGCATCCCCCTCACCGCTTCCACTTCCAATCCACGTCGGGATCCTTGCTGAACGCGCCCGCGGCTTGGAAGACGCACGGCTTGCAGGCCGTCACCTTCGGCCGAAGCGGGTTGCTCCAGTGCAGCGTCTCGGGCGCGAGCTGGGTCTGCAGGCACAGCGGACACGAGAACGCCTCGCCCCCGGCCTGCAGGCCCTCCAGCGCGAGCTTCACGCACTCCAGGCAGATCACCGAGCCGTGGTGCCCCTCGACCATGGGCAGGATCTCGTCCAAATCCGTGCCGCAGAAGTCGCAACTGATCACGACGCCGCCGTCTTCATTCCGCTGCATGGTGGGGTTCCGCGAGGGACGCTTGGGCGGGCAACGGAAGTTGCCCACCCTTGGGAGAGGTTACGCGATCCGGGGACGCACGCATCACTCCCCGCGCGAGAGCACGATGACGACCTCGATGGAGAAGGACCGATTGAGCTCCGCGAGCATGCGCCCGGTGGCTTTCCATTGATAGAGGCTCGAGACGATCGGGCCGTCGATGTTGGGATACCCGCTCGACTTCACGAGAGTGACGTCGATCACCTGGCCATCCTTGCTGAAGACGATCTTGGCGTGGGTGTTGCCCGGAAGGCTGCTGACCTGGGCCACGGGGCTGAAGCGCGGGCTGACGGTCTTGATCTCGATGCCCTCGCCCGCGAGGACGCCGCCGGGGACGATCACCGCGGGGCGCTGGGGCGTGAGGCTGACGGGGCTGCTCTCACGGTCGGAGCGCGGCGCGCCGGTGGGGTTGGAGAGCTCGCCCTTGGGGCCGGGCGGAAGAAGAGGCGAGCCGGGGGAACCGGGAGAGCCGGCGGCGGACGAGGCCGCGGCGTTGTTCATGCTCGACGTGGCGGATGAATTGGCCGCGGGCGCGCCGCCCGGCGCGGGGGCCGAGGGCGGGCGAAGCGCTGCGGAGGATTCGCCGGGGCGATCGGGCTGCGTGGTGGCCAGCGCGAGTTCGGGGCCGGCGCGGGTGGCGGCGTTCGCGCTGGCGGTGACGGGCGGCGTCGGAGCGGCAGGCATCGCGGGCGCGGCGGGCGAAGTCGGCGTCGCGGGCACGGGTGTCACGTTGGTCGGAGGCGTCGGCGGAGCCGGCGGTGTCGGTGGAGTCGGCGGAGTCGAAACCGCCGGCTTGGGCGGCGAAGGAGCCGGCGAAGCGGCGCGAGCGGGTGAAGGCTGCGGGACCGCGATGCCGTTCGCGGGATCGCCCGTCGGCGCGAGCGCCGGGTTCACGCCCGTCGATCCCGCGCGGGCCGGGGAAGGCGGCGTGGATGACGAAGCCGCGACGGGTGTCGGCGCAGGCGGCATGGCGCTGGCCGGCGGAGGTGGCGTGGGCGAGGCCTGGTCCGGCTTGGGCGTGGGTCGCGGCGGAGGCGGCGTGGGCGCGGCAGGCTGAGGCGTGGGCGTCGGGGTTGGCGTGGGTGTCGGCGGCCTCGCGGTCTCAGTCGGAGTTCCGGGAGCCGCGGGCTTCGGCGCATTCGCCCCCGGCGGTGGCGACTTGGCGACTCGCGGGATTGAGATCGTTAGGCGTCCCCCCTCGCGCGAGCGGGCCGGGCACAGGCGAAGGCGCCGGCGCAGGAGCGGGCGCGGCAGCGGACTTCGCGGACGTCCTGCCCGAAGCCTGCGCGGGCGTGCCCCCACCGCCCGGCGCGGGGGCCGCGGGCGTCGGGTCCATCTCCATCGGCGCCCCGGCGACCGGGTCGGCCTTCATCTGCAATCCCGCCTGCTCCACCTGCCCGGGGATGCCCTGCAGCTTTCGGAAATCCTCATACCCGATCCACGCCATGTGCACCGTCTTCGATCCGCGGTCGCTCCCGAGCTTGATCTCCTGCGTCTTCGCGGGCGAGGATGCGGGCCGGGGCTTGGGCCGCGGCGGCGTCGGCGCGAGGCGGGGCTGTTCAGGCGAGGCGGGGTCGGGCTTCAGCAGCTTGGCCGGCGCGGGCGTCGAGGGCGACACGGCATCGGGGGCGTCGCTCTCGGGCGTGGCCGATTCATCGTCGCTCTTCTCCACCTCGCGCGTCGGCCAGAGGTGCTCCAGCGCGCTCCGCTTCGACGACAGGCGATTTGAACTCTCAACCTCTTGACCCCCAGTCAAGCGCTCCAACGGCTTCACTCCCCCATCCGCCCGCATCGACCAGACCGAGACGCACAACGCCACCGCCCCCAGGTGCAGCATCGCCGACACCCCGAAGGAGACGATCAACGGCAGTCGTTTGCGGCTCTCTTCCACGGGCATCACGTCCGGCGTCGCGCGGCGGCCGCGCGACGAATCGGCTCAGGGCTTCGGCGTCGGGGGCGACGTCGATGGAGAAGGCGGCGTCGGCACCGGCGTCGAACCAGCCCGGCTCTCTCCCGGCTGGCCCACCAGCACGAAATTGCCCACCCCCGCCGCCCGCACCTGCTCGATCAGGCGCAGCAGCACGGGCCCGCGGTCCTTGTCGCCCCCCGCCTCCATCGCGAGGTAGACCGCCGGGTGGGTCGGGTCGCTCCCCATCTGGCGCAGCCGCGTGTCGAGCGCCTCGGACGACAGCGGCTCGCGGTTCCAGAAGAGCTCGCCCTTGTGGTCGACGGTGATGACCTGCAGCGCCCCCGCCCCCCGCGCCGGCTGCCCCGCGGCCAGGGGCGTCAACTGCACCGGCAGCACGTCGGCGCGGACCATCATCGCCACGCTGTAGATGAAGAACGTCAGCAGCAGCAGGATCACGTCCAGCAGCGGCGTCATGTCGATGCGGGCGGCGTTCTCGCTTCGTCGGATGGGTCGTCGCATGGCGGTTGATTCTAGGTCGCGCGGTTCGGCCGCCGGTTCAGAGCGTCACCGGCTTGCCCGAGCCACGGCTCTCGTTGGCCGCCTCGATGAAGCGGATGATCTCGATGCTGTTCGCCGCGGGGATCGGCGAGACGCCCTTGGGCAGGTTGGCCATGATCGACTCGAGCATCGCCGCGTAGAGCGGGCGGGCGTTGGCGTAGAGGTCGAGGATCTCGAAGGACTGCTCGCGGTGGATCGTCACGCCGAACTTGCTGTGCCCCTTGCGGTGCCCGCGCAGCACGGCCATGCGCCCGTCGGCCCAGGTGCCGGTGACGATGTCGAAGTCGTTGTTGCTCGCGGCGACGACCTGCTTGCAGCCCGGGCCCATCACCGCGGAGATCACCTCGACGGTGTGGATGCCGTACCAGAACAGGCCCGGCTGGGTCGGCTCGATCGACATCGGGCCGAAGGCCTCGCAGCCGACGATCGCGCCCCCGGCGTCGGCCGGCGCCTTGGTCAGCGTCGCGGTGAGGTTGTCGGCGTAGCGCAGCGACGAGGAGGTCATCACCGTCGTGCCCGAATCCTGGGCGAGGCGGAAGATCTCCCGCGCGTCGGCCGAGGTGACCGCGAGCGGCTTGTCGATGAAGGTCGGCTTCTTGAACGGGGCGATCCTACGGAACTGCTCGAGGTGCACACGCCCGTCGACCGACTCGAGCAGCACCAGGTCGCAGTTTTGCGCGACGGCCTCGGGGCTGTCGACGACTTGGATGCCGTAGGCGTCCTTGAGGTCCTTGGTGAACTTCTCGACGCGGTTCCAGGAGAGGCCGAAGTCGCGCGAGCCGCCGGGGAAGGCGACGACGACCTTGCCGCCCTTGACGTGGTGCGGGTCGGTCGGGTCGTTGAGGAGCTTGGCGAAGGCGGTGACGTGCGAGGTGTCGAGGCCGATCATGCCGATGCGGAGAGGGGCGGCCATGGAGTCGTTCCTGGGTTGGGTGGTGAGCGGGAAACCCGCGTGGCCGCGGGACCGGAGTGAGGCGACCCGGATGCGGGCCGCGGGGTGGAGAGTGTACCGCGGCGCGGGGCGGAAGGCATCCGGGCGGACTCGTCGCGCTCTGCCCCTCTCCCTCCGGGAGAGGGTGGCACGGATGTACCCATCCGTGACGGGTGAGGGCGTGAGTCGACGGTGATGCCGGAGAGAGCGATTGCGTCTGCCGTGCTGACCGGATGTCGCCGGTTGTCCACGCCCTCACCCGGCGGGAGTACCCGCCACCCTCTCCCGGGGGGAGAGGGGCAAGCGAGACGCGGCGTTGCGTTGAAACCTCGTCTTCACGCCGGCCTGCGCAGCGTCTCCCACGCCGCGACGACCGCGGCCTCGGGCGTGTCGCCGACGATCGAGACGGCGCCCATGCGTTCGGGGAGGACCAGCCGGATCTTGCCCGCGGCGACCTTCTTGTCGAGCTTCATCGCCTCCATGAGGCTGTGGGTCGGCGGCAGGTTCGGGGCCGAGGTGGGCAGGCCGATGCGGTCGAGCAGGCGCGTGATGCGCACAGGCAATTCCGCGGGGCAGCGCCCCGCCTTCGCGGCCAGGCGTGCGGCGGCGACCATGCCCAGGGCGACCGCCTCGCCGTGGTGGTAGACGCCGTAGCCGCTGATGGCCTCGATCGCGTGAGCGAAAGTGTGCCCGAAATTCAGGTGGGCCCGCTCGCCGGTCTCCTTCTCGTCGGCCATGACGACGTTGGCCTTGATCTGCACGTTGCGGCGGACCAGTTCGACGAGCGTGGCGGAGTCGAGGGCGGTGATCGCATCGAGGCGGTCCTCGATCCAGGCGAAGAGGTCGGGGTCGCGGATCACGCCGTGCTTGACGCACTCGGCCAGCCCGCAGCGCAGCTCGCGCGCGGGGAGCGTCATGAGCGTGTCGGTGTCGATGAGCACCAGGTGCGGCTGGTAGAAGCTGCCGACGAGGTTCTTCCCCTGCGGGAGGTTGACGCCAACCTTGCCGCCGACCGAGGCGTCGACCATCGCGAGCAGCGTGGTGGGCGACTGGATGAAGGGCACGCCGCGGAGGTAGGTCGAGGCGAGGAAGCCGATGGAGTCGCCCATCACGCCGCCGCCGAGCGCGACGACGGGGCTCGTGCGCTCGAGCCGGCCTTCGACCAGCACGGCGTAGAGGTCGCGCACGGTCTCGAGGGTCTTGCGCTCCTCGGCGGAGTCGACGGCGCGGGGCGTGACCTGGAACCCGGCGGCGGCGAGCGAGGCCTGGGCGACGCGGGCATGCGGCTCGCGCACCGAGGCGTCGAACATCAGGGCCGCGAGACGGTGCGGGGCCACGCGGCGGACCTGCTCGCCCATGCGCGCGAGCAGCCCGGGCTCGATGAGGATCTGGTAACGGTGATGCGGGAGGTTGAGTTCGACGGTCGCCATGATGGCGGGCATTGTACGGACGGGCGGGGAATCAGGCGTCGGGTCCGAGGGCTCGGCGACGGGTGCCGCGTGGCGGTCGGGAAGCGATGGCGTGGCAGTGGAATGGACGCTCGCCGGCGCCGAGGCGAGGGGGGAGCGGAACATTTTCGGCCCTATTTCGGCGCTTGGAAACGCCCCCCAAACGGCCCGTGCGCAAACGTGTTCCACGTGGAACACGTTTGTTGACGAATCGACCCGCGTTCTTGGGCGAATATCGAGGGTTTTCCCCCGGGTTCCAAGCCCGTCGCCCCGAGTATCCGGAAGGTCGGCCCCAAGGGTCCCGCCGGGCCGTCATCCACCCCCCAAAAGGACATTTCCCAGGCGACAAACCGATTTGCGCAAATCGGTTTGCCAGGAAGGCCGCGACTCGCGGCGGCAGGTCAGGGGCGGCTGCCGTGGGATGGGTCGGCGGGATTGTTCGAGGAATCCGCATCGGTTGACGTCGCATCCGCGCCGTGCCCCGACGCTGCCCCCGAGCCGTCGGCCTCCCGCGCCAGGCGCTCCTCAGCCGCGCGGCGGGAGAGCTCGATCAGCGCCGCCGTGGGGTCCTTGGGCAGCGGCGGGCCCTCGTCCTCCTCCGGCGCGTCGCGCGGGTCGCGGGCGTCCTCCGGCCGGGTCCGGCTGTAGACTTGGATCTGCTCACCGTGCTCGTAGACGCCCGTGCGGCTGCGGGCGTACCGGTAGACCATCCACCCCGCGACCGTCACCGCGAGCAGGAAGGCCAGCGGCATCGTCACCGGGAACGGCGTCTCGCCCGTCGCGGGCCGAATGATCCGCGCGTCGCGCCCGACGAATGTGAGGTAGCTCTTGGCCTTGGCGCCGGCCTCGACGTCGAACCAGCTTTTGTAGAACCGGCCCGCCAGGCGGATCTTGTGCCCGCGCCGAAGCTCGCCCACCGACTGGCTCGGCGCGACGAGGTAGACCACGACGTAGCGGTCCTCCTTGGGCCCGACGGCGACGACCCACCGCTGCATCCGCCCGTCCCATGAGCCGCCCCGCGTGAACCAGCGCGGAGGGTTGTCCCACTTCGCCAGCGCGCCTTCGATCAGGAACAGTTCGCCGCGCGCCTCCACCGGGCTCTGCCCGATGCGGTCGAAGTCGGGCACCTTCGCGCCGTACTCCTCGTTGGGCCCCCATTGCTCGGCGTTGTGCAGCAGCGGGTAGAGCGCCCCCTCGTCGATCACCGAGCGGTTATCGGCCGCCGTCTGCAGTTGCCCCTGCTGCTCGGGCGTGAGGGGCGGCACGGCGGCGAGCAGGCCGGCGGCGAGGATCAATGCGGCGATGGGCATCACACGATTGTAGCTCGGCGGCGGGCAGCCGAAGGGGCTGGCGAAGAGTTGCTGGGATGACCCGCGCAGTCGTTAAGACCGGGCCTTTCCCACCCGATAATCAGAGTGTTCACCCCCACAAGAGCATCACCCGCGGAGGAGATTTCGATGAGTGACGTCAAAGACGGCGCCTTGGCGAGCCTGATCGGCGAGGTTGAGGCCCGTGTGCGTCAGATCCGGGACATGCAGCAGCAGAGCGAGACCGAGGTGCAGAAGGTCCGCGCCCAGGCCGAGCGCCTCGACGCCCGCGAGAGCGAGCTGCGCGAGGTGGCCCGGTCGATCGAGGAGCGGCAGCAGCTGCTCGAGTCGGTCAAGCGCCAGCTCGAGACCCAGACCACCGAGCTCGAGACGCAGGCGGCCGAGATCACCACGCAGCGCACCGAGCTCTCCGAGCGCCTCCGCGAGGCCGAGCAGACGCTCGTCGCCCTGCGCGAGCAGAAGACCGAGCAGGAGGCCACCCGCCGCCGGCTCGAGGAGACCGAGCGCGAGCTGGCCGAGGAGCGCCGCCGCGGGCAGGAGGAGTGGAAGGCCGTCGAGCAGCGGCGCAAGGCGCAGGACGCGCTGGCCGACGCGCTGGAGGCCGACCGGGCCCGCATCACGCAGCTCCGCACCGAGCTTGAGGCCTTCAAGGCCAAGGCGACCGGCGCAGCCACGGCCCCCGCCGCGCAGGAACGCGAAGCCGCCTGAGGCTTTCCTCACAACCAATGATTCACCGTGACGCGGCGCTGAGCGTCTCGCCCGAGGCCAGCTCGCGCACCGTCACGCGCAGCGGTCCGGGGGCGAACGCGCGCAGGTACGGGACCGTCCAGGTCAACACGCCGTCGACGCTCGTCCCATAGGCGGTCTGCTTGCCGTCGGGACCCTCGATGTCGATGCGCATCGGCAGGCTGGCCTTCACCCGCCCCTCGAAGGCGTTGACCCGCACCGAGAGGGCCACGCCCTCGTCCTGCCTCCGCGGCTTGTCGAGCCACGAGAGCCCGGTGATCCGCTGGGGGAGCATCACGAACAGCCGCCCGTCGCCGCCGTCGAGCTTCAGGTCGACGCGCGTCTCCGTCCCGCGGTGCAGCCGCACGGGGCCGACGGTCTCCTGCAGCAGCGGGTAGAGGTAGCCCGAGGCGCTGGGGCGGAAGGTCGCCGCCGCCTTGGCCTCGGGGAACTCCATCGGCGAGAGCATGAAGTGCGAGTACCGCTGCCGGAGCTGGCGCATCTCCGCGCTGACGGGGTTGGTCTGGTGGTCGTTGATGAAGAAGAAGTACTGGGCCACCCCCGCCTGGCGGACGCTGTAGACCACCTCCGGGTCGTCGACCGCCACCGGGGCGGCGGCGATCCACGGCGCGAAGACCGGGCGGAGCTGCCTCGCCTTCTCCAGCATCGGGCCGATGACGTACGCCCGGCTGCGGCGCTGGTTCCAGCTCCCCGGATCGTCATGCGGCCACCACGTGTTGAACTTCGCGTCGAAGCTCACCGGCAGGCGGCGCACGCCCGGCATCTCCAGCGGCGAGTTCGCACCCGTGAAGACCAGCCCGCCGCCCGCGATGTACTTCTCCAGCGCGGCGCGGGTCTTGTAATGCAGGTGCTCGACGTACGGGATCACCAGCACGCGGTGCGGCAGCTCCTTGCCCTCGAGCAGCCGGTGCTCGCTCACCACGCTCAGCGGCACGTGCGCGAGCTTGAGCACCTCGTAGGCCTCCTGCGTCGCGTGCAGGCCCCACCAGCGGTGCACGCCCGTCCAGGGGTCCTCCGGATCGCCCACACGCGAGCGCAGCCCGTCGACGGCCTCCTGCGAGTAGCAGTGCATCACCGCCACGGGCTCGGTCTCGTTGCGCATCTGCGCCAGCGTCGGGCCCAGCGGCTCGAGCACGTCGCGCGTCAGCCTGCCCACCTCGTCCCACGCCTCCGACCCGGGCAGGTTCCACCAGCAGTAGTCGTAGACGAACCAGCCAACGGCATCGATCCCGTGCGCGATGCCCTGCCACGCCATCGCCCGCAGGTAGGCCGGGGGCGGGACGCGCGGGTAGCGGTCGTAGGAGTCGAACGCCTGCAGGAGGTCGACGATCGGCACGTTCGGCCTGCCCTGCAGCGCGGCCGTCTCCTCCAGCAGCGAGGCGTTGAGCCCGACGCGCAGCGGCATCGTGCCGGGGTAGGTGTGGTCCCAGAGCAGGTCGAAGCTCGACTGCGTGTGGAAGAGGTCGTCGCCGAAGGTCATGCCGCCCGACTGCGGGACCGAGGCGAAGATCCACTTGAGGTTCGCGTTGTTCTTCTTCGCCACCTCGCGGGCCCGCGCGTACATCTTGCCGACCTGCTTGCTCTTGAAGAGGCAGAGGTCGATCCAGTGGTCGAGGTAGGCCGGGGAGAAGTCGGCCTTGGGCGACGGGGCGTCGTACCCCATCTCGCGGCGGAAGGCCTCGCGAGCCTCGGGGGAGAAGTCGTCGGCGAACTCCGGCTCGTCGCCCAAGTGGGCCACCGTGATCGACGGATCGCCCGCGGCCTCGCGGGCCCGCTGCGCGACGACCTTCTCCATCTGGTCCCACGCCTTGGCGCTGAAGAGCGACGGCCCGCCGCCCACGGTGGGCTTCACCCGCTCGCCCGCGGGTCCCATCGGCCAAGTCTCGGAGTCGGCCATGGCCGCGGGGGTCGCCAGCGGGTTGCCCAGGCGCAGCGCGAAGCGCACGCCCATGGCCGCGGCATCCTTCTGCGGGTCGTCGAGCATGACCGAGCAGGAATGCGTGAGCAGGTCGCGGGTGTAGAGGCGCTCAATGAGCGGGCCCCGTCGGTAGAACTGCCCGCCGGACCAGAGCAGGTTGCTGGGCATCTCCGGATGGGCGAAGGCGGGCGGGCGCTCGAGGATCGGCGCGGGGTCGCGCACCGCCGGCGCGACGGGGTCGACGCCCAGCGCCAACTGCGCCAGCCGGCGCCAGAGCGTGCCGGCGAATGCGTTGATGCTCGCGTCGGCGCCGGCCCGGCCCCACGCCAGGTCGTCCCCGGCGTAGACCAGCACGCGCCCGCGCCCCAATGGGCCCGAGACGATCAACGGGCGATCGCCAAGCGTCGCCAGCACCTTGCCCCGCGGCTTGACGTCGTGCGACGCGAAGACGCGCCAGTCGGCCGGGAGCCCCAGGCCGACGCGGGCGTCGTTGAACTGCGGCGCCGCGCCCGCGGGAGCGGGACGCAGGCTGGGAGTCGCGAGGATCTCCACCGGCAGCTCACGCCCCAGCGGCGACTTCTCGTAGGAGCTGATCTCCTGGTTGGCGTAGTACGTGTTCTTCTCCCGGCCGCCGAGCCCGTACGCCCCGGCGTAGACCAACAGCCCCCCGCCACCGCGGACGAACTGGATCAGCGCCCGCTCGTGCGGATCGAGCACGCGCTGGCGGACTTCGTCGAGGACGACCAGGTCGACGTCCTCGAAACGCAGCGGCGCGTTCTGCTTTTCCAAGTCGAGCCGGCGGACCTCGAAGCCCTCGAGCCAGCGCGAAAACCGCCCCGCCTGTCCGACCCACCCGCGGATCGCCGCCTCGCGCCCGGGATGGTCGAGCGGATACTGGCTCTCGTCGTATTTCCCCCAGGCGAATTCCGAGACGTACCCGTCCCCCAGCACCAGCACGCGCGGCCGGGGCACAGGCGTCGCCGCCGCGGGGCACTCCGCCGCGGCCACGAACGCCAACAGCGCGGCCAACATCAGCAGGGCACGGCAGCGAATCGGGCTGATGGGCATGCTGGACTCCGGGCGATCAGGGAACGCGCGCCGAGCCGGCTTCGTAGCCGGTTCAACGCCTTGAGTGTAACCCCTCGGCCTGCAAACCCGATCAGTCCAGGCTTATCTCGCGCCGGGCCAGCAGCCGCAGATCCTCTTCGCCGGGCTTGGCGAACGGCATCCGGCAGCGGGCCTCGACCCAGACCTCCAACTTCGCCGGGAGCGAGTGGGTCGAAATCTCCCACTCCGCGATGGCGAACTCGCTGGCGGGGATCGCCGGCAGTTCGCGCGGCTCCGCGAGGCGCAGCCCCCCGCGGTCCGGGTGGCCCAGGTAGGGCGTGAGCGTGGAGGCGAAGGTCGCGGGGATCAAGTAGAGCACCGGCGCGGCGTCGCCGTCCTGCTGGTGCACCACCGCCGCGCGGAGCGTGAAACATTCACGGTCGCGGTCGGCCCGGCTCGACCACAGCAGCGCGTCGTTGAAGTGCGGCGTCGGCCGGGGACGCACGGCCAGCACCGCCCGCGCGACGGGCCGCCACAACTCGGCGTCGCTGGCCGCGGAATCGCCCGGGCTTTCCGGCGCGGCACCGTCGACGATCCGCGCCTCGATGGTCGTCCGCAGGTAGGGCTTGGGCACGCCCGGGTGGTCGTGCCGCTCGCGCTTGGGGATCGCCGCGGCCCACGTCAAGCGGGCGACCCCGCGCCCGCCGGGCTCGATCGCGCCGGTCGACGCCTCGCCGACCAATTCCTGCCGCTCCGTGTCGACGAAGCGCACGCGGGCCCGCTCCACGCGGGCCGTCCCGCGGTTGTGGACCTCGGCCTCGATCGCCACCGGCTCGCCTTCGTACGGGCGGTCGTTCGACACGCGCAGCCCGGGGTTCTCCTCCCAGACGTGCGTGACCGCCGCGCCGCTCTCGCCGCCGATGAAGGCCCAGGCGTTCACCCCGCGCTCGACGCGCGGCAGGCTCGGGCGGTGGGCCTGCACGGCCAAGTTGTATTCGGCGCGGGTCAGGTCGGCCTTGCCGTCCCAACTCACGCCCACATGGATCGCGTGGCGAATTTGGTCGCGGTGGGCCCAGGCGTCGGGGCTGCTGCCGAGCTTGCGGCTGGAAAGGTGCTCGTCCAGCGGGAGTTTCAGCGTCTTGGCGGTACCCACATGCAGGTCAGCCCAAGTGCGCCCGCCGTCGATGCTGGCCGCGATCCGCGCGTGCGTGGGTCCGGAGAACTCGATCTCGGCCATTCCGGTCACCATCGGATACGGGCTCTGCAACTGGTGCTCGATCACGTAGGCGCAGCCCGCCCCCGTCGAGGCGAGGCCGGCCGGGACGGCCTTGATGTTCTCGCTTCGTTGAACCTCGCGCTGCAGGTGCGTCTCGTCGAGCGTCGCCTTCCAGCGCCATTGGCCGTTGACGTAGTCGTCGGGCTCGAACGGGGCCATGCACCAGAGCGTGCCGGGGCGGTAGTCGAAGCGCAGGCTCTCGCCGCGGCGGAGCGAGAGCACCATCGCCCGCGAGTCCTGCCAAGGCTCGTAGGTGCCCGCGGGGCCATGCTTGCTCCAGAAGCTCTTGCCGTTCTCCATGATGCCGCCGCGGCGGATCGCCTCCCAGCGCTTCGGGTCGGCCGCCATCTCGGCGCCGGTGGCAAGGCCCTCGAGGTCGGGCGCGGGGGCGATGATGCGCATGAAGGCGTCGAACAGCCGCCAGCGCCCGTCGATCAGCACCTCGACGGAGGAGTGGCCCACGAGCGACGGGGCCCGCGTGCGCAGCCCCGCCGCCTCGTAGAGCAGGTGCTGGAAGTCGCCCTGCCCCCAGCAGAAGCTGTAGCCGAAGGCGTTGATGAAGCGCGTCATCTCGGTGTTGCCCCAGCCCATGCCGAAGCCGTGGAAATTCATCGCCGAGAAGCGGTAGACCGCCATCGCCTTCTCAAGGTCGCTCATGCCCGGCCTCACGAGCGTCTTGGCCAGCTCGGAGAAGGAGGAGAAATCGTGCCCGCCCTGGCGCAGGCAGCGGATGCCGTCGCCCGGGCCGGTGATCTCGAGGCTGACATTGAGCGGCTCGCCTTGGGCGTCGGCGCGGTAGCGCTCGACGGGGGCGGTGGTGGCGGCGCGGACGACTCGGCGGCGGCAGGCGAAGGCAAGGGGCATGAGGGACCTCGGTCGGTGGTGGACTTTCCGGGGGTTCCGGCGGGCGAACGCGGCCGCGCCGGCGGATGAACTTCAAACGGTCACGCGAATTTCGAACGACGCGGTGTGCTGCCCTGGCTTGGCCCAGTCGCCCCAGATGCGCGGGGAGAGCACGACCTCCAGCAGCCCCAGCGTCTCGCCGGGGTCGAGCGGGCTGTAGGGGTCGCTCGATACGACGGGGTAGCGGAACGTCCAACGCACGTCGGGGCAGCGCAGCGAGAACCTCCCAAGCCCCAGCGTCGCGCCGGCGGGGACCTGCAGCGTGAGCGCCTCACCCGGGGCGGCGCTGAGCCTCCAGCTCTTCCCGTCGAGCGAGACGACGTCGCCCGGGGCGACGCGCAGCGCCAGGTGGCATCGGGCCGCGGTGCAGCTCAGCGGGTGGCCGGGCACCGGCTCGGGCCGCCGGCCACGCTCGCCCTGGAGCGAGAAGATCACGCGGGCGACGTCGGCGGCGGTCGTGTCGACGCTCACCGCCCCGTCGTTCGCGCCGTAGCGCAGGAAGAGCGTGTCCAACGGCGGCGTGCTCTTCAGGTAGGCCTGCTGGAAGAGGTACTCCGCCCGCCCGCCCTCGAAGAAGACGAACGTGGAGAACGACGGGTCGATCAACGAGTGCGCCGAGCCGACGAGCAGCCCCGCGTCGCGGTGGAAGATCGCCACGGCGTCCTGCCGCTCCTGCACCCAATAGCGCAGCCCCGTCGTGCTCTCGCCGTAGTTGGACAGCCCGCAGAGCGAGACGGCCCACTTGTGCCGGCGGCGGACGCAGGCCTCGCCCTGGACCATCCGCGTGTACTCGGGCCACGCCGGCTCCTGAGTGGGGACCTCCTCAAGGATCTGGTCGTATTGCAGCGGCATGAACGAGAGCCCGCTGTTGGCGGCCAGAGGCGAGGCGTCGCCCTGGCGCAGCTTGCGGGCGAGCTCCGTCCAGGCCCGCGCGGCGTAATGCCGCCCCTCGGGCGTGTTCATGAACCACGCGGCCCGCAGCATGGCCGGCCCCGCGTGGTAGAGCATGCGGGCGTCGAAGTTCGGCGGGGAGGAGCCGTCGGGCAACATGAAGTCGTAGTGCCACCGCCACGCGCGGTCGAGCGCCTCGGCCGCGCGCGGGTCGCCGCTCACGGCGTGGTAGACGTTCAGCGCCGCGGCGCTCACCGTGTTGTAGC
>JAPLMQ010000184.1 GCA_026386955.1 Planctomycetota bacterium
ATAGCGGGCAGGACCCGTGTCGACGAACTCCTCGCGCCAGACCGTCGTTGGCCCGGCCCCCTCCGCGCGGACGCGCACCGTGTAGGCCCCGTCGGCCGCACCGGCGCGGGGCAGGACCGCCACTTGGAAGCTGGCCGTCGATCCCGTCGCTGCCCACAAGGGCTTCATCGCCCGCGGCGCGACCGGCGCCCCCAGTGCCCCCGGAGCAACGATCTCCCCACGGAACCAGTATTTGTTCGGGAAGACCTTCACCAGGTTGTGCGTGAACCCCGCCACGAAGTCGGGCGAAGCGGTGGCTGGCGTATTTGCTGGCGTAGTCGCCGCCGCGCCGGAGGCGAAGTGCGATTGGAACCTCGCCATCTGGTCTGAGAAGGCCAGCCCCCAGGGGTCGACGGTGTCGGCGAGTTTCCTCTCGGCCTCGGGATAGTCCTTCAGCGCCAAGGGCCCGCCGTGCGCCGGAGCGGTCGAGACGAGCAGCATCCATAGCAGGCAGATGAGGGCGAGCGCCTTGTGCATCGGTTGCTCCAGGGTCGTGAATCGGACGTTCCGGGAGGACGAGGGAAGCACGGGCCGTCTCGCAATCCGGGGAAAGATCCGAGCACCGGGAACATTAACCGCAAGCGGTGGGCGATTCACTTGAGTCTCGCGCGGCCGGGGGAGGCGAAGAACCGCCTCAAGGCGGCATGAAGATTGGTCGGGGCAATTGGGAGGGTGGCGGTCGGCGCGAGAATCGCCGAGGGCAGGGCAACCCCGGCAGAGGGCAAGGCCAGCCGGGCGAGGGCCGCGGGATCGGGAAGGCCCGCCGCCGCGACTGCGCCATTCCGACCAGTTCGCTTCACATCGCACGACTTTCCGGTCCCCACTCGCCTCCGCGGGAATCAAGCGGACGGGCGAAACAACTTGAACGTCTTGTAGCCGCCGCCCACATTGACCGCCGAGAAGCCCGATTGCAGCAGGATACGCGTCGCAAGATAGCCGCGTTGCCCCACCTGGCAATAACTGGCGATCCTCCGGTCACGGGGGAGTTCCCCCAATCGGCCCCGCAATTCATCCACCGGAATGTTCGCGGCCCCGGGAATGTGGCCGGAGGCGAACTCCTGCGGCGTGCGGACGTCCAAGAGAAACAGTCGCCCGGCGGCGATGTCGGGCTCCAACACCTCGACATCCATCTGCGGATGCTCCCCACGCAATAGCCCGCCCGCCACGAAGCCCGCCATGTTGACCGGATCCTTCGCCGAACCGAACTGAGGCGAGTAGGCCAATTCCAACTCCTCCAAATCGAAGACGGTCATGCCCGCCTGGATCGCCACCGCGATCACGTCGATGCGCTTGTCCACTCCGACGCCCCCCACTCCCTGCGCCCCCAGCACCCGGCCCGTGGTCGGGTCGAAGAGCAGTTTGAGCGTCATCACCTCCGCGCCGGGGTAATAACCGGCGTGATGCGTCGGATGGACGTAGACTTTGCGGAACGGCCGATTCGCCCGCCTGAGCACTTTTTCCGAGGCCCCGGTCAACGCCGCCGCGCGGTCGAAGAACCCCAGGATCGCAGTCCCCTGCGTGCCCCGGTACTTCAAGGGGCGGCCGAAGATGTTGTCCACCGCGATCCGTCCCTGGCGATTCGCGGGGCCGGCGAGCGGCACTTGGACCGGATCGCCCGACACCACATCCTTGACCTCGATGACGTCGCCCACCGCATAGATGTTCGGGTCGCTGGTCTGCAGATGGCCATTCACCCGGATGCCGCCCCGAGGGCCGACTTCCAGCCCCGCGTCGACCGCCAACTTGCTCTCTGGGCGCACACCGATCCCGAAAATCACCAGTTGTGCACCCAGCCGGCGGCCGGTGGTCAGGCAGACCTCCAGCCCTTCGGGCCCCGATTGGATCGATTCAGCCGTCTGTCCGAGCAGGAGCGTCACGCCCCTCGTCGCCAACGCCTCGACGATCGGCTGGGTCATCTCCTTGTCGAACGGGGTGAGAACCTGGTCATTCTTCTCCACCACCGTCGTCGAAATGCCTTGTCGAACGCAATTCTCCGCCAACTCAAGGCTGATGAATCCCCCGCCCAACAGCACCGCCTGCTTCACCCCCCCAACGACCCGCGCCCTGATCTCGTCGGTGTCGTGCAGGTTTCGCAGCGTGAAGACCCCCGGCAAATCCGCACCCGGGATCGACGGCCTGAACGGAGCCGCCCCGGTGGCGATGATCAACTTGTCGTAGGACTCGTCGTATTCCCTCCCCGAATCAAGATCGCGGACCCGGACCTTCCTCGACGCGCGGTCGATGACCTCCACCGACGACCGCGTCCGCACGTCGAGCCTGAAGCGTGACTTCAACATCTCCGGCGTGGTGACCAGCAGCTTTTCGCGATGTGCGATCTCCCCGCCCACGTAGTAGGGCAGACCACAATTCGCGAACGACACGTCCGGCCCACGCTCAAACAGGATGATCTGGGCGCTCTCCGAAAGCCGGCGGGCGCGGGCCGCCGCCGAAGCCCCGCCCGCCACCCCGCCGACAATCAGAAGTTTCACGATCGAGATTCCTTTGCCGCCGCCATGGGAGACACTACTTCACGCCGCAGGAGATCGAATCCTTCCCGCACCGATTCCACGGCATGCGGGCCAGGAGCATCCCCATCCCACAGGTATCGGTGACTCCGGCGAAGACCAGGCCCGCTCCGACGAAGGCCGAGAGCCCGATGAAGGCCGGGTTGACGAACCAACCCAGCGCCGCACCCAGCACCACCAGCGAACCCGCCGCGATGCGCACCTGCCGCTCCAGCGAGATCGTCTTCTTGCCCCGCACGGCCGGCATGCCCGCCTCCACGCAGGCCATCGTGCCACCTTCGACGTTCACCACGTTCGCGATGCCCGCCTGGATGAACTTTTCGCACGCCTGCTTGCCCCGGCCGCCGGAGCGGCAGATCAGGTAGACCGGTTCGCCAGCCGCGCCGCTGCGACCCGCCATCACGGCCGAGGGGTCGAGCTGATCGAGCGGGACGTTCTTCGCAACGTCGAGATGGACCTCGCGATACTCCACCGGCGTGCGCACGTCGATGAGGTCGATCGGCGAGCCGGGCTTGCAGAGCCGGGCAAGCTCCTGAGGCGAAATCGAAGCGATGCTCAAGGTCCACCTCGTGTTCGGACATGTGTGTTGATCTAGATCAACCGCGCCCGTGGCGCGGCTGGTTCGTCGCCGAGCCGACAGGCCCGCAAGGCGAGTGGGGGGTGATGGGCGGGTCGCGCGGTGGGGTACATCATAGAACCCCCAAACCCCTGCGGCGCGAAGAGGTGTCGGGAATTGGTCGGTCCGCAGTCCGCGGGGACAGCGGCGCGGTGATCGCCAGCAACGTCTTCGTGACGCGGTCGGTCCCGCCCCACACGCGGGTGACGGTGCCCGACCCGGAGTTGCAGTACCGCGACTAGAAGCCGCAGGAGTTCAAGCAGGACTTGCCGGGGGATTAGGTGATATGGGGGACGCCTGGATCGCTTGTCTCACTCCCCCGCCGCGGCGGCGTCGTCGGCGTCGGCCGCGCCGGGCTTCTGATACTCCGACAACCGGTAATAGAGCGTACGGAGGCTGATGCCCAGGTCCTCGGCGGCGGCGGAGCGGTTGCCTTCGTGGCGCTTGAGGGCCGCGAGGATGTGCTCGCGCTCGACGTCCTCGAGCTTGCGCCGGTGCGCGGCGTCGGCGGCCGGCGCCTTGGGCTCGTCGTCGAACTTCATCGCCGCGGGCTCGCGCCCCTCGGCGGCGGCCTCGGCGCGCCGGCGGGCCCGGTCGAGCGACTTCTCCAGGTCGCCCAGCGGGCAGGGCTTGGTGAGGAAGTCGACCGCGTCGAGGCGGATCGCCCGCTGGGCCGAGGGCAGGTCGCCGTAGCCGGTGAGGACGATCGCCTGCAGGTGCGGGCTCTTGCGGCGGAGCTGCTCGAGCAGGTCGAGCCCGCCCATGCCGGGCAGGTTCAGGTCGACCAGGAGGATGTCGACGCCCGACTCCTCGACGAGCCGGAGCGCCTCCTCCGCGGAACGGGCGGTGGTCGCCTCGAAGCCCATCTGGGGCACGGCCCGCAGGAGCAGTTCCCGCATCCTCGGCTCATCCTCGACGATCATCACGCGATGCGGCTTCATGGGCGTTGCTCCGGGACCTGGCTCTTCTCTGCATCGGCGCGGACTGCGTCGGCGCGGACTGCGTCGCGCATCCCCGTCATCTCTTCTGCGGCGTTCGACGCCGGGTCGTGCGTCGTCGCCGGGAATTCAACCACGAACCGGCTTCCCTTGCCCGGCCCGGGGCTCGTCGCCGTGATCCGCCCGGCGTGGTCGGTGACAATCGCGTGGGTGATCGAAAGCCCAAGCCCCGTCCCCGGCTCGCCCACGCCGCGCTTCTCGGTGAAAAACGGCTCGAAGATCCGCGAGAGCGTCTCCTCGCTCATCCCCCTTCCGTTGTCCGCCACGCTCACCTCCACCCAGCCCGCGCCCGCGTCGCGGGCCGCCCGCCTCATCCCCCCGACCACCACCTCGCCCCCGGGGCCCGCGGCCTCGAGCGCGTTGACCGTCAGGTTGAGCATGACTTGGCGCATCTCCGTGGCGTTGGCCCGCACGAGCAGCGGCGGTCCCGCGTCGAAGCGCAGGGCCAGCGTGCGGTCGGCATACTTGGAGAGCCCCTTGACCATGGCCGCCACGTCCGCGGCCACGCCCGCCAAGTCCACCTCGCCCCGCCCCTCGGACCCGGGGCGGGAGAGCTCCAGCAGCCGCTGCGTGATCTCCTTGCAGCGGAACGCCTCGTCGCGGATCACGCGCAGCGCCGCCATCGCCTCGTTG
>JAPLMQ010000197.1 GCA_026386955.1 Planctomycetota bacterium
GAGGCGGACGCGCTACCGGGGCCTGTCGCGCAACGCGCTGGACTTCGTGCTGACGGCGATCACGTACAACTTCAGGAGGACTTTTTCACTGTCGGCGTGAGGCCGGCGCGATCGCTGCGAGCCAAGGCGGCGGGAAACCGAATCCCGCCGCGGAAAAACAGCGGGGAACGCTGCGCAGGCCGACCGCCCGGCCCGGCGGTCGACTGGTTTCAAGGGAAAAAGAAAACGAAGGCGTTATTCAGGACTCCCCCATGAAGAAAACCCATGCAAGAAGCCCGGATTTCAATCAATGCCTCCCGTTCAACCTTCTCTCACAGCGACGCGTCACGCGCCATGGCCGCGGCGTGGATAAGCATTGCATTGCTCTCGGGCTGCGCCTCCGCGCCGCCCACCGTGGCCTTCATGTCCGACTTCGGCACGACCGATGACTCCGTCGCCGTCTGCAAGGGCGAGATGATCCGCGTCGCCCCGGCCGTGCGCGTGGTCGACATCACGCACCAAGTCACGCCCTACGCCGTGGACGAAGCCGCCCGTTACCTCGCAGGGTGCATCAACAACTTCCCGCCCAGGACCGTCTTCGTCTGCGTGGTCGACCCCGGCGTGGGCAGCGAGCGCAAGCCCATCGCCGCCCGCACCGCCTCGGGCCACTTCTACGTCGGCCCCGACAATGGCCTGCTCACCCTCGTCGACAACCTCGTCGCCGCCCGCGAGATCACCAACACCGCCTGGATGGCGGGCACGCAGCGCAGCAGCACCTTCCACGGGCGCGACATCTTCTCCCCCGTCGCCGCCCACCTCGCCCGCGGCGACGCCTTCGCCGCCGTCGGCCCCGCGCTCCCGCTCGACAAGCTCGTCCGCCTCAACCTCGCCCCGCCCACGCTCGACGCCAAGGGCATCCAGGGCGAAGTCATCGGCCTCGACGGCCCGTACGGCAACCTCGTCACCAACATCCCCGCCGGGATGTTCGCGAAGCTCGGCCACAAGCTGGGCGACACAGTCTCCCTCACCCTTGCCGGCAAGACGATGACGCTCCCGTTCGTCAAGACCTTCAGCGACGTGCCCGAGGGCAAGCCGCTGCTCTACATCGACAGCCGCGGCAGGCTTTCCGCGGCGATCAACATGGGCGACTTCGCGAAGGTGAACCAAGTGAGCGTGCCGGCGAAGATCAGCGTGGCGAGACGATGACCCCAAAGTCCATCTCAAGGACCGCCGCGGCAGTTCCTCGACATCTCATCACCGCCTTGTCGGAAAATCCATGACCTCCATCATCCCCGCCTCCCCCACCGAGACCCGCGTCATCGTCCACGGGCCGCCCTCCATCGGGGACCTCAACCTCTGGGTGCCCGAGGCCATCACCACCGACGCGGGCAATGCCGCCGTCTACCCGGTGGGTGAGCCGTGGACGCGCACGTGCCGGGGCTGGAGGCAGCGGGTCCCCGCGAGCGGGGCGATCGGGCCGGGGAACGCGCCGCTGGCCGACCCCAACACCTTCGAGTGCCTCGGAATCCGCTTCCCGTACGAGGGGCGGGTCGAGTGGGAGACGAACGTCGAGCCGCGGGACTTGAGCGAAACAGGCGTGGATTTCGATATCCGCCTGCGCAATGTGGGCACAACGCCGATGCGCAAGGCCGGCGCCGCGGTCTGCGTCAAATTCCTCAACCGCGCGTGGTGGCGCGACGAGGACGTGCTGGTGCAGAGCGGCCGGCAAGTACGGTCGCTGGCGGAGCTCGGGCGCGACGCCGGGCAGCCCAACGGCTTCCAAGCCTGGCTCGTCGAGGGCGAGTCGATCTCGCACCGCTTCTTCCACGAGTTCTGGGGCATCAACCGGCATCGGCTTGACCATCCCACCATGGTCAGCCGCAACGCCGAGTCGGGCTGGTGCTCGGCCGTGCACGCCCAGCACGCCTACATGCTGCACAGCAACCGCGGAAACCCCTGCACCGACATCCTGCTGGCCTTCGGCGACCTGGCCCCGGGCGAGAGCCGCCTCGCCACCGGCAAGATCGATTTCCACCAAGGCCCAGCGGAAGAAATGCTCATGCGCGTGGCGCGATAGTGAGCCTATCGTTAGGGTACGATTACGCCTTCGACGATCCCCGTCGAACGTTGCCCTTCGGAGGCTCCCGGCTCAGCCGTGAATCCACCCCTTCCGCCCACTGAAGGCGACACGCTGCCTGACCGGAACGTGATCGCCCGGCTCATCGCGGGTTCGCCCGCTGAGGGAGCCTTTGCTTCGCCGCAACCCAACGCCGCACAGGCCGGCAACTCGCCTCAAGCGGCGAAGACTCCAGTCTCCGCTGGCAACGCCAGCGCCTCCGCACCCGCCGCCCGTCCCCTCCCGCGATACACCGTCTTCTGGCCCACCTTCTTCCTCGCTCTCGTCCTGATCGGCGCGAAGGTCGCCTACCTCTGCGGGCAGGACGACATCAACCTCGGCGGCATCCTCCGCAACCTCCCGATCCTTGCCGCGGACGATCTCCTCTTCGCCATCGGCTTCGGCTTCGTCGGCTTCGCGCTCATGCAGCCGCCACATGCCGCGTGGCGCAAGTGGTCGTGGCTCACTTGGCTCTCGCTCTGCGTCGTCTGCGTCGTCTACGCCGTCGTGAGCGTGCAGATCTTCCGTTTCCTGCGCACGCCGCTGACCTGGTCGCTCCTCTACCTCGCGGGCACGCCCAAGAACATGGAGTCGTCGATCTGGCCGTTCGTCACCCCCGCGCTGGTGACGGGGATGGTGGCTGCACCGATCCTCTTCTGCCTCGTCACCTGGATGGCCCAACGCCGGCTTGCCCGGCGAGGGAAGCCGATGCGGCTCCCACAGGCGGCGATGCTGAGTCCGGCGCTGGTCGTCATCGGCTACGTCCACTTCGCCGGCATCGGCGCGTGGTCCGACCGCGACGACCGCCGCATCCTCCACAACCCGCACTGGGTCTGGATCTCCACCTGCGCGACGGAACTCCTCGGCGGGGGCGGGGCCCATCTCGAATCCGCCTTCTCCGAGGTTCACCTCAAGGACTTCCAGACCTTCGCCGAGCGAGGCTCCCCGCTCGCGCCCAACCTCGCCCTCGCCCGCCGCCCGAAAAACGTCGTGCTCATCGTGATGGAGTCCGTCGGCACGCAGCAGATGAGCCTCTACGGAAGCCCGTACAAGACGACGCCCAACCTCGACGCCCTCGCCAAGGACGGCATCGTCTTCGACAACTTCTATAGCCACATGGGCAACTCGGCCAACGCCTTCGTCGCCATGAGCCTCTCGGCCTATCCGCCGCTCTCCTGGCGCGAGTACACGCGCGACCGCCCCGACACGCCCGGCGTCTCCCTCGCCGACGTCCTCAAGCGCCACGGCCGGCGCACCGGCTTCATCAACCTCACCGACAACGGCTACGCCAACATGGGGCGATTCGCCTCCCATCGCGGGTACGACGTCGTCTGGGACTATCACCAGCTCAAGGAGGTCGAGGAGACTTCCTCCTGGGGCTCCGCCGACCGGCACCTTGTCGACGGCGCCTGCCAGTTCCTCGACCGCTTCAAGGACGAGCCGTTCTTCCTCATGCTCTGGACGCAGCAGACGCACCACCCTTACGAACTCTCGCACGACCAAAAACCGATCGACTTCTTCGCCGGCAAGCCGCTGCCGATTGACGACTACAACCTCGGGCGATACCTCAACTGCCTGCACGAGGCCGACGCCCAGATCGGCCGGCTGATGGGCGAACTCCGCGCCCGCGGGATCGCCGACGACACCATGCTCGTCGTCATCGGCGACCACGGCGAAGCCTTCGGCTCGCCCCACAACACCTACGGGCACGGGCAGAAGCTCTACGAGGAATGCGTCCACGTCCCCTGCCTCATGCATTTCCCGGGGTTGCCCTACGCGGGGATGCGCAGCGCCGTCGCCGGCGCGCAGGTCGACCTCAACCCCTCGATCCTCGACGTGCTGGGCCTCCCCGCTGAGCCCGGGTGGCAGGGGCACAGCCTCTTCGCGCCCGAGCCGCGGAAGCGCAGCTATTTCTTCGCCGCGACGACGGATTACCAGCTGGGCCTGCGCGAACACGGGTGGAAGTACATGGTGAACGCCACGCTCGCCCGCGAGGAGCTGTACAACCTCGAGGCCGACCCGCAGGAGTTGCACAACCTCGCGAAGGAGGAGCCGGAGCGTTGCATTCGGCTCAAGCCGTACCTCGCGGCGTGGGTGGCGTACCAGCGCGATAAATACGCGGCGGCGCCGCGGTGAGGTGGGGCCAACAATGCCCCGCCTCCAACCCCTGTACGCCGCCTAGCCCGCGCGCGACAATCCATCTGTCTCGCCGTCACCGCATCAAGGAGCAACCGATGGGCGCCTGGGGCCTCGGCCCGTTCGACAACGACGACGCTCTGGACTTCATCGGCGACCTCGTTGAGGCCGACGACGACTCGATGCTGGCCGACGCCCTCGCCACCGCCAGCGTGGACGAGGACGAATACATCGAGGCCCCCGACGGCTGCAACGCCATCGCCGCGGCCGAGGTCGTCGCCGCCGCCAACGGCAAGCCCGTGAAGAAGCTCCCCGACGCCGCGAGGAAATGGCTCAAGGGCAAGCCCAAGCCCGACGCCAAGCTGCTGGGCCAGGCCCGCAAGGCCATGAAGCGCATCCTCGGCAAGGAATCGGAGCTTCAACAGCTTTGGGAGGAGTCGGACAACCTCGACGCGTGGAAGGACGTCGTCGAGGAACTCATCCAGCGTTTGAGCTGAGCGGCGGAGAACCGAACGGAGACCTTGCCGCGTTGCCCGTGCAGACCCCATTGCTTGAGCATGGCCACCTCGTCACCGCCCCGCTGCTCACCGCCGCGGCCTGCGACGACCTCATCGCCCAATTGGACACTGTGACGATCGACGGCGCGGGCACGCGGAACCTGCTCGACCTCCCGTGGTGCGCCGCGCTCGCCAGACGCTTGGCTTCGGCTGCGCCGATCGCCGCGCGGCTTCCCCCGGACCCGGCCTGCGTGCAGTGCACCTATTTCGAGAAATCCCCCGCTCGGAATTGGCTGGTCCCGCTGCACCAGGACCTCAGCATCCCCGTCGCCGCGAGGGTCGACCACCCCGCCATCCGCGGCTGGTCGGAGAAGGAGGGCCTGCTCTACGCCCAGCCGCCGGCGGAGGTCCTGGAGGAATTGTTGGCCGTGCGGCTGCAGCTCGACGAGCCGGGCGAGGCCGACGGCGCGCTGCGCGTCGTCCCCGGCTCGCACCGCGCGGGAATCCTCACCGATCGCGACGCGGCGGCGCTGCGCGACCGCACCGGCGAAACCACCTGCCCCGTCCCACGCGGCGGCGCGTTGCTGCTCCGCCCGCTTCTCCTGCATGCCTCGTCCAAGCTTGCCGGGCTGCGGCCTCGCGGCGTGCTGCACTTCCTCTTCGGCCCCGCGAAGCTGCCGCTGGGGCTGCAATGGGCGCGGACGGCGTAAACTACGTAAACGTGTCGATCCCCGACTCACCCAGAAGCGCCGATCAACATGCGTGCGAATTGGAAGACAATCCTGAGTTGCGTCTTGCTCGTGGTGACTGCGGGGGCGGCGTTGACGAGTTGCAGGGAGGGAGATCGCTATCGGCGCTCGAATCGATCGGTCGAATCAAACGCATGGCTTGGCCTCTCAGAAGAGGACCTCGTCAGCAGGTTTGGGCATCC
>JAPLMQ010000009.1 GCA_026386955.1 Planctomycetota bacterium
CGGGCTGAGCAGCAAAAAGATCGTGAAGACCGGGGCCTTGTCGAGGGCGTTGAAGTCGACGCCCTTCTGGCTCACGCCGATCGCGGCCACCATCTTCTTGATCTTGTCGCTCATGACGTGCGGGATGGCGACGCCCTTGCCGAAGCCCGTCGAGCCGTGCTTCTCGCGCTGGATGATGAGCTTGGCCAGCTCCTCGCGCAGCGACTCGGGGGCGGCGCCCGCGGCGACCAGGGAGTCGACCAACTCGGCGATCGCGGCGTTGCGGTCGGTCGCCTTCAGGTCGGCGATGATCGCCTTGTCGCAGACGAAATCGTGCATCTTCATGATGGTCGGGCCTCGGGTGGGGCGCCGGCGGACCACGGGGCGTGCGGGCCGCCCATCATGGGCGACGCCCACGCGCGCCGGCTCAGCCGGACATGGACGTCTTGCCCTTGCGGGCACGGACAATTTCCTTGTGGTCGGTCAACTGCCGCTCGAGCTTGTCGATCGTGCCGTCGATGCAGGCGTAGACGTCGTGCCCCTTGACCTTCGCCACGAAGGGCGTGTGGTGCTCGGCCTGGACGATGACCTCGACCTCGAACGTGTGCGTCTCGGCCTTGGAGACCACCACCTCGATGTGCGTGACCCGGTCGTAGTACCGCGGGAGCTTGGTCACCTTCTCGGTGGCGTAATCACGGATCGCCGGGGTCACCTCGATGTGGCGGCCGCTGATCTTGATGTCCATGCTGTGAATCTCCATGGCGGGGAGGCGCGGGGCGAAAAAACCGGAGTGCCCGGGCGTCCCGCGGCGAACGGAGGTTGGCGGGCGCGGTCGATGCGCCCCGACAGCCCGGCCCAGCCGCGCCACGTCCCCCCGAATCGACTCTCTGGCCCCGAATCAGTTACGCATCGTAGAATAGAGGCGGCCCGGGAAAACGTCAACGAAGAGCAGGGAATAACAAGAAGCATTGTTAGCCGGACACGCAAGCGACGGGACGGGGGGTGGCCGGTCCACCGCCACACCGAACTGAAACGATCGCGCCCAATTGACGACGGCGAATGCAAGAGGTGTGGGATTGGCCACAGTCCGTGATGCCGATCGTGGCCGTGGACTGATCGCCCCCCGTCCCGTCGCTTGCGCGTCCGGCTAACAATGCCCTTCGCTTGACGTCCATCGCCGGCAACCGCTAACATCTGATGTGCAGTCGGCCTCCATCTCAACGGCCGCGGCCATTCTTGGCCGCCACCCGGGGATGAGTCCCGGCCCGCATCGGTGCAGCAGGCGAAGCGATTTCGCCGAAACGGTTGGTGTGCTCTTTCGTTTACAAGCGGCACGTGCGAGGCGTGTTTTTTGCCCGCGTCGTGACCGATGAGACCGATCGGCTATGTTTGCGAGCCGTCGGACGTCTGTGTCCGCCGCATCCGGCTTGTCCGGGTCCGGCAGGCGCAGGCGGATAGATTGATGAAGATCAAGCCGCCTTGAAACTGTCTGAAAAACCCAGTCCGCAAAAGTCCCATGGGTTCGGATTCGCACGCCTTCTGGATGCCCCGATTTGGCCGACATGACGGAACCATCTTTGCCGTTCCCCTGCCAACGTCCACGCTCCGGCGGGCCCTGCGACCCCGGCGACACCGCTTGACGCCTCATCGTCTGCTCTGATCGGTCCACGCGGCCTGCTCGCGTCCCTCGGGTGAGGGGCGCGAAGACGCCCGCTGCACGTGCCCCATCGTCCGCGCGGCCAGTCCATCGGCCGCGCAGAAAGGGGCCCTTCGTGCAACTCCTCCCTCTCCTGGCGCAAGCCAGTTCCGACGCCGTTTCCGGGGGCGCTTCCGGGGGCGGTTCCATCCTCATCCCCGTCCTCGTCACCGCGGTCATCGCCGCGGTGGTGGGCGGCGCCATCAGCTTTGTCTTCATCCGCCAGAACGGCAACCGCGCCTTGGAGGACGCCCGCCGCGAGGCCGAGAACGTCCTGAAGTCGGCCCGCAGCGACGTCCAGACGCTCCAGAAGCAGCAGGAGCTCGACTTCCGCAACGAGCTCGCCAAGCGCCGTGAGGAATTCGACCGTGAGACCGAGGCCTCCCGCAACGAGATGAAGGAGACCGAGCGCCGGCTGGTGAAGCGCGAGGACAACCTCGACCGCAAGCTCGACGTGCTGACCACCAAGGAGAAGTTCCTCGAGGACTACGACGGCAAGATCAAGCAGCGCGAGGCAGCCTCCGTCGCCCGCGAGGCCGAGATCGAGCAGGTCATGGTCCAGCGGCGGGAGTTGCTGCAGAAGGCCCAGGCCGAGCAGAAGCAGATCCTGCTCCGCATCAGCGGGCTCAACCCCGAAGAGGCCCGAAAGGAGGCCCTCCGCCTGATCGAGCAGGACGTGCAGCACGAGGCCAACCAGATCATCCAGCACGCCATGGCCAAGGCCGAGGACGAGGCCAAGGACAACGCCCTGAAGATCACCCTCCTGGCGATCCAGCGCTACGCCTCGGAGCACACCGCCGATGCCACCGTCTCCGCCGTGGCGATCCCCAGCGACGACATGAAGGGGCGCGTCATCGGCCGCGAGGGGCGCAACATCCGCGCCTTCGAGAAGGCCACCGGCGTCGACGTCATCGTCGACGACACGCCCGGCGTCGTGGTCGTCTCCTGCTTCGACCCCATCCGCCGCGCCATCGCCTCCGAGGCCCTCCAAAAACTCCTCGAGGACGGGCGCATCCACCCCGCCCGCATCGAGGAGATCGTCGAGCAGCTCCAGAAGGACATGGCGGTGCGCATCGTGAAGTTCGGCAAGGAGGCCTCCGTCGAGGTCAACATCCCCGGGATCCACCCCAAGGTCAGCGAGATGATGGGGCGCCTCCACTACCGCACCAGCTACGGGCAGAACATCCTCCGCCACAGCATCGAGGTCGCCTACCTCTGCCAGGTCATCGCCGACGAACTCGGGCTCGACGGCGAGCTCGCCCGCCGCTGCGGGTTCCTCCACGACATCGGCAAGGCGATGGACCACGAGGTCGAGGGCGGCCACCCGGCCATCGGCATGGAGTTCTGCAAGAAGTACGGCGAGCGCGACGAGGTGCTCAACGCCATCGGCGGCCACCACAACGACATCGCCGCCACCAGCCCCTACACGCCCATCGTCATGGCGGCCGACGCGATCAGCGGCGCCCGCCCGGGGGCGCGCCGCGAGACGCTCGAGAAGTACATCAAGCGCCTCGAGCAGCTCGAGGGCATCGCCACGAGCATGAAGGGCGTCCGCCAGGCGTTCGCGATCCAGGCGGGGCGCGAAGTCCGCGTGATCGTCGACCCCGAGCAGGTCGACGACGGGACCTGCCACGCCATCGCCCGCGACATCGCGAAGCGCGTCAGTGAGGAGATGACCTTCCCGGGCGAGATCCGCATCACGGTGCTGCGCGAGATGCGCACGGTGGACTACGCGCGGTGATCACGCGATGATCGAGTTCTCCAAAGCCCAGGCACTGCGGTGCCTGGGCTTTGAGATCCTTGATATTCCTTGATCTCCTCGGAATCCTCCGATGTCGACTCCATCCTCATCCGAGCCCACACCTCCCCTCCGCATCGAGCATGACCTGCTCTATCGCGAGGGCACCAATGTCACCGCCTACCAAAACGCCCGTTGCCGGCTCGACCTCTACCTTCCGACCCAGACCAGCAACTTCCCCCTCCTCCTCTGGTTCCACGGCGGCGGCTTGATCGGCGGCGAAAAGAACTCGCCGCGCGGGGTCGAGATCGGGCGGCGATTCGCCAACGAAGGCGTCGGCGTCGCGATGGCGACCTACCGCTTCGCCCCCGAGGCCAGGTTCCCCGACTTCGCCCGCGACGCCGCGGCCGCCGTCGCCTTCGTCGCGCGCCACATCGCCTCCTTCGGCGGCGACCCGGGCCGGATCTTCGTCAGCGGCCACTCCGCGGGCGGTTACCTCGCGGCCCTCCGCGGGCTCGACGCGGCCTGCCTCCGCGACGCCGGCGTCGACGAGCGCCGCGTCGCGGGGCTCATCCCCGTCAGCGGGCAGATGGTCACCCACTTCACGATCCGGGGCCAGAACGGCGTGCCCGACGCCGGGACGCGCCCCGTCATCGACGCCGCGGCCCCCTGCTACCACGCCCGCGCCGACGCCGCCCCCACGCTCCTGATCGCCGGCGGGAACGACATGGCGATGCGCACCGACGAGAACCGCTACCTCGCGGCGCTCCTGCGCACCGCGGGCCACCGCGACGTGCAGTACCTCGAGTTCCCCGGGCGCGACCACAGCACCATCGTCGACCTCATGGTCGACCGCGAAGACCCGGTCTACGCGGCGATCATGCATTTCATCCGCAGGCTTCCGTCGCGGATGGATCGCGTTTCGTCCCAATGAAAAACCCAGGCACGCGGTGCCTGGGCTTTGGGTTTTTCCTGATTGATGGACCGTGTCGCAGCGCCGGAGCGCCGCGGTCACGCCGCTTCGGCCTCGGTCTCGCTGCGCTTCCCGCCGCCGCGGCGCTTGCGGCCGACGGTGCGCTGGCTGTCCGACATCCGGCGCTCGGGCTGCTCGATGACCGCGCGGACCAGGGCGTCGGGGTCGTTGGCCCACAGGTCGGCGCCGATCTCGTCGGCGAGCCCCTCGGCCCGGTT
>JAPLMQ010000102.1 GCA_026386955.1 Planctomycetota bacterium
AGGTCGAGGGCAGGGACTTCCAGCGGCGGGCCGCGCGGTCGACGTAGCGGAGCTGGTCGCCGACCGGGGTGATCACCAGGTCGTTGGCGACGCCGCCGCCCACGAAGTAGACGTCCATGCCCGCGGCCTCGAAGAGGTCGGCCGTCATCTGGCCGCCGATCTCCTCGGACTCCTCGGGCCCGCAGACCAGCAGCACCTTCTTGCCGATGCGCTCGGACTGTTCGAGGCGCAGCTGCATCTGGTCCACCAGCATGCGCAGCAGGCGGGCCGCGTAGTGGTGGGCCAGCTCGGAGAGCTGGTCGTGCTTGTAGAGGTTCTGGATGTGCTCGAGGGTGGGCCAGAACAGGCGGGAGATGATCTTCTCCGCCGGGCAGTCGGCCTCGAGGAGTTCGTCGACGATGGACCGCACCGCCGTGCGCTGCCCGCTGATGAGAGCCGTGAAGAATCGTTCGATCAAGACGTCCTGACGCATGGGAATCTCCTGGGATCGGTCTTCAGCCGCGATTGACGGCTCGACTGCCTTGTCGAGGACCGCCCCATTTGAGATGAGGGACCAAGCCTTCCGCGCCCAGCCCCGACCGGCAACTCACCGGCCGTATGGATTTGTCCCCCAAGTCATCGGAGACCCGATCGACCGGGCATCACCGGCCTCCACAAATTCCCCAAATTCACATCAGGGCCAACCGCCAGAAATGCGCAAGTCCAATTTCAATCAACTCTTAAGCTATGATTTAGCATGGGACCGATAACGCCCTCCGGGAAACCCCGATGCAGGCCGGTTGTGACGGCATCCTCGGCAGCCTCCCGCCACGGTGGTTATACGACCCTTCAACTAACGAATACGGGGGGGCGAAAGGCAAGTCGAACCGGAGGAAGGCTCGATGACCCAAGCCCACTAATCCCGACGGTACTCCGGAGGGTTCGGTGGGGTCTGGACTCGCATCGCACGAATCAAATCACGACGAGCACGAAGCATCGTCGCGCCCCCGCAACATCCCATGCCCCCTCGAAGAACCCCACGGAACGCGTTGCGACGCGATCCGTGGGCTTGTCATCGAAGAGTTCTCACAGCGCGTCGTATGGCAACAAGCCCAAACCCGTCCCCCCACCATTCCGTATTACACTGACGCCATGAACGCTCTTCTTCATTCGATGACACAGGTCTGGTCGGACCCCGCCCGCACGCACGGCATGCTGGTGCACTTCCCCATCGTCGCGGCGACGCTGGGCGTGCTCTTTGTCTTCGCGCTGATGTTCACCGGCGGCCGCTCGCCCGGCATGCGCTGGGCGACGGTGCTGCTCTACCTGGCCGGCGCCGTCGCGGGCTATCTCGCGATGGTCACCGGCCACCGGGCCGGGGGCGAGGCCGCGACCAGCCTCAGCGACGCAGCCCAGCAACTGCTCGAGAAACACGAGGAGCTGGGCGAGAAGGCCTGGATCTTCCTGTTGGTGACGGGGTTCTTCGCGGCCTTCACATCGTTCAACATGGTCTCGGTGCGCACGACGATGGTGGTCCTCTCGGTCCTCACCGCGCTCTTCACCGCGGGCTGGGTGAGCGTGACGGGCTTCTACGGCGGAGAGCTGGTCTACGGCCACAGCGTGGGCACATCTCACCCGAGCGCCGTCATCGTGGCGACGCAGCCGGCGGAAGCGACGACGACCAAGTCAACGACATCCGCCGCGACCAATCCCGCCACCGAGAACACCCACGTCGCGACGCCCGCGATGCCGTCGGCCGCCACGAGCCCAGCCGCGAAACCGCACACCGGCAAGGCCTCGGACAAGCCCACCGAAAAGGGCTCACACGGCGGGTCCGGCAAACTCGGCGAGCGCGCCCGCAAGCCCCCCGCCGCCACACAGCCCGACGACGGCCCGCACGCGGAGACCGACGTGCCGATGAATCCTCCGCCCACAGGCGACGACGAAAAGCCGGGCGAAGTGAAATAGTGAGATTGCTGGTCTGGGTTAGCCGGACGCGCAAGCGACGGGACGTTGGTGCGCCAATCCACGGCCGCGATGGGCATCAGTATCCGCGCTCAATCCCACATCCTCACGCATCCGCCGTAATGGCATGGGCGTTCGCGATCTCCCGCATGGCCGCATATTGATCGACCCCCGTCCCGTCGCTTGCGCGTCCGGCTAACAATTTCCCCCGCCCCTCAGCGTTTCACCCCGCGATACACCACCGTGGCCCCGAAGGTCAGCGGGTGGGCTTCGCACGCACCGAACCCCGCTCGGCCGAGCATCTCCAACGTCGCCCGGCGATCCATGAAGGTGTTGACGCTGCGCGGCAGATACCGGTACGCCCCCGAACGGTCACGGGCGATGAGCGTCGCGGTCAGAGGCATGATGCGCTGGGTGTAGAGCCGGTAGAAGGCCGCGAGGACGGGGTTGGTCGGCTGACTGAACTCCAAAATCAGCAGCCGCCCGCCGGGGCGCAGGACGCGAAAGAACTCGGCGACCGCGGCCTCGGGCCGGGCGACGTTGCGGATGCCAAAGGCGATGCTGACCACGTCGGCCGAGGCGTCGGCGAGCGGGAGGCGCATCGCGTCGCCGGTGTGGTAGGCGGGCTGGGCCCTGCCAGCGGGCGCGGGCTTGCCGCGGGCGATCCGCAGCATCGGATACGTGAAGTCGACGCCGATGACGCGGGCCGCACCGCCGCGTGCGAAGGCGAGCGAGAGATCGCCCGTCCCGCAGGCGACGTCGACGACGACATCGCCCGGCGCGAGCTCCGCGAGGCGGACGCACCGCCGCCGCCACGTTTGGTCGAGCCCCATGGAGTGCAGGCGGTTGTTGAGGTCGTAGCTGGGTGCGATGGCGGCGAACATCGCCTCGACGCGTCGGGCCTTGTCGGCGACGGCGTGCGGGTTGGCGAGCTCGCGGTCGGTCCACGCGGGTTCCTGAGCAGGTTTACCGGCGGCGGCGGAAGCCGTCGGCGGAGGCGTCTGGGCTGGCGTTGGAGAGCTCGCGGACATCGCCACATGGTAGCGACGCGAAGGGTTTGAAACGCCCCCCGCCTCACCCCGCCGCCGGCTTGGGCTGCGGCGCGGGCGGCAGCTTCGAGAGCGGGTCGAGCACCTGGCGCTTGAAGTTCTCGGGCTCGAAGTGGTAGGCGGTCGAGCTGCCGGCGTCGGGGTAGGTCGTCTTGATGATCGCCTGCAGGCGCTGGATGCGCGTGTCGGGCAGCGGGTGCGTCGAGAGGATCTCGGGCTGCGAGCCCCCGCCCTGCGACTCGGCCTTGAGGATCTCCATCACCTGCAACTGCGCCTGCGGGTTGTAGCCCAGCCGGCTCATGTAGCGCATGCCCAGCTCGTCGGCCTGGCTCTCCTGGTCGCGCCCGAACTTCAGGAGGTAGAGCCCACCGCCCGCCTGCGCCCCCGCGCCCAGAACCTGCATGTACTGGTTGTTCGACTGCTGCGCCGCCACGCCGATCGCCGCCGCCACCGCCGAGATGCCCATCTGCCGGGTCATCTGCTGGCCGATGTGCTGCGCGGTGACGTGGCCGATCTCGTGCCCGAGCACGCCGGCGAGCTGCGCCTCGTTGGTCATCTTCACCAGCAGTCCGCGCGAGACGAAGACCTTCCCGCCCGGCAGCGCGAAGGCGTTGATCACCGGCGAGTTCACCACGTGGAACGACCAGGGCAGGTCGGCCCGCTCGCTGTGCTTGGCCAGCTCGAGCCCGAGATTGCTCACGTATTCGCGCACCTGGGGCGAAGGCACCTCCCCGCCGTACTGCGCGAGGAACTCCGGCTCGGCCTGCGCGCCCAGCGCGATCTCCTGCCCTTGGCCGACCATGTTGAACTGGCTCTTGCCCGTCGCGGGGTTGACCGTGCAGGCGGGCAGGCAGGTGGCGAGGAGAAGGAGGGAGAGCAATAGGCCGGACTTGGCGTGCGTTTGGAAGTTGAGCCGCATGGGACGCCTCGATTTCGAGATGGGAAGAAGCCCATCCCCGCCCGCCGCGCCGAAAACCCGGATGCCGTCGAACGCGCGTCGTGACGGGGAACACACAGGATTGTATCAGCGGCCATGGACCACGGCCGCGAAGCGCCGATAGACTGCCTGTCGTCGGATCGAGCGTGTACGGAGAGGGCCTCTCCGACCGCATCCAACCCACTCGCCCATCGTGCGGCCGCGTCCGCCGCGCCGGGCCTGATTCACCCCGAGGCAGTATTCGATGTTGCATCACCGCGATCGTTGGAGCGTCGCCGGGCTTGGAGTTCTCGCCGCGTTCTCGTCGTGGACGATCACCCCGCCGCCGGCCCTCGCGGCCGACGCGCCCCCCGCCGCCGCGCCCGCGCCGCCGGCCCCCCCGGCTCCCCCGGGGGTGCGCACCCGCCTGCCCGACGAGCACCCCTACCAGAAGACCCTGCGCGACTACCTCGCGACGCTCAAGGCCTCCGACTACGACCACGGCGTCACCGCTGAGCCGACCGTCGTGCCCACGACCGACGCCGAAGAGGTCTTCCACAATTGGGTCTTGAGCCTCGAGTTCCCCCGCGTTGGGCGCAAGCGCAGCGCCCCGTCGGTCAATCTCCCTGGGCATCACTTCACCCTCGCCGAGATCGAGACGCCCCAGGGCGTCGTCCGCCCCTCCTGCTGGCCCGAGACCGCGGCCTTCCTCGCGAACTGGAAAAACCCCGGCAACCCCTACTTCGGCTCCAAGGCCCTCAAGCTCCGCGCCTTCACCACCACCACGCTCCTGATGCTCATGACCGACGACCTGCAGGAGCACTCCGGCCAACTCAAGGACGCCCGCTCCGACTGGTTCGGGCCCCACTTTGTCTGCTATGCCTACGTCTATCCGCTGGTGCGCGACGCGGTCCCCGCCGAGGCCCGCGCGGCCTACGAGACCTGCCTCTTCCAGATGATGCAGCGCGTCGACAAATGGGGCCCGCGCCACGACGAGACCCACTTCGACGTCTGCGCCGTGCTGGGCATGCGCCTCGCTGGCGACGCCATCGGCACGCCCAAGGCCAAGAAGCTCGCGGAGACCTACGCCAAGCGCGTCTTCGACGACCGGCAATTCTTCCACCCCGCCGGCTACTTCACCGACCAAGGCGGCTTCGACGTCGGCTTCGAGGGCATGAGCCTCTACTGGGGCACCTGGCTCGCCGTCGCCGCCCCCGATTGGCCCTGGGCCCAGGAGGCGGTGAAGAAGGCTTGGCGCCTGCGGGCCTACCTGCTCCTGCCCGAGCCCGACGGCGCGCAGGTCGGCCCGTCGCACTTCAACGCCCGCCTCTCCAACGACGCGCTGGCCGACCAGTGGAATTTCCCCTTCCGCAACGCCGCCGCGATGCTCCTCACCGACGACGCGATCTGCCAGCAGCCTCACAACCCCGAGGGCGACCGGCTCAAGAACGGGCTCTCCGCCGCGGTCAATGAACTCATCATGCAGCTCCACGAAAACCCCGGCTCGGGTGAATACGTCCCGCCCGAAAAGCTGCGTTCCTCGCCGTGGCGTTGGAGCATGTGGCCCGACTCGCCCATTTTCCCGATGAACAACTTCGCCTACGACCACTTCCCCAAGGGCTTCGCCGCCCGCTATGAGAAGCTCGTCCAGAAGGACCCGTCCCTCCTGCAGCTCCCGATGGGCAGGCCCGGCACGTTCACCGAGAACTTCGACAAGGAATTCCTCGTCGCCAAGCGCAAGGGCTTCGGCGTGATCCTCCACACCGGCCCCGTCGCGGATTGGGCGGGCGAGGGGCACATGGAGATGGCCGGCCCGCTGGGGCTGGGCGGCGGCTCGCTCTCGGCCTTCTGGACGCCCGCGACCGGCTCGGTCATCGTCGGCCGCCGCGGCGGGCAGGGCTTCCCCAACGCCCCCAAGCCCAATTGGGACACGCCCGAACTGTGGCGATCCTGGCCCGTCCACGCGGTGAGCGGGACGACCGCGGCCGGGAAGCCCTTCTCCTCCTCGCGCATCCTCGACCCCAAGCCGGTCTACGACATCGAAGGCAAGACGGCCCACGTGAAGGTCGGGGGCGTGATCCCCGCACAGCTCTGGGGACGCGACCCCAACCTGGCCTCGCTCAAGGGCAAGCTCGATTTCGCCCGCGCGTTCACGCTCGACGACAAGGGATTGACTGTGGAGACGAGCGTCGGCGGCGACGGGGCCGACTCGGTTGCCGAGCTCTACGAGATGATCCCCGTCTTCGTCCGCGAGGGGGAGCGGCAGGTCAAGCCCGAGGCCACCGCCATCGAGTTCGAGGTCGACGGCAAGCTGCAGCCGGCGACAGAGCAGTTCGCGGCCAAGGTCTCCGCCGTGCGGCTGACGCGCTACGGCGCTTCGGTGCGCGTGCGCTTCGACCGCCCGCGGCGGGTGAAGCTCTCCGAGGCCGACTGGGCCACGCAGTTCATCGGCCACGTGGTCTGCCGCAACGTGCTGGTCGACCTGCTCGAGAGCGACGACAAGCCCGCGACGATCACCGGCGCGAAGACGGTGGGCTACCGGATCGAGCCGGAGGGGAAGTGAGGGGGACGGGCAGAGTTTGTTGAAACGCTCTTTCTGATCAGAGCCGGCGACTGTGTCGCCGAAGTCAAGGCGAGGCGGTACTCCGCCGCGCGACGTGCGGGCGTCGTGGACGCCTTCAAGAGCGGATGACGCGCTCCGCAAAGATGTTGGCGTCGCAGGCCCCGCGCGAGACCAGGCGGTTCATGGCGGCCGACGAGCCGTGCGGGCGGAGTACCGCCTGCGCCCGGCCTTCGGACACACAGTGTCCGTCTCTGATCAGGCTGCGCCTGATGGGAGGAAGCCCACACGCTCCATCATGGCGTTGGCGCGGTAATCAACTGGAACCCGTATCACCCCCGCGGCCAAACCTCCTCCACCCGCCTCAACCTCTCTCCATCCTTCGTCCACATATCCAACAGCCTTCCCGCGCGGTCCCTCCTCAACACCACCAACTCCGCGAACCCCTCCACGTCCGGCAGCGTCATGTACCCGTTGTCGATCGCCGCGAGGATGGTGTCGACGCCCGTCTCGTGCTCGACCTCCACGCGCATCACCCGCTTGCTGCTCTGCCGATGGACCGCCCGCGCCGGCTCGTCCTTCCGCCGTGGGGAGATCACCGTCATCATCACGCCGTTGAGCCCCTCGAATTCCGCGAGCAGCCGCGGCCGGCGGACGCTGCAGTTGTAGAGCCCCAGCTTCTCCTGGTCCGCCCATCCGCTGCTCCGCTCGCCGAACGTCCACCACTTCTCGTCGGTCCGCAGCGCGAGCGTGTGCGGCTCCTTTGGGAAGTCCTCGGGCGAGGGCAGCACGAAGTCGATGTCGAGCCGGGCACGCGGGCCGCGGACCACCGCGCGGTCGGCACCGACGATCTCCAGCGCGTTCTCCCGCGGCGTGTGGAGTTGCCAAAGATATTTGCCCCGCGCGTTCTTCACGTTGATGTTGTCGATCACCACCACATAGGCGTGGTCGGCCTCGCGCCCGCTCCCGCCGGTGCGCACGAACAGGAAATGCCGGTCGGCCCAGATGGCGTTCTTGGTGTGGGCGGCGTCGGCGACGGCGTAGTCGAGCATCGCGTGCCGCTGGAACGTGACCATCCGCCCCGAGCGGTGGGCCGAGCCCCATGTCTGCCCGATGGGCATGTGGCATTTGCCGTCGACGAGCACGACGTTGTGCTGATCCTCGTCGGTGTTGTAGCGGCCGGTGTCCATCGCGAGGTAGTCGCCGTGGGCGAAGATCGAGAAGTGGCCCGAGTCGCTGTGGACGTGGCCAGGCGAGACGTGCCCGCGCCCCCCGCCCTGGAAGTTGGCGAAGACCGCGTCGGCCGACCAGCTCGTGCGGCAGACCGAGTTCTCCGTGCCGGGCGAAAAAACCGCGAGCGGGACGGGCGTGGCGGCGATCGGCGAGACGGGCTCGCTCGCGTCCCACCAGAGCAGCGCGAGCGGGAGCGAGGGCACGTGACAGCCTTGCGACCACTCGACGCCGGTGGTCCTCTCGTAATGTGGCAGGAAATCGCCGTAGGGCCTCATCGCGTTGTCGGGGCCTTGGAATTCCTCCCAGAATCCCAGGTGGTCCGGCCGGCGGGCGTAGCGGGCGGTGAGCGGGAGGAAGGGCAGGCTCCAGGGGACGAAGAAGCCCAGGTCATTGACGTTGCCGAAGCTGCTGCGGTCGGGGAAGAGGAAGGTGAGCATCGCGTCGACGAAGTTCACGCAGGCCGGCTCGTCGGCGAAGAGGTCGGCCATCCCGCGCTGGCGCAGGATCTGGGCGACGAGATAGAGGTGGTACGACGTGTCGCCGGCGTAGCCCGGGCCCTCGTAGGGATAGCCCTTGGCGTCGAGCCCGCGGCGGAAGTAGCCGATGACGTTGTCGCGCCCGACGTCGACGATGCGTTTCCAGTGCGGGTGGCCGAGCTCCTCGCCCCAGACCAGCGCGGCGACGGCGGCGCAGACGTTGCGGGCGAAGGGGACGTTCGCGCCGGCGCCGTAGCCGCGGAGGCTCCCGCCGTCGTCGTGGGCGTCCATCGCCCCGCCGAGCAGGCCGCGGGCGAGCGTGTCGAGCGCCTGCTTCGAGAGGCCGGCGCGGCAGAGGTCGGCAGCGAGCGGGACCTCCGCGTGCGAGTGGTACGGGAGGCCGCCGATGACGATGGCGTGGATCTTGTCGCGCTCGGCGCCGGGCGGGCCGTAGTACGTGGCCAGGCCGTCGATGCAGCGCTCGACGTAGCCCAGGGCCCGCTTGTCGCCGGTCAAACGCCAGACCAGCGCGGCGTCGATCGCGGCCCCGGACATCGACCAGGAGCCCAGCGCCCCGTAGGTGATCAACCCGCAGGGCGAGGCATCGGCGCGGTCGAGCAGCGACTTGGTCCGCTCCAGCGTGTAGCGCCAGAGCTTGTCGTAGGGCTCGCGCTTGATCTTGGCTTCGAGGGTTCCTTCGGCGACGCCCGCCAACAGGCCGCGTGAGGCGATGGTCATGGTCGAATTCCGGGAGTGGACGCGCGTGGGTTCGTGGGGATTCGCGCGAGGAGTTCATCGTACCTGCAGGCGGAATGATCGTGGGCGAGACCCGATGAAGCCGCTTAGACGACGCAGAGCGGGTCGCCAGCAGACACTGAGGCGGCAGGGGCGCGGAAGCGCGGCGGAGTGGGAGCGGAGAGGGAGCGGAGCATTTAATGCACGTCCGGGAACCGGCAAACGACCCCTGCGCAAACATGTTCCACGTGGAACACGTTTGCGCAACGAAGCGACCCTCGTTTTCGCGCTGAAATCGAGGCTTTTCCCCGCCGTCACAAGTCAGGCGGCCGTTCGAGCCGCAAGACCGGTCCCAAAGGTCCCGTCGAAGCTCGTCACCCCCCAAAAAAAGGGATTCCGCCGGCGACAAATCGATTTGGCGCAACCCGGTTTGTCGGGAAAGTCGCGGTTCATTGCGGCGCGGTTCAGTTTTGCCCGCCGTTCCTTTAGACTCTCCGCTCACGCCTGTTGGAGCACCACGATGACGCAAGCGAGCAAGCCCGCCTGGACCTGGCCCCGCGGCCAAGCGGCCGTGAGCCTCACCTACGACGACGGCAACGAGGACAACCTCGACCTGGTGATCCCCGACCTCGAGGCCGTCGGCCTGCGCGCGACGTTCTACCTCAACACCGGCAACCCGACGATCCACCGCCGGGCCGCGGACTGGCGCGCGGCCCACCAGCGCGGGCACGAGATCGGCAACCACTCCATCCACCACCCCTGCAGCGCGAAGGCCTACACCAACGCGGGGCGGGAAGTCCCCGCGTGGATGAAGCACACGGTCGAGAGCCACACGCCCGCGACGATCGAGGCCGAGGTCGGCGGCGCCGCCGACTGGCTCGACGCCAACATCGGCCCCGACCCGGACCGCACCTACGCCTACCCCTGCGGCGCGATGGCGATCGGCGACCCGCCCGACGAGAAGCCGTACGACGCCGCGGTGCTCAAGCGCTGCTTCGCGGCGCGCGGCCTCGGAGGAGCCGTCAACGATCCGCGGACCACGCGCCTGCTGCGCGTCTCCTCGTTCCACGGCGGCGGCGGCGACGGACACCGACTGATCGACCTCTGCGCGAAGGCGATCACCGTCGGCGGGTGGACCGTGCTCTACTTCCACCGCGTCGGCCCGCCCGGCACGGAGACCACGCAGGCCGCGCACAAGATTCTGATCGACCACCTCCGCGCCGGCCCCTACTGGGTCGCGCCGTTCAAGACCGTCGCCCGCCACATCCAGAAGCACCAACAAGCCTGAGCCTGCGCCCGCCCTCCCCTGCCGCGAGCAACACGCCTCCACTCGGACGACCGATCGATGAAGACCCGCGCCGCCGTGATCTACGACCTGGGCAAGCCCGAGCCATACGCCCAGTCGAAGCCGTTCATCATCGACGACCTCGACCTCGAGGGCCCCGGTCCGGGGGAGGTGCTCGTCGAGATCGCCGGCGCGGGGCTCTGCCACTCCGACCTCAGCGTCGTCAACGGCTCGCGCCCGCGCCCCGTGCCGATGGTGCTCGGGCACGAGGCGAGCGGCGTCGTGCGCGAACTCGGCCCGGGCGTCGACGACTTGAAGCCCGGCGACCACGTCCTCTTCTCCTTCATCCCCATGTGCGGGCGCTGCCTGCCCTGCACGACCGGGCGCCCCGCGCTCTGCGAGCCCGGCACCGTCGCCAACTTCGAGGGCACGCTGCTCGGCGGCGTCCGCCGGCTGTCGCACCGCGGCAAGCCGGTCTTCCACCACATCGGCGTCGCGGGCTTCTCGCAGTACAGCGTGGCGGCCCGCGGGTCGCTGGTGAAGATCGACAAGTCGGTTCCGCTCGAGACGGCGCTGCTCTTCAGCTGCGCGATCGTCACGGGCGTGGGGGCGATCGTGAACACCGCGAAGGTCGAGCCCGGGCAGAGCGTGGCCGTGTTCGGGCTCGGGGGCGTGGGGCTCAGCGGCGTGATGGGCGCGAAGGCCGCGGGGGCCTCGATGATCATCGCCGTCGACGTGCAGCCGGCGAAGCTGGAGTTGGCGAAGCGCATGGGCGCGACGCACGTGGTCAACGCCAAGGAATGCGACTCCGTCGCCGCGGTGCGCGATCTGACCAACGGCGGCGTGCAGGTCGCCCTCGAGGCGGCGGGCAACGAGAAGGTGCTGGCGCAGGCCTACGCCGCGACGCGGCGCGGCGGGAAGACCGTCACCATCGGCCTGCCCGGGCCGAGCAAGCAGTTGAGCATCTCGGCGCTGAGCCTCGTGGCGGAGGAGCGCTCGCTGCTGGGCTCGTTCATGGGCTCGGCCTGCCCGACGCGCGACTTTCCGCGGTTCATCGGGATGTACCAGGCAGGTCTGCTGCCGGTCGACCTGCTCAAGAGCAAGACGATCACGCTCGACGAGATCAACGAGGGGTTCGACGCGCTCGAGCGCGGGGAAGTCGTCAGGCAGATCCTGACGTTGCGCTGAGTCGCTCCGAGTTGCGCTGACTTGTGCGCGAAGAAAAACTCAGGCATCGCACTGCCTGGGCTTTGGGGTTTCATCCCGACTCGAACGTTCAAGCCGTCGCGATCTGGTCCAGCGCGTCGAGCAGCGTCGCGAGCTGCTCCTCGGTGTTGAACGGCCCGGGGCTGACGCGCACTGTGCCGCTGGGGAAGGTGCCCAGCCGCTTGTGCGCGTAGGGCGAGCAGTGCAGCCCGGGGCGCACGGCGATCTCGAAGCTGTCGTCGAGGATCGAGCCCACGTCGGGCGGCTCGAAACCCTTGACCGAGAGCGAGACCGTGCCGACCCGGCGGGAGGCGTCGCGCGTCCCGTGAACGGTGAAGCGCTCGTCGTCGGCGAAGCGGTCGATGATCGCCTTGACCATCGCCTGCTCGTGGGCGAGGGCCTTGGCCATGTGGGTGGCGACGTAGTCGACGCCCGCGCCCAAGCCGGCGAGGCCGACGGTGTTGGGCGTGCCGCCCTCGAGGAAGTACGGGAAAAGCTGCGGCTGGGTGGGCGTGGAGGAGTCGCCGCCGGTGCCGCCCTCGCGCCAGGGGCGCAGCCGCCGCCCGGTCGCGGCGGGGCCGGCGGGCTCGGGGCAGCGCGGGCCGACGTAGAGCCCCCCGGTGCCGGTCGGGCCCAGGAGCGACTTGTGCCCGGGGAAGGCGAGCAGGTCGATGTTCATCGCCTCGACCGAGATCGGCACCACGCCCGCGGTCTGGGCGGCGTCGAGGCAGAAGAGGATGTCGTGCTCTCGGGCGATGCGCCCGACCGCGGCGGCGTCCTGGATCGTGCCCAGCACGTTCGATGCGTGGGTCATGACGATCAGCGCCGTCGCGGGCGTGATCGCCTTCTTGATGGCGGCGGGGTCGACGAAGCCCGCGTCGTCGCAGTCGACGCGCGTGAGGTCGATCGCCTTGGCCTCCGCGAGCGCGACCAGCGGGCGGCTGACGGAGTTGTGCTCGAGCACGGTGGTGATGACATGCGGGCGAGTCGACGAGCCGGAGGAACCCAAGTCGAGCACGCCGTGGATCGCCATGTTGAGCGCGTCGGTCCCGTTGAGGGTGAAGACCATCCGACGCGGGTCCTGCCCGCCGAGCAGGCGCGTGAGCTTGAGGCGGACGTCGTCGATCATGTGCTCGGCGGCGACCGCGAGGCGATGCCCGGCCCGCCCGGGGTTCGCGGCCGACTCGGCGATGAACTTGCCGATCGCCTCGGAGACTCCGGGCGCTTTGGGGAACGACGTGGCGGCGTTGTCGAAGTAGATCATGGCTGGCTTCACGGACGGTTCGGGGACAGGGACCGGATCAGAGTTCGAGGATCTCGTCGTTCGCCAGCGCGCCTTCGAGGTCCGTGCAGGTGGCGGCGATGGAGGCGGCGAGGGTGGCGGCTGGGGTGGACACGGGCCCAATCTTGCGCATGACATACCAGACGTGCGGCCGGGCGGCGGGAGCCCAGATGTCCCAGTCCGGCTGCGTCTTCCGCAGGTCGCTCAGCGCGGCCTCGTATTTCATCTTGGAGTTCCGCGCCTCGGCGGCGTCGGCGGGGTCGATCGCCAGCCCGAACCAGACCGTGCTCTCCTTCACGAGGACCTGCAGCCAGGCGTCGCCCTGGGGGGCGGCCCGGATGTTGTAGTGGTTGCTGTTGAAGGCCTTCTTGCTGCTGCCGGTGGCGGCGCAGACGGCCTTGAACAATTCGTTATGGGTGCCAGTGGCCATCATTCATTTCCTTCAAGCTGACATTCAAACACGGGGCATTCCTTGTCGCCGTCGATCCTCGAGTCTCACTTTGGCCCGACCCGGCCGACGCCGGCGTCGATCCTGAATCCAGCGCCGCACTCCGGGCAGGCGGACTTCTCCGCGGCGACCGACCCGCGGAGATCGTAGCCGCATGCCAGGCATTCGCCGGCTCTGTGCCTAAGCAAAATTCGTGACACGCGCCGCGACCACCAAGCCATTCCCATAAAGACGACCATCAGGGGCCCGACCACAAAGATCCCGGGCAGCGTCTGTTTGGCGGAGAGCGTCCCGCCCATCCAATGCGCCACTCGCACAACGACACCGGGCAATGCCACCCCGGTCTCTGCGGCCAGCTTTTCGACCCGTCCCCCCAAAAACACCATAGTCAGAGAGAGCACTAGAAGAGCAGCAAGGCCCCATATACACAGGCCCATCATGTGATGATCGAGAAGGAGCTCTTCTCGAGATTTTTCCTTCGGACGGTCAGGTACGGGCATGCCGACTCTCCCTATGCGCGCTCACACGCTGGGCATCCCCTGCACGCGACGCCAGACGCTGAACTGTCCCAAGTGCGTCGACTCGTGCAGGATCATGAGGTAATTCAACACGATGCCGACCTGAGGCATGGCGGTGCGCCAGCGCTCCAGCGGCGTGGCCGCCTCGAGACGCGACTGGCCGGCGGAGCGCAGCGCGGCGGCGACGTCGGCGTGGCCGCGCTCGAAATCGGAGAGCAGTTCGGCCTTGCTCAGGTAAGCCGAGGCGTCGGCGACGGGCTTGGACTTCATCCCGAACTTGTGTTCCTTGGGGTCCTCGAACGGCTTGCCCAGCAACATGCCGGTCATGCACGCGTGGTAGAGGTTCAGGTGGCTCAAGATCCAGGCCGGGTGGTTCATGTTGACCGCGGGCTGGTAGGCCATGCGGTCCTGCGGCACATCGGCGAGCAAGCGCTTGGTGTAGTCGAGGTTGCGGTCCCAGCCGAGCAGGATGGCGTCGATCATCACGGACATCGAAGAGGCTCCTTGAAAACCGCGGCCTGTTCGGGGCCGCTTTCGGGAAACTTCCGGGGGCGAAATTCAGAAGGCGGAGGGCAGGCCCGAGGCGCGACGCCAGGCGGAGAGCTGCCCGAGGTGGACCGTCTCGTGGGAGGTGATCATGCCCAGGACCAGGTGGCCGATCGTCGGGAAGCGAGAGCGCATGCGCTCCGGCGCGGGCTGGGCGAGCGTCTCGGGCTTGGCGTCGCGCAGCGCGGCGGTGAAGACGGGGCAAGAAGCGTCATACGCCGCGAGCAACTCGGCCTTGGTCGGATAGGCGGAGCGCTCGACGGCCACCTTCGACCCGGGGGCGAAGAGGTCCTTCCACGCCGCGGGGGCCGCGTTGGGCTGCCCGGTGATGAAGGCCACGCCGTTGCGGTGGACCCACGCGAGATGGCCAACGACCCACGCCGGCGGGTTGAGCACCCTCCCCGGCACAGGCTGGGCGCACCATTGCTCGCAGGCGACGTCGTCGACGAGCTTGTGCAGGTAGGACTGGCTGAAGGCGAAGTTGTCGATGGCGAGGTCGTACATCGGCGTGGCTTTCTGAAACGAATGCGGTGCGGAATGATCGCGGCGGCGCGGCGGCCGCAGGAAATCTCAGCCGATCACGCCGGGCAGGCCCATCGCGCGTCGCCACGCGGAGAGCTGCCCCAAGTGGGTCGTCTCGTGCGAGGTCATCAGGAACGCGACGAAATCGCCGATCGAGGGGAACCGGGCCCGGGCCCGCTCGGGCGAAGGCTGGCCCAGTTCATCGGGCGAGGTCTTGAGCACACGGATCGAGGCCCGCTCGTGCAGCGCCTCCAACGAGGCCAGCATCTCCGCCTTGCTCGGATAGCGCGAGGCGTCGGCCAGCGGCGTGGTCTTCATTTCGAAGAGGTCCTTCCACGCCTCGGCCAGCGCGGGCGGCAGGCCCAGCAGGACACCCGCTCCGTTGCTGGCCATGCAGAGGTGGCCCAGCACCCACGCGGGGTGGTTCATCGTCTGCCCCGCCACCGGCTGGGCGGTCATCTGGGCGTCGGAGATGTCGGCCACAAGCTTCTGCGTATAGCCAAGGTTCATGGCGTTGATGTTGACGACGGCGGGGATCATCGTGGCCTCACTCTCGAGCGTGAAAACATCGAATGCTCAGAACTCGATCAGACGGAGGGCAGGCCCTGCACGCGGCGCCAGGCCGAGAGCTGGCCGAGGTGGATGTTCTCGTGCGAGCCGAGCATGATGAAGAAGGCGTCGCCGATGGTCGGCGCGAAGCTGCGCCAGGCCTCGATGGGGAAGGGCTTGGCGAAGTCGGCGGCGGGAACCTTCACGACGGCGGCGGCGACCTGGGCGTGGTAGTCCTCCAGCGCCTTGAGCAGCGAAGCGCCGGCGGGGTAAACCTTCGCGTCGGGGCTGGGGCTGGAGTTCCAGCCGAAGAGCTGCTCCCACTCCTTAGGCGCGGTCGACTTCTGCCCGACGAAGGTGAGCGTCAGGTCCGCCGAGGCGGCGAGGTGGCCGATGACCCACGCGGCGTGGTTGGTCTTGGGCGCGGGCTGGTAGGTCCATTTCTCGGCGGGGAGGTCCTTCACGAGGCGCTGGGCGTAGTCGAGGTTCTGGGCATAGACATGGAGGAGGTGCTTGATCATTGGGTGAGTCCTTGGAGGGATGCCCCGCCCGCGGGTCCGGCGCGGCGCGGGAATCAGTCGAAGCGAATGGTAGGGCAAAAGCTCAGGCGCCGACGTACTTGGCGTAGATCCCGCGGGCGGTGTTGGGCTCCTTGGTGCCCTTGACGATCGCGCGCCCGTCGGTGAAGAGCGTCAGCTCGTACGGCTCGCCGTTGTCCTTGATGTCGGCCCGCAGCATGAACTTGTTGACGCTCACCGCGCCGTGCGGGCGCAGCCGGGCGGCGATCTCGTCGAAGTCCATCTTGCCCGCCTGCTGCTTGAGCGAGAGCTGCACGGCGTTGCGGCCGCAGAGCGTGGTGGTCGACGAGCCGAACTTCCCGTCGAGGAACTCGAAGTTGCGCTTCTTGCAGCACTCGCATTCGCCCACGTCGTAGGCCTTGGCGACCTTGAACTGGCGGACCGTGTTCTCCCACAGGTCGATGTTGAGCATCGTGCGGGCGACGCGGTCGTAGTTGCCGGTGAGGATCTTCAGGGCCTCGTTGGCTTGGTAGTTGGCGATGATCGAGACGCCGGGCCCGATGACGCCCGCGGTGTCGCACGTGGGGTTCAAGCCCGGGGGCGGCGCCTGCTCGAAGATGCAGCGGAGGCAGGGCGTGGCGTAGCCGGTTTTCTCCCAAGCGGAGTCGGCCTTGGGCGTGTGGGGGAGGATGGCGTAGGACGCGCCAACGGTGCCGACCGCCCCGCCGTAGACGTAGGGGATGCCCAGCTTCACCGCGGCGTCGTTGACGAGGTAGCGCGTCTCGAAGTTGTCGACGCCGTCGATGATCAGGTCAACCTTCCCGCCGCGGCCCAGGGCGATGAGCTTCTCGACGTTGGCGTGGTTCACGTCGTCGACGACCGCGATCACCTCGACCTGCGAGTTGATCGCGTTGATCTTGCGCTTGGCCGCCTCGGCCTTGGGGATCGCATCGGCGACGTCCTTCTCGTCGAAGAGGATCTGCCGCTGGAGGTTGGTGATCTCGATGAAGTCGCGGTCGACGATGATGAGCTGGCCGACGCCCGCGCGGGCGAGGGTGTTGGCGATGACAGTGCCCAGCGCGCCGCAGCCGACGACGAAGACGGAGGAGCCGAGCAGCTTGAGCTGCCCCGCTTCGCCGAAGCCGGGGAGGAGCATCTGGCGGTGATAACGGGCGAGGTCGGGGGTCACGGGGGTCATGGGGTTCACTCGAAACGGAGGCGTCGCAGCCGCAGCGCAGCGTTCACGCGACGAACTCGTAAAAGGCGATGCAGACGCCAAAGGGGTCGATGATGGAGAACTCGTGGCTGCCCCAGGGCTTCTTCTCGAACTTCCCGTTGGGGTGGATGGCCTTGCTGCCGGCGTCGACAAGTTGCTTGTAGAAGGCGGCGACGTTCCTCACGCGGATGCGGTAGGCCGTCTGGCTGGCCCAGTGTTTGTCTTCGGTCTTCTGCAGCATCATCTCCACGCCGTCGCGGAAGATGATCGCCATGTTGGTCGGGCTGCCGTCCTTGAACCGCGTCGTGAAGCCGAACTCCCTCTCGTAGAAGGCGATGGTCAAATCGACATCGGGCCCCGCGGGGACGATCGGCATCAATGATTCGAGGCGGACTTGGGTCATGGCTCACTCCTCCCGTTCACCAGCGCTCAGCCCGAGACATTGCTCCCACCCTCAACTGGGTCGACCTTCACGCCCAACTCGATCAGGTAGTCGAGCGCCGCCTGGACATCCTCCTCGGGCCCCTTGAAGAGGACCGCCATGATGCCGATGTCCTTCTGCACGCTCGCCTGGCGGATGTCGAAGGAGACGTCGGGGTACTTGCGCGACATCTTCCAGAGGCAGGGCTCGTTCTGGTGGCCGCCCTCGAAGGTCAGCCAGCATTTGCGGGTCGCGGTGGGCATGGGTCGGCTCCTCGGCAAGATGGCACGGACGAAGCATCGCAACTCGGAACCGCGGGCTCAGCCGCCTGCGATCGCGGGGACGATCGAGAGCTCGTCGCCGCCCTTGACGGGCGTCTCGAGGTTCTCGAGGAAGCGGATGTCCTCGTCGTTGATGTAGACGTTGATGAAGCGGTTGAGCTCGTTCTCCTTCTTGTAGAGGCGCTTGCCCAGCTCGGGGTAGCGCGTCGTCAGGACGCCGAGCACTTGCTTGACCGACGCCCCGGCGATGGCGATCGACTCCTGGTTCTCGACCTGGGGCCGAAGGGCCGTGGGGATGCGGACGGTGATGGTGTCTGCCATGGCTATGTTCCTTTTCGCTCGCTTGATGCGCCGGCTCGTGCCGCTGGTTCGCTTCTCTCTCTTTTGTCGTCTCAGGCCCTCGCCGCAGCGGGCTCCGCGGCCTTCCAGGGGGCATTTCCGGGGGTGGGCTCGTTCATCGCCGCGTCGAAATCCGACAGCTTCGCCCCGATCACCGGCACCTCCTCGAACTGCCCCTGCATCACCTCGAGCGTCTTGAGCCCGTTCCCTGTGATGCTCACGCAGATCGACTCGTCCTTGGGGATCCTGCCCGACTGGATCAGCTTGATCGCGCAGGCGAGCGTCGTCCCGCCCGCGGGCTCGGTGAAGATGCCCTCGGTGCGGGCGAGCAGCTTGATCGCGTCGATGATCTCCGGGTCGGTCGCCGAGGCGCCGTAGCCGCCCGACTCGTTCACGACCTTGATCACGTAATACCCGTCGGCGGGGTTCCCGATCGCGATGCTCTTGGCGATCGTGTTGGGCTTCTGCGGGTGGAAGAGATCCTGCCCCTCCTGGATCGCCTTCACCACGGGGTTGCAGCCCTGGGCCTGCGCCCCGTACATCCTGGGCTTGTTGTCCTGCACCAGCCCGAGGGTGATGAACTCCTGGTAGGCCTTCCAGATCTTCGGAAGGATCGTCCCGCCCGCGACGGGCACGACGGTGTGCTGCGGGAGCCGCCACCCGAGCTGCTCGGCGATCTCGAAGCCGTGGGTCTTCGCCCCCTCGGTGTAATACGGGCGGAGATTGACGTTGACGATCGCCCACTTGTACTTGTCGGCGATCTGGCTGCAGAGGCGGTTGACGTCGTCGTAGTTCCCGCGGATGCGCACGACGCGCGGGCCGAAGACGGTCATGCCGACCATCTTCCCCGCCTCCAGGTCGTGCGGGATCATCACGCAGGCCCGGACGCCCGCCGCCGCGGCGTGGGCGGCCACGCTGTGGGCCAGGTTGCCCGTCGAGGCGCAGCCGACCGTGTCGAACCCGAACTCCATGGCCTTGGTCAGCGCCACCGCCACCACGCGGTCCTTGTAGGAGAACGTGGGGTAGTTGACACTGTCGTCCTTGATGTAGAGCTCCTTGACGCCCAGCTCGGCGGCGAGGCGCTTGGCGCGGACCAGCGGGGTCCACCCGGAGTTCAGCCCGGCCTTGGGCTCGCCCTCGATGGGGAGCAGGTCGCGGTAGCGCCAGAGCGACTGCGGGCCCGCGGCGATCGAGGCGCGCGTGACCTTGCCCTTCATCGCCTCGTAGTCGAAGGCGACTTCGACGGGGCCGAAGTCGCTGTCGCAGACGGTGCGGGGCTCGATACCGTAGTCCGCGCCGCACTCTTTGCAGCGCAATGCCTTGACGAAGCTCATGGGAATCTCCACGCTCGAAAAGCCAGTCGTCCTCTCCGCAAGCCCAGGCATGGCGATGCCTGGGTTTCGGGAACCTCGAATCCTCTCACGACCCGCGTCGGGCCAATAAAAAAAGCCCCTTCTCATCGTCGATAAGAAGGGGCTTGGCTTTCGGGTGGAAAACTTTTGCCGCTTCTTATCTCCCCCCGTCCTGAAGACGGGGCAGGAGTTCGCACCCTTTCTCCCGCCAATGGCGGGCAAGGGTTGCGGTGGCGTCGTCGGGCCTGTCCCTCAGCCACTCTTGATAAGTCGCGCAGTCGTTATTTGGTTGTCAAGCAGCGGAGTTTATCACCCTCCTCCGCGGAAATCAACATTGTCCGGAATGTCAGGCAGCCAATCGCAGGGTGTGAATCGCCCTCAGCGAATCACCACGCGAAGTGGGCGAACGCCTTGTTGGCGTCGGCCATGCGGTGCGTGTTCTCGCGGGTGGCGACGGCCTTGCCTTCGTTCTTGGAGGCGTCCATCAGCTCCTTCGCGAGGCGGAGGTGCATCGGCTTGCCCTTCTCCGAGCGCGCGGCCTCGAGGATCCAGCGGAACGCAAGGCTCTGCTGTCGCTTGCGGTTGACCTGCATGGGCACTTGGTAGTTGGCCCCGCCGACGCGCTTGGAGCGGACCTCGACCTCGGGCTTGACGTTCTGGATCGCCTTGTCGAACACCTCAAGGGCCGTGGGGGCGCCCTTGGTCCGCTTCTCGATCTCGTCCATCGCGTCGTAGATCACGCGGAGGGCGACGGCCTTCTTGCCGTCGTACATCAGACAGTTGACGAAGCGGGCGAGGATCTTCGAGCCGAAGCGGGGATCGGGGCGGAGCTGGGAATCGGAGTTGGTGATGCGACCGGCCATGGGCTTCCTTTCGACGGCTCATCCGTTCCGCGGCGACAGGCCAAGGAACCGTGTGTTCACCGGAGGCCGCGAGGGGCCGCCGATTACTTGCCGTTGGGGGTGAGGCAGACAAAAAACCGAAGCGAACGCTCAAACTCGGAAACCGGCCCGGGGCATCCGACGCCCCAGGTTCCGCCGATCGCGCGCAGGGCGGGCGACACGGCGACGCAGGGGAAGCGTCGAACCACACGGCGGGCGGCGGCGAATCTTACTTCGACGCGACCTTGACACCGTACTTCGAGCGGCCCTTCTTGCGGCCCTCGACGCCGAGGCAGTCCAGCGCCCCGCGGACGACGTGGTAGCGCACGCCGGGGAGGTCGCGGACGCGGCCGCCGCGGACGAGCACGATCGAGTGCTCCTGGAGGTTGTGCCCCTCGCCGCCGATGTAGGCCGTCACTTCCTTGCCGTTGGAAAGGCGCACACGGGCGACCTTGCGCAGCGCGGAGTTGGGCTTCTTGGGCGTCACGGTCTTGACCTGCAGGCAGACGCCTCGCTTCTGCGGCGACGCCTCGAGGTCCTTCACCTTGCTCTTGGCCTTGGGCGTGCGGCGGGGCCCGCGGATCAACTGATTAATGGTCGGCATGCGAATCCTCAGAGAGTTCGTTTTGGGCCAAGCATTATAATCAGGTTCGCCGGTAAGATGCAATCCGCCCCCTTCCACGGGTGAATCTGGGGCCTGATCGCCCCATCGCCCCTTCCCGCCCCGGCCGATCATCCCCCATGCCCATCTCCGTCGCCATCTGCTGTGCCAACGCCGCGGACACGCTCGAGGCCGCCTGCCGGTCGGCGGCCTGGGCGGATGAACTGGTCATCGTCGACTCGGGCTCGACCGACGCCACCCCCGGCATCGCGATGCGGTTCGCCACTCATTACACCGTCGAGCCCTGGCGGGGCTACTCCAAGCAAAAGGAATACGCGGCCGGGCTCTGCCGGCACGACTGGGTCTTCGTCCTTGACGCCGACGAGGAGATCTCCCCGCAACTCGCCGAGCAGATCAAGCGACTCACCCCGGAGCAACTCGACCAGCGCGACGTCTTTTGGTTTCCCCGCCGCAACTACGTCATGGGGCGTTACGTGCGGGCATGGTCGCCCGACTGGCAGTCGCGGCTGATCCAACGCAAGCGCGTCCGCTGGAGCGACGACGCCCTGCACGAAGATCGCCTCGCCTCCGACGCTTCACGGGTCGGACGGCTGTCGGGCTGGATCGATCACAAACGCACGAGCACCGCCGGCTGGAGCGACTATTTCTCTGGCAAGCGGATGGACGAGCGGCTGATGATGGTCGCCCGCCAGATGCACGCCCGCGGGAAGCGCTGCTCGCAGGCCGACCTGCTGCTGCGGCCGCCGGTGGCGTTCTGGAAGTCATACCTGCTCAAGGGCGGCATCCTCGACGGCACGTTTGGCCTGCTCATCGCCCAGAAGGCTGCGGTGAGCACGCAGTTGAAGTACGCAGCGCTGTGGGCCGTGCAGGACGAGGCAGGCAAAAACGTCAAACCGTAAAACGTCCGCAACCGCCCTACCGCCCCGCCGCCTCTCGCAGCACTTCCTCCAACCGATCGACGTGCACCTTCATCGACAGCCGCTCGGCCAACCCCTGCGTCGCCGCGCGGCAACGCGCCAACTCCTGCGGGTCGGCCAACTCCATCATCGCCGTGGCCAGCGCCAAATGGTCCGCGGGGTCGGCAAGCACGCGGCCGCGCACCGGCTCGCCCGGCGCGACGATGAAGTCGCTCGCGCCGTTGAAGGCCGTGCTGATCGCGGGCGTGCCCATCATCAGCGACTCGATCACCACCTTGCTCGAGGGGTCGTAGAACGTCGGCAGCACCGTCACGTCGGCGGCGCAGTAAAGCTCCGCCATGCGCTCCGTCGGCCCGATGAACCGCACGCTCTCGCGTAGGCCCATCTCCGCGGCCAGATGCTGCTGCGGGTACTTCATCTCCCCCGCCAGCAGCATGACCGCGGGAACGCCCCGCCGGCGGACCTCCTCGAACGCCTTCAACAGCGGGACGTATCCCTTCAGCCGAGGATTGAGCGCGGCGAAGAGGTAGACCATCGCGTCGGGCGGGATGTGGAACGACTCGCGCAATCGGGCCCGCCAGATATCACGCTGCGAGGCGTCGATCGCCGGCATGCGGGCGGCGTTGGGGATGACCACCACGCGCGACGGGTCGATCGCGTAATGCCGCGTGAGCTGCTCGGAGACGTACCGACTGACCGCGACGATCTGCTTCACCGACGGGGCGGCGAAGGTCCGCCGCTCCAGGGCCAGGAGCGCCTGCCGCTTGGGCGAGGCGAGGATCGACAGCCGGCCCGCGAAGGTGCCGGCTCGCCCGCGCGCCACCAGCCCGCGATCCAGCGTCTCGCGGATCGTCCCGCTGCGCGGCTGGACGACCGCGGCGGGGACCGAGGTCGTCACAGAGAGGCTCGTGTCGAACCCGCCCGACGCCAATCGCCCGCGGGCCCATGACGCGAAACGCGCCAACAACCACGCGCTCTTCCAACGCCTGCGCCGAAAGGCCTCGACGCGCACGCCCGCCGGGGGGCCACCTCGCGCCCACCCCGTGAGGATCGTCACCTGATGACCCCGCCCCACGAGTTCCTGGGCGATCTGGAGTGTGGATCGCTCGGCTCCTCCGCCGCCGGGGTCGAAGGCTTCAATGACCAAGGCGACGTGCATCAGGGGATCCGAGTCGATTCAGACGAAGCTGAAGGTGATTGGGTCGTCACACGAGGCGAGGCGAGCCGCGCAACAGCGCCGCCGCCTGGTCGAAGACCATGTCGGGCTCGACCTGCGTCATGCAGCGGTGGTCGAGCGGGCAACGCTTCTTCTGGCACGGCCCGCAGAAGACCTTGACCATCACCTTCCGCTCCGCGGGGAACTCGATCTCGCTCCAGACCGGGTCGGTCGGGCCGAAGATCGTCACGACCGGGACGCCCATCGCCGCGGCGATGTGGCGCGGGCCGGTGTCGTTGGTGATCATCAGGGCGCTCCGCCGGACGACGCCCTTGAGGGTCCCCAAGTCGAGTCCGAGGCGCGTGAGGTCGATGATCGGCTCCTTCGCCGCGGCGAGCACGCGGTCGACGATCGCCCGCTCCTTGGGCGCGCCGGTCACCGCGAGCGTCGCGCCCAGCTCGCGCCGGCAGCGGTCCGCCACCGCGGCGAAGCGGTCGGGGTACCACATCTTCGCGTCGCCGTAGTTGGCCCCGGGGTTGAGCAGCACCAGCTTCGATCCGGGGGAACCGGGGGCGGATGCGTCGAACCCCGCGTCGCGCAGCATCGCATCGGCCCGCGCGTCGTCTTCGGGTGCGGTGAAGAGCTCCATCGCGGGATCGGGGTCGAGCGAGCCGAGGTAGCGGGCGAGCCCGAGGTAATAGTCGCGGGTGGGGACAGGCACGTACCGGCCCGGGCTGCGCAGGGGGAGGAGGCGGTCGGTGAGCAGGAAGCCGCGCCCGTCGCGGTCGTAGCCGACGCGGCGCGGGATCTTCGCCATGGCGATCAGGAGGGCCGTGCGGAAGCTGTTGGGGAGGAGCACGGCGGTGTCGAACTTCTCGGCCGCGAGCTCGCGGGCCATCACCACCACGTCGGCCCCCAAGGCCCGGACGACCCCGCGGCGGGGAATCCGCATCGAGATCACGCGGTCGATCCACGGACAGGGCTCGAGGATGGGGCGCACGCTCGGGCGGACCAAGGCCGCAATATGGGCGGCGGGGTATAGCCGGCGCAGGGCCCGCAGCGTGGGCGTGGCCATGACGGTGTCGCCGACCCACGTCGGGAGCACCACCAGGAGCCTTCGGGACTCGCGATGCTGGGCCTTCTCGGGCATCGAGGAAGTATACAGTCCGGCTCGCGCCGGATTCCCGCCCGTCAGGCGTGGAAAAACCTCGCCCTTCGAGGCGTCACCGCTCCAGGAGCAGGAGCGAGAGCGTCGCCAGTTGGAGGAAGAGGGCGATGGTCATCGCGCGGAAGAAGACCTCGGGGTTCGACCAGCCCATCATGATCGCGACCAGGAAGGCGACGACCGCGAGCAACTGGACGATCACGGTCATCAGCCGCATCGCGGAGAACTCGTCGCGCAGGTCACGCTGGTTGCGCATCTCCTGCAGGATCTCGCGCAGCGTGCGGTCGGCCGACCCGCCCAGCGCGTCGAGGTCGCCCGACTCGATGGGGCGCGCCGGGCCCGGCCTGGGATGGGCCGGCGGAGCGTCCGCGTCGGCATCCTCCTCTGGTCCGCGGCTGACCATCACGGCCTCTTCCGCGGCCTCACCCACGGCGTCGCCCACTTCGTTGCTGGGCGAAAAATCCTCGTCGTCGTCGGCCAAGGCGTCGTCGGGGACCACGACCTCCAACGGAGCCGGGACCGCGGCTGCGACGGCGGGCGCGCCAGCGGGAACCGGGTTTGCCGGACGAGCCGCCGGCTGTGCATGCGGTTGCGATTGAGGCTGGGCCGGTGCCGGCGCAGCCGTGCCGGCGGGCGACAGTCGCGCCGCGGCGAGCGCCTCGCCGGCCGCGGGAGGCGTGAGCCCCGCGTCATTTTTCGCGTTCTCTTGCGTTGCGGTCGCCGGAGCCGCGGGGGCTGACCCCGCCCCCGGCCCGTACGCACTCGTCGCGGGCTCGTCGCGAGGAGGGGCGCCCCATGGACGGAACGCCTTGCCCTGCTGACCGCCGGGGCGATAGACCGCTGGGCGATGCGGAGTCGCCGCTGTGGGCGCCCCGGATGACCCTTCTTCGGTCCCCGAGGGCTCGATCCCCGCCGCTGTTTCCGCGGCCGTTCCAGGAGGCGTCGCCGGCCCGGGCCCCGCGATCGCGCGCCCCTGCCGCGCCGCCCGGGCAGCCCCGGCGTCCCACTTCCGCGCGGTCCGCTCCCGCGCCTTCATCTCCTCGGGCGACTCGGGCTTGCGCTGCTGCGCGATCACCCGCACCGCCTCGACCATGTTCCTGGCCGTGAAGTTCGGCACCACCGCGCCCGTGCTCTGGCTCTCCACGCGCGACGTGGCGATCTCCTCGAGCTTCAGCGGCGTGAGTTCCTCCGCGTCGGGGCGCAGGAGGATCGTCCGCGTCCCCGCCCGCGCGCCGGCCTCGATGTCGCGCATCTGGTCGCCGATCAGCCAACTCTGCGTCAGGTCGAGCTCCATGTCCTTCGCGGCCTGCAGCAGCATGCCCGGCTGGGGCTTGCGCCACGGATGCTCCCGCGTGTACTGCTGCACCGTCCCCTGCGGGTGGTACGGGCAGTAATAGAACCGGTCGATCGACGTCGCGCTGGTCGACTTGACCATGTCGTGGATCTTCTGATGCACCGCGTCGACGTCGGCCTCGGTGTACTTCCCCCGCGCCACGCCGCCCTGGTTCGTCACCACCACGACCTTGTAGCCCAGCCCGCGCAGCGACGCGATCGCCGAGGCCGCGCCCTGGATGAGCTTCACCTGCGCGGGATCGCCCAGGTCGCCGTCGTTGTGGATGAGCGTGTTGTCGCGGTCCAGGAAGACCGCCGCGTTGGTCGCTGCTTTCATCGCTGTCTGTGCCTCAACCCGTGGCCCCGTCTCTCATCTTCCTCTGCACGATCTCCACCGCCTCGTCGATCGCCGCGTCGAGTTCGTCGTTCACCAGGAACGCGTCGTACACCCCGCACTTCCGCGCCAGGGCGATCTCGCGCTTGGCCTTCCCGAACCGCCTCTGGATCGTCGCCTCGTCCTCTCGCTTCCGCCTGCGCAGGCGCTCGATAAGCACCTCCTCGCTCGGGGGCAGCACGAAGATCGCGTAGGCCTCGGGCAGCTTCTTCTTCACATGGATCGCCCCCTGCACGTCGATCTCCAAGATCATCAGCCGCCCCGCCGCGATCGCATCCTCCACCGGCCTCCGCGGCGTGCCGTAGAAGTTGCCGAAGACCTCGGCCGACTCCAGCAGCTCGCCCGCGTCGAGCGCGGCCTGGAACTCCTTGACGGTCACGAAATGGTAGTCCAGCCCGTGCCGGTCTTCCGCCGCCCGCGGGCGCGTGGTCATCGAGACGCTGAAGACCCCGCCTAGCCGGCGCTCCACCTCGTGCGTGATGGTCGTCTTCCCCACGCCCGAGGGGCCGGAGATGATGAGCAGGAGGCCACGCTTTGCCATCGCGATCTGGTTCCCGGCGGCGACATGCCGCACCCCTTCGATTCGTTCCGCTCCCAACCGGCTCACGCCGTCGCCTCGGCCACCGCGTCCGCGCCCGTCGTCTGGGCCGCCCCCGCGGCCGTCACCAGCCGCAGCGTCGCCATCCGCACCGCCAGCCCGTTGGTCACCTGGCTCAGGATCAGGCTGTTGGCCCCGTCGGCGACCGACGAGTCGATCTCGATTCCGCGGTTGATCGGCCCGGGGTGCATCACGATCACGTCGGGTCGGGCCAGCTTCATCCGCTTCTGCGTCAGCCCGAAGAAGGTCGCGTACTCGCGCACCGAGGGGAAGGCTTGGCTCGACAGCCGCTCGAACTGCACCCGGAGCATGTTCACCACGTGCACCCGCGGGAGCACCGCGTCGAGGCTGTGGGAGAGTTCGCAGCCCATGTCGCCGAACCCGCGCGGGAGCAGCGTGGGCGGGCCGACGAGGATCACCCGCGCCCCGAGCTTGAGCAGACCGTGCACGTTCGACCGCGCCACCCGGCTGTTGGCGATGTCGCCCACGATCGCCACGCTCAGCCCCGAGAAGTCAAGCTTGTCCAGCCGCCCGAGCTTCTGGGCGATGGTGTAGATGTCGAGCAGGCCCTGCGTGGGATGCTCGTGCGAGCCGTCGCCCGCGTTGATCACCGAGCAGTTGACCGACCGCGCGAGCTGGTGGGCGGCCCCGCTCAAGTGGTGGCGGCAGACGATCACGTCGACGCCCATCGCCTCGATGTTCCGGGCGGTGTCGCGCAGCGTCTCGCCCTTGGAGACGCTCGAGCCTTTGGCGGCGAAGTCCATCACGTCGGCGGAGAGCCGCCCCGCCGCGAGGCTGAAGCTGGCGCGGGTGCGCGTCGAGTCCTCGAAAAAGAGGTTGACGACGACCTTCCCGCGCAGAAGCGGGACCTTCTTGACCGAACGCTTGCTCACGTCCTCGAAGCCGTGGGCGGTGGCGAGCAGGAAGCGGATGTCGGCCGCCGAGATCTGCTCGACGCCAAGGAGGTGCTTGTGGGGCCAGCGGTAAGTGGCGTCCGTCTGCGTCATGGCTTGCTCCCGCGGGTCGCCGACCCGGGCCGGACCTCGATGGCGTCGACCGCGTCGGTCGGCGAAAGCCGAACGTCGACCGTGTCGCCCGGCTCGACCTGGGCGCCGTTCGCCGTGCCATTTGCCGAACCATTCGCCGCGCCGTTCGACAAGCTGAGCCCGACGAAGTCCGGGGCGATGGGCAGCTCGCGCCCGCCGCGGTCGACCAGCACCGCCAGCCAGACGCGCTTGGGTCGCCCAAGATCCATCAGTTCCTGGAGCGCCGCCCGCACGCTGCGCCCGGACATCAGGACGTCGTCGAGGAGGACGACGTTGGCGCCGCCGATGTCGAAGGGGATTTCGGTGGTGCGGACGACGGCGCGGGTGCCGATCTCGGAGAGGTCGTCGCGGTAGAGCGTGATGTCGAGCAGGCCGACGCTCGGCTCGATGCGCACGCCGGGCCGGGCGTCGAACCCGCCAGCGGAGAGCTTCTCGCGCACGCGGGTCGCCAACACGTCGCCGCGGCTGCGGACCCCCACCAAGGCCCAGCGGGACCCTGCCGGGGCGCGGGCGATCGTCTCGCCGATGGCCCGGGCCAGGTCGTCGATGATCGCTTGCACGCGCTTCGCGTCGGCCATCGTTCGCATCGCCCGAATCCTAACGGACCAAGGCCCACGACGAAAGCCGCGCCGATTGCGGATGTCGCTCCCGTGACCGTGCGGTTCTTTTTCGGTACAAATCCCAATCCCGCAGCGCCCCCGAGCGAACCCCCAAACCCCGCCGCCTTCGGACATCGCCATGAGTTCCCCCGCGATCGAACCCCGCCGCGTGCTGGTCACCGGCTCGGCCGGCATGATCGGCCAATGCGTCTGCAACGCCCTGGTCGCCCGCGGCCACGTCGTCCGCGGCTTCGACCGCCGCGCCACCCCCGGCCTGGCCGACTGCGTCGTGGGCGACATCACCGACCTGCAGGCCCTCGTCGACGCCGGCCGCGGGATGGACACGCTCGTCCACCTTGCCGCCACGCCCGACGTCGCCGACTTCGTGGCCGACCTGGTCCCCGCGAACGTGATCGGGCTCCACAACGCCTGCGAATCGGCCCGGCTCAGCGGCCACCGCCGGCTTGTCCTCGCGAGTTCCGCGCAGGTCGTCAGCGGCCTGCGCCAAGCCTATAAGCCACCCATCACCCTCGCCGACGGGGTCGCCCCGACCAACTTCTACGCGCTCAGCAAAGTCCTCGCGGAGGAGATGGGGCGGATGTACGCCCGCGTCTGGGGCATGTCGGTGATCGCGGCCCGCCCGGGCTTCCTCCCGCGCGACCGGGCATCCGTCGAGCAGATCCGCCGATCGATACCGCCCAACCCCTGGTATCTCAGCCCGCGCGACGCCGGCCTCTTCTTCGCCCTCTGCGTCGAGGCCCGCGACATCAAATTCGAGACGTTCTTCGCCACAAGCCGGGTCGAGAACCCGCTCTTCGACATCTCCGAGACTCGCCGCGTGTTGGGGTATGAGCCTCAGGACACGCAACCCCAGGGGCTCGACGAGATCCTGCGCATCATCGACGCCAACCCACCGACGGCGATCTGACCGCCCGGCCGCAATCCACCGATATAATCGTCCGATATCAAGGGGAGACGCCCCGCGCCGACGCCGCCCTGCCCTCTTGATCGGAGCCGATGCCTTTGCAAACCCCCACGCCCCCGCTCTCCCCCGACATCGACCCCGTGCGGGAGCTTGACGCGCAGTGGGGCAAGGTTCCCTTCAGCCACGAGCGGTTCTGGATCGACATCTCCACGCTCAAGCTGGCCGTGCCCGACCTCGACACGATGCTGCGGAAGATGCCGCCCGAGCGCGTCTTCGTCCGGGCCGCGGGCGAGGGCGCCGACGCGGGCGTGATCCCCCGCCTGCCCTTCGACGAGCGCCCCTTGGCCGACCAGTTGGCCGCCCGCAACCTGCACGTCGTCGCCCTCGACCTGCAGAACCACGATCCCACGTTCGCGGAGGCGCTCGACCGCTTCGTCGCCTTGGTCCGCCCGCTCTACGAGAAGCGCGGGCACACGCTCGTCTCCCCCACCATCGGCATCTTCCTCGCCTCGGGGCGCAGCATCGTCCCCTTCCACACCGACCTCGAGCACAACTTCCTGATGCACATCTACGGGGAGAAGTGGCTGCACGTCTTCCCGAACACCGATTGGGAGATCCTCCCCGCGAAGTCGCGCGAGCGCATGTGCGTCGACTCCGGGGCCGGTCGGTTCCTCGAATACAAGCCCGACTTCGAGGCCCGGGGCAAGGTCATCCGCTTCGGCCCGGGCGTCTCGGGCTACCAGCCCCCCTACTGCCCGCACTGGGTCGAGAACGGCCCGAACGTCACGCTCTCGCTCCTCCTCTCGGTCTACACCAGCAACGAAGTCAACATCCGCCTCAACCACGTCTGCAACCACGGCCTGCGCCGCTTCGGCGTCAATCCCGCCAAGGTCGGCGAGCACCCCGGGCGCGACGCGGTCAAGGTCAAGGCGGCCTATTGCATGCGAGCCGGCGTGCGGATGCTGCGCCGGCTGCGCGGGCAAAAGACCGCCGACTGATCGCCGCTGGAATCACGACTCGGGGACACATCCATGGCCACGGAAATCAAGACCGCCGCAATGATCGCCTTCGCGGTCATTTGGTACGTCGCCTGCCACCTCATCAGCACCCGGGCCCGCAAGGCGGAGATCGAGGCGAACAGCGAGCCCGCGGCGTCGGCCCTCTTCTCGTGGATCGCGCCCATGGGCGTGATCGCCGTGATCATCGCCGTCGTGATGCGGTGGGTGTAGGTTGAAGTCGCGGTTCCAGCATTCATCCGCAAGCCCGCACGATGACCACGAGCAAACCCACCGTCTCCCAATCCAACATCGCCGCGGGCCTCGCCGCCGTCGGACTCCGCGCCGGCGACGCCGTGCTCGTCCACTCCTCGCTCAGATCCTTCGGCCACGTCGAAGGCGGAGCCGACTCGGTCATCGACGCCCTGCTCGAAACCGTCGGCGCCGCCGGCACGGTCGTCGTGCCGACCTTCACGTGGGACACCTTCCACGACAAAGTAGAGGGCGTCTTCGATGTGCGGGAATCGCCTTCGGAGACCGGGCGGATCACCGAAGTCTTCCGTCGCCGCCCCGGGGCCCTGCGCGGCACGCATGTCTGTCACTCCTTGGCCGCGATCGGGCCCCACGCCGCCGACATGGTCCGCGACGTTCCGAGTTGCTACGGCCCGGGCAGCGGATTCGAAGCCCTCCACCACCTCAACGCCTGGAACCTCTTCCTCGGCGTCGGCTTCACCAGTTGCACCGCTTTGCACGCGGCCGAGGAACGGATGCGCGTCCCCTATCGTCAGCACCGCGACTTCCGCGGCTGCACCGTCGTCCATGCCGACGGCCACGCTGCTCCGTCGATCGCGGTCGAGTTCCTGCGGAAACCGGGCTTCTTCAACGACTTGGGCAAGATGAAGGCAGTCCTCGCCTCCCACGGCCTGCTTCGCACCACGGCGGTCGGCAACGCGACGATCACCAACGTCCGCATCCGCGACGTGATGGACATCACCACGCGGCACCTCGCCGAGGACATTTTCTTCCTGCTCGGAGCGGACTGCCGGCCGAAGTGATCGCCATATCAACAGTCAAACGTCACCACATCGCCGCGCGCGTGTCCCCGCGCGTCAGCAGCGTCGGCACGCGGTCGAGCAGCCGCACGCGCAGCTCGTTCTTCGCGCCGGCGTGGGCGGGGTCGTTCCAGAGGTTCCGCAACTGGTG
>JAPLMQ010000272.1 GCA_026386955.1 Planctomycetota bacterium
CAGGGCCGGCGCATTTGCCGCTTCCCGGCATGTACGGCGCATGTTAGGCCTTGCGCCCCGATTCCCGCGAGGGTAGGGTGTGGCTCGTAGAGCGAGTTCGCCGGCACAACCTCACCCCTTGCATCGGAGCCCAGCCATGGCCGACCCCGTCTCCGGGGCCACCGGGGGCCCCGGCGGTCCCCTGCGCCTCTTCGCCGACCTGCCCGACCCCCGCGCCGCCAACGTGCGCCACCGCCTCGCCGACGTCCTGGTCATCGCCCTGTGCGCCGTGATCTGCGACGCCGACGGATGGGACGACTTCGAGGACTTCGCCAAGGCCAAGGCCCATTGGCTCTCGACCTTCCTGGACCTCTCCCACGGCGTGCCCTCCGCCGACACCTTCCGCCGGGTCCTCTCGCGCCTCGACCCCGACGCCTTCGAGAAGGCCTTCGCCGCCTGGATGGCCCGCGTCGTGGAGCTCTCCGAGGGCAAGCTGGTCTCCATCGACGGCAAGAGCGTCCGCCGGTCCTTCGAACGCTCCTGGGACAAGTCGGGCATGGCCCACATGGTCGGGGCCTTCGTCCACCACAACGGCCTGGCCTTCGCCCAGGTCAAGACCCAGGGCAAGGGACAGGAGCTCGCCGGCATCGCCCAGCTCCTGGGCCTGCTGGACCTCAAGGGCGCCACCGTCACCATCGACGCCATCGCCACCCACAAGCCCGTCGCCCAGCAGATCCTCGACCGCGGCGGCCAGTACATCCTGTGCGTCAAGGAGAACCAGCCCACCCTCCGCCGCGACATCCAGGTCGAGCTCGACGACATGATCCGCCACGACTTCCACGGCCTGCCCTTCGGCCACCACCGGGAGACCGACGCCGGCCACGGCCGGATCGAGACCCGCGAGGCCTGGGCCACCGACCGCCTCGACTGGCTCGGGCAGGCGGGCGACTGGCCGGGCCTGCGCAGCGTCGCGGTGGTGGAGTCCACCCGCGACTGCGGCGTGGGCGGCGTGGGCGTCGAACGCCGCTACTACATCACCAGCCTGCCCGCCGACGCGGGGGTGATCGCCGCGGCGGTCCGCGGCCACTGGGCCATCGAGAACGGCCTGCACCACGTGCTGGACGTGAGCTTCCACGAGGACGACAGCCGCGTGCGGACGGGCCACGGCCCCGAGAACCTCGCCCGCCTGCGCCGCCTGGCCCTGAACCTGCTGCGCACCCACGGCGACAAGCACTCCAAGAGGAAGAGCATCCGCGGACGAAGGAAGGTCGCCGCCTGGGACCACGACTTCCTCCTCAAGCTCATCGCCGGGTAGTCATATGCGTTTGCCCTGGCCCGCGATCGCCCTCCGCGCGGGTCCGCCGCTGCGCCAAGACGCGCGCCGGCGATGCTTTGCGGCGGGCTAACCCCTGACGTATACTGCGCCTCGACGAAGTTCCCGCCCTTGCCTCGCCACGCCTCATCCCCGGGACCCGCTTGGGGTTCCGCTCGTTTGGGTGACGGCGCCAAGGGCACTACTGCGAGATCGTCGGCGTGAACCCGGATCGAAGGCCCGCCCCGCGCGGATCACCCTCGAACCGCGTGGGCTCGTGTTCATTGTTAAGGACGGGTTGCCAGGAACGGCGCGTCGGCTCTGCACGGCTTGGCCTGGCTCAGCTTCAGCTTGGCTCGGCCTGACTCGGTCGTGATCGCCGCGTCCCGGCGCGGAATGAGGACTCCCTTCATGGCGATGTGCGCTCGGCGGATTCGTCTTCTCGCGGCCCTGGCCTTCGCCATGGCGCTCTCGCTCTCCGCGGGCTGCACCGCTTGGTCCGCCATCGCCAACAAGCCCGAGCACGCCAACGAGGCCGCGGAGCAGGACCGCACCGTCGTCCGCATCGTGCAGGGCGATGTCGAGCCGCCCCCGCCGGGGCGCGACGGCGTCATCCAGATCCAGCGCGTCTCGATCGTCACCCAGAAGGCCGGGCCGCCGCCCAACGACTACGTCATCGGGTCGGGCGACGTCCTGTTCGTCCGCGTCTTCGGGCAGGCCGAGATGGGCAGCGCGATGGGCGGGGGGAACCGGGCGATCGGATCGACCGTCGACGGGGACGGGTACATCCAGCTCCCCAAGGTCGATCGCGTCCGCGTCGCCGGGATGACGCGCTCGCAGGCCCAGGTGGCCCTGAGCGAAGCCTTCACGATCCTGATCCAGAAGCCCTCGGTCGTCGTCGAGGTCGTCGAGCACCACAGCCAGCCGATCTACCTCGTCGGGCAGTTCCAGTCGCCGGGCGTCTACTACCTCGAGCGGCCGACCAACATCACGCAGATGATCGCGATGGCCCACGGGCTCAACGGGAGCGCCTTCCTCGCCGGGGCGCGCCTGCTGCGCGGAAACCGCATGGTGCCCGTCGACATCTATGCCCTGCTCTACCACGGGCAGACCGACCAGAACCTCTGGCTGGAGCCCAACGACACGATCTTCGTGCCCGACAGCGAGGAGCAGCGGGTGCTCATCCTTGGCGCCGTCACCCGCCCCGGCCCCGTGCCGCTGCTCAAGGGCAAGCTCAACCTGCTCGAGGCCATCGCCGGCGCGGGCGGCATGGAGCGCACCGGCAGCAAGATCCACGAGATCCGGATCATCCGCTCGCTTTCGCCCACCACGGGCGAGCTGATCGTGGTCGACTTCAAGCGAATCGTCGACGGACAGGCGATGCCCTATCCCCTCTTGGCGGGCGACGTGGTCGTCATCCCCCGCAGCAAGCTGGGCGCGTGGAACGACACCTTGAAGGAGGCCCTCCCCTCCTTCCAGGCCTTCAGCGCCATCGTCAGCCCGTTCGCCCAGTTCTACGCGGCCTCGCAAGGTAAGAGCCCATGACCCCTCAGAACACACCCCGTTCGGGCGACGCACCGCCGCAGTCCGACCTCACCCACCTGCTGACGCCCCTGTGGCGGCACTGGATCCGCTTCACGCTGATCTGGGTGGTGGTGGCGATCGCCGCCTTCGCCGCCGCGGTCCACCTCCGCCCCAAGTTCGAGTCCAAGGGCACCGTCCACGTCAACAGCTCCAGCACCGACAAGGCGGGCGGGACCTCGCAGGGCCTGGGCAGCATGATCGGGCTCTTCGGCGGCGGGTCGGACATCGACTCCCAGAAGGGCATCATCAAGACCAACACGCTCGCCATCACCACCATCCGCGACCTGGGCATCAACACGAAGCTCGAGGGCAACGACCGCATCCTCCCCGGCCGGCCTTACCTCTGGCAGTACTTCCTCGACCGCGACCCCAACACCTACAACCGCGGCCTGCGCATCACGCACTCCGACACCAACGAGGGCGTCTACGCCAAGGCCAAGCTCGCCCTGCGCTTCACCGACGCGACGCACTTCGAGGTCCTCTCCGCCGCCGACGGCTTCCCCGTCCCCGCCGACGCCAAGGCGCTGGGCAAGGGCGAGATCGGCAAGCCTGTCTCGATTCCGCAGGCGACCTTCACCGTCACGCTCCTGCCCAACCCCGTGGTGATCCAGCCCGGTGACGCCGCGAAGCTGACGGTCTACCCCGCGCAGTCGGTCCTGCTCGACTTCACCAAGCGGCTGGAGGTCGAGGGCGGCGGCCGCCCGCCCCGGCAGAACAACCTCATCACCGTCACCTACACCTCCGGCTCGCCCTTCCAGTCCAAGGAGGTCGCCGAGGCGCTGCTCAAGCAGTTCGTCGACCTCAACCGCGAGTGGGCGGCGAGCGTGTCGCACGCCGTGGTCGGGTTCGTCGGCGAGGAGCTGGAGAAGCTCCGCACCAACATGGACAACGCCAGCAGCCGGCTGGCGAAGTACCAGCAGGAGGTCGGCCTCGTCGCCATCGACAAGACCCTCGAGGCCGAGATCAAGACGATCGTGGCCTACCAGGTCGACCTCGACAAGGCCAAGCTCCGCGTGCTCCAGCTCGACCAAGTCTCCAAGTCGCTCGCCTCGGGCCAGGCCGACAGCTACCTGCTCGCCTTCGTCGCCGACCCGATGCTCGAGAAGATGGGGGCGAAGCTGGGCGACATCAACGGCCAGCTGGCCGCGCTCGCCACGCAGTTCAAGCCCGACTACCCGCCGATCGTCGAGCTGCGCACCGTCAGGCAGTCGCTGCTCAAGGACATGTCCGACGCGCTCAACAACGCGCTGGGCCAGGCCCGCAAGGACGTCACGGAGTACAGCAAGGTCGTCGACGGCTACAACCAGCGCTTCAGCCAGATGCCCGAGAAGGCCCGGGCCCTCTCCGAGTACCACCGCGCCACCCAGCTCTTCGAAGGCCTCTACGTCTTCCTCCTGCAGGAGAAGCAGAAGGCCCAGATCGCCGAGGGCAGCACGATCTCCAACATCCACGTCGTCGACGAGCCCTTCGTCCCGATCAAGGAGAGCTGGCCGGGCCTGCCCCTGCTGGTCGGCGCCGCCCTCGTGGTGGGCATGCTCGTCTCGGCGACGGCGGTGATCGTCCCGACCCTGCGCGTCCGCTGGTTCGTCACCATCGACGAGCTCAAGGCGGCGATCCACGTCCCGGCCTTTGGCGTCATCCCCTACCGCGGCTCGGCCCCGACGCGCGACACCCCGGCCGTCCTCGAGCCCAAGCTCCAGTCCCCCTTCGTCGAGTCGATCCGCCTCCTGCGCGCCAACCTCCAGCACGCCATGTCCGGCAAGCGCCAGCAGATCCTGCTCATCACCAGCGCCATGCCCCAAGACGGCAAGACCTCCATCGTCTCCAACCTCGCGGCCACCCTCGCCCGCTCCGAGCGCATCGAGCGCGTCCTGCTCATCGACTGCGACATGCACCGCCCCAGCCTCCACGGCGTCTTCAACATCCCCCAGTCGCCGGGCCTCTCCGACTACCTCAGCGGCTTGGTCACCCTCGAGCAGATCGTCCACACCATCGAGCTCGGCGGCGGCCGCCGGCTCGACGTCATCCCCGCCGGGCCCGTGCCTCCCACGCCCGTCGAGCTGGTCGACAGCGACACCATGCAGGAACTGCTCGCCCGCGCCCGCGAGCAGTACATGTTCACCCTCATCGACACGCCCCCGTACCCGCTGATCGCCACGGCGTCGGTGCTGGCGTCGCACGTCGACCGCGTGCTCTCGGTCTGCCGCCTGGGCCACACCGAGCGCTCGGTCTTCCGCGCCCACGTCGAGGCCCTCTCGGGCTTCTGCAAGCACATGGGGCTGATCATCAACCTGTCGAAGACCGGCACCCGCTACGGGAGCTACGGCGACACGTATGGGGCGAAGTACGGCAAGGGCTACGGCTCGAGCAACGCCGCCGTCTCGGCCCCCGCGCCCAAGCCCGTGCCCCGCGAGCCCGGGCCGGCCATGCCGCCCGCGCCCGGGCGCGCCGCCGAGCGCCCGGCCCCCGATCGTGCCCCGGCCGAGCGGCCGACCCAGACCGGCGTCACCCCGCGGAAATAGGCGCGCGGCTGCCGGGAATGCCCGGGGATTCCGGTTGAGGACGTGCTTCGAGGACGCGATATGCTCGGCCCCGGGCTCTCAGGCTGGTTCAACCGCTGGTTCCGCAGCCCCAACGGCCTCTCGCCCGCGGCCGTCCGCTTCGACCTCCACAACCACATCCTCCCCGGCGTCGACGACGGCGCGCCCGACCTCGAGCACGCCCTGGGCATCATCCAGGCCATGGTCGACCTGGGCTACAAAGGCGCGGTCGTCACGCCCCACATCCAGCCCGAGGTCTTCGAGAACACCGAGGAAGCCCTCGCCGAGTCGTTCCGGCTCTTCGAGCCCATCGCCCACGCCCACTTCAAGGGGATGTTCCGCCTCGCCCTCGGGGCCGAGTATTACCTCGACAACCAGTTGATGGACTCGCTCTGGAACCGGCCCGACGACCTGCTTCGCTTCGGGCCCGACCGCTCGCTCCTGCTCATCGAGTTCCCGACGATCTCGCTGCCGACCTTCGTGCCCGACCTGCTCGGGGCCTGTCGTCGCGCGAAGATCACCCCCGTGATCGCCCACCCCGAGCGCTACGCAGACATCCATTTCGACCACAAGCACGAGAACGTCCGCGCCTGGCGCGACGGCGGGGCGCTGATCCAGGTGAACCTCGGCTCGCTCGTGGGGCAGTACGGCTCGACCGTCCGCGCCTGCGCCAACGCCTTGGGCAACCACGGCCTGGTCGACCTCGTCGGCACCGACCTCCACCGCCCCAGCCAGGCCCCGCACTACACCGTCCCCGCGTGGGACGCGCTTGCCCACAGCCGGTGGAAGTTCGACCCCGCGCGGCAGCAGGGGCTGTTCTCGCCGGGGTGAGGAGAACGACCTTCCGCCCAAGCCCACGGATCGCGACGGTACGCCGTCGTGTTCCGTGGGGTTCCTTGGGGTTCTTTGGATGTTCCAACGGCGCGAGATCTCCTTCAGGACGCGGTGATCAGGGCTGGATCTCACGCGAGCCCGACCCCACCGAACCCGACGGCGTACCGTCGGGATCAGTGGGCTTGGAATCTCGATTTGCGCTGAAGGGCTTGCGGCTTCGACGTGGCACGATCGCTGCTCCCGTCCGCCTCCGCCGTTACAATGCCGCACCCCCGCCCGGCGACGATCCTCAATCATCCAACCCGCCGCCCGCGACCCCGGACCCCGGAATCCCCGGCCCCCCCGAAAGGACATCGGCCTTGACCCGCCTCCTCGACCATCTGGTTCTCGACCGCACCGGCCCCGCCGACGCCTCCGTCGGCATGATCTCCCTCCCGCTCCCGCGCGCCCTCGCCCCGAGCCTGCGCGTCGACCATCCCGCCTCGGCGACGCACCCCGTCGGCTGGTGGGAACGCAACAAGATCCCTCGCCGATCGCTCGCGTGGGTCGTCGACAACGCCGGCGTCCCCGAGACGCTCCGCCTCACCGACGCGCCCGCGAAGACCGCCTCGTCCGCGCCGAGCCCGCGCTGGACCGCCGTCACCCGCATCTCTCGCGAGAAGCTCACCTTCACCGCCCGCTCCTTCTACAACATCGCCGACCTCCGCGGCGTGCCCTACGAGGAGACCACCTACGTCGAGTACGAACTCCTGCTGACCTATGGCCAGCGCACGCTCGTCATCCAACTCGGCGCGACCGGGCCCGATACCGGGGGCGGGGGCGGTCCGTTTTGGTGGCAGAACGTGCAGGTCGACCCGATCTGGGAGAACTCCGTCGTGCAGGCTTTCCGCGTCGGCGGCGTGGTCTACAACGGCGACACCTACCTTTGGGGCGACCTCTACCTGCAGCTCTTCTCCAACGGCGTCGCCAACGTGGCGGCCCACTTCCTCAACACCAAGCTCCACATCGAGGGCTACGACTTCCAAGGCCTGCCCGAGATCCGCTTCTCCGGGAACGGCGGCAAGGGCATCAACCTCCCGCCCGTCCGGGCCGAGCTTCCGGCCGCCGGCGACCGCTTCGCCTGGGGCGGCCTGCAGCTCAATCTCGCCGACGCCCGCGGGATGGCCAGCGCCGAGAACCCCGGCCGGCTCGAGGGGCACTCGGGCGACCTCCTCTGGCGTCCGTGGAGCAGGACGTTCAACCCCCAGCTCGCCGCCGCCCCGCGCGAGGAGTGGGCCCCCGGCTTCGCCCGCACCGCGCGCTTCCAGTTCAGCCTCTCTGACGAGGCCGCCCCCGTCGTCGCCCGCTACCGCGCCCCCCCGTGGTGGTACGTCGAGGCTGGCGAGCCTTGGCCCGGCGGATACCTGCCCGTCCGGGGCCAGTTCGACCGCCTGGGCGAACTCACCGCAGACCACCTCCGCACGCTCATGGCCCGTGGGCGCTTCGACGCCGGCAACGCCCAGATGGGCAACGACGGCGACACCGGCATCGGCATCATGCGCAACGCCTACCGCACCGGGCGGGCTGACCTCTACGCCGACGCCCTCGACTACTGTTACTACTGGGCCGACCTGGCCGTCGACCACCGCGAGTACACCGTGCACCAGTGGATCGGCGGGTGGGGCTGGCGAACCTGCGCGTACTCGAAATTCCGCGACGTCTTCATGGGCTACCTCGAGACGGGCGACCCCTATCTCTTCGACACCGCCACCAGCGTGGCCGAGCAGTATTGGAACTGGTTCCGCTCCAACTGGCCCCGCTGCTCGGTGGGGCGCGACGCCTTCGAGATCGGCGGGTGGGCGCTGCTCCGCCGCTTCATGGGCACCGAGCACACGCGCGACCGCACCCGCGAGTTCATCCGCATGATCAAGCTCGTCGTCGACGACCGCGGCTCCATCGGCGGGCAGATGGGCGCGGGCCCGCACCCGGGCTTTTACGCCTCGCTCTACATGACCGGCGTCTCGATGATCAGCACGCTCGAGGTCCTCGAGGCCGAGGCGGAGGAGGATGCGTCGCGCGACCTCGCCCCGATGCACCAGCTCCTCGCGACGCTCTCCGGACGGTTCCTGCGCGACGACGTCGAGCTCTTCCCGAGCAACCTGGGCAACCACCGCCCGGAGTGGTCCGACTCGACTTGGGGCGTCTGGGCCGTGCTCGCGCTGCGCATCTACGCCCAGATGGCCCGCCTCCCGGGGATCGACCCGAAGCTGGTCGCCGCGGGCTTCGCGAAGATCCAGCAGCGCAAGCCGCAGACGATCGAGGCCTGGGCGGCCTCGGGGCGCATGGGCAACAACCTGGCGAACCCGATCTACCACGACGCGCTGGTGCTGGGCGCCCGCTGGACCGGCACGGGCGTCGAGCTCAGCCCGATCACCACGCCCGACGCCTGGCCCGCCGAGCAGACCATCGCCACGCCGGTGGGCCCGCTGGTTTTGCGCACGCAGGCCGCGGAAGGAAAGGCCACGCTGAAGTTCGAAGCGGCGATGGCGTTCCCGGTGACGGTGAAGCTGGCGACGGGCGAGGTGAAGACGAGCAGCCAGGGTGAAGTGCGCGTCGGGTGAGGCGCGCATGCTGTTGCCCACCCCGCATCATGGAGCAGCCATGAAAGTGCTTGTCGTCGGAGCCGCCGGACACGTCGGCTCGATCATCCTGCCTTCACTCGAGGCGAGGCACGACTGCCGGTATTTTGATCTGCGTCCGGTCCGCGGGCGCGAGGCGGCTACGGTGGTCGGCAGCGTCAACGACCCCGACGCCGTCGCCCATGCCGTCGCTCCCGCGCCCGACGCGGTGGTCTACCTGGCGATGGGCGTGGGCCCAAAGCCGGGCCCTGTGCCCGACGCCGGCGACCTCGACGCGGCGTTCGACGTCAATGTCCGCGGGGCCTATCGATTCCTCGACGCGGCGATGCGCGCCGGGGCCCGGCGATTCATCTACGCCAGCACGATGAATGTCCACAAGGACTACTCCACGATGCCTCGCATCGACGACACCATGCCCACCACGGCATGGGAGCCCTATGGGATGTCGAAGCGTGTGGGCGAGTTCCTTTGCCAAGCGGCCGCGGTGGAGTTCCCCGGCTCGACGGTGATCGCGCTGAGGCTGATTCGCCCGCGCCATGAGCGGGAGTGGGCCGGCCAGGAATATCGCCCCGAAGTCCGGTTCAACGACTGCAACTTGGGGCCCAACGACACCCGTCGGCTGTTCCTCGCGGCCTTGGATTGCGGCAAGCCCGGGGCCTTCGCGCTGACGGTCACGGGCGACATGGAGCAAAGGATCTACGACCACGCCGGAGCCCACGACCTGCTGGGGTGGCTGCCCGAGAACAATTGAGACGAATCATCCACGCGATGGATCGGCCCCGATCTCTGGACATCGCGCACCGAACACCCGACAATTCGCTTGTTTCCCCTTCTCCGCCCCCGTCTCGGAGCCCCGCCATGCCCGCCAATCCGCCGCTCACGCCCGCGCAGGTCCAGCAGTTCGAGCAGGACGGCTACCTGATCGTCCCCAAGCTCTTCAACGCCGAGGAAATGGACGTCCTGCTCAAGATCGCCAAGGCCGACGTCGCCCTCGCCAGCGAGGCCAACGGGCGCAAGGACGCGCAGGGCGGCGTCTCCAAGCTCGCGCTGCGCAACGACCTGGGCGACACCGTCTACGCCGCGATCGTCCGGGCCCACCGCGTGGTCGACCCCATGGAGCAACTGCTCGGCGGCGAGGTCTACCACTTCCACCACAAGATGATGGTCAAGGAGCCCTACGTCGGCGGGGCGTGGGAATGGCACCAGGACTACGGCTACTGGTACAAATTCAACTTCTGCCTCTTCCCGTTCATGGCCAGTTGCATGGTCGCCGTCGACCGGGCCCACAAGGGCAACGGCTGCCTGCAGGTGCTCAAGGGCTCGCACCTCATGGGCCGCATCGAGCATGGCAGCGCGGGCGAGCAGACCGGCGCGAACATGGAGCGCGTCACCGAGGCGATGAAGCGGATGGAGCTGGTGTACGTCGAGCTCGAGCCGGGCTCGGCCTGCTTCTTCCACTGCAACCTTCTCCACCGCTCCGACCAGAACCGCAGCCCCGACCCGCGCTGGAGCCTGATCTGCTGCTACAACGCCGCCCGCAACAACCCCTACCGCGAGACGGGCGGGCATCCGACGTACAACCACCTGGAGCGCTGGGACGACTCGAAGGTGCTCGAGGTGGGCAAACGACAACTTGAACGGATCGAAAAGGAACGGGCGCAACTCGCATGAACGTCCTCCCGCGCACATGAAGGATGGGCAACTTAAGTTGCCCATCCTTGTGTTTCACCCGTGAAATGACGGAGTCCCCATGTCCCTCGTCCTCACCCCCGCGCAGATCGACGCCTTCCACCGCGACGGCTATCTCATCGTCCCGCGCCTCTTCTCCGGGCCGCTGGTCGAGATGCTGCTCAAGATCGCCCGCAACGACCCGGTCTTCGTCGGCAAGGCGGGCATCATGAAGGACGCGAAGGGCGGCGAGAGCAAGATCGCCATCACCATGCAGCTCACGCGCAACATCTACGGCGCGTTCGTCCACAGCGACAAGATCGTCCCGCCCACCGAGCAGCTCCTGGGCGGCCCGGTCTATCACCTGCACCACAAGATGATGGTCAAGGAGCCGATCGTCGGCGGGGCGTGGGAATGGCACCAGGACTACGGCTACTGGTACAACGACGGCTTCCTCGCCCCCGACCTGGCGAGCTGCATGATCGCCGTCGACCGCGCGAGCAAGGCCAACGGCTGCCTGCAGGTCCTCAAGGGCTCGCACCTGCTCGGCCGCATCGAGCACGGGCGCTTCGGCGACCAGGTCGGCGCCAACCCCGAGCGCGTCGCCGAGATCGCCAAGCGCCTCGAATTGGTCTACGTCGAGATGGAGCCCGGGTCGGCCGTCTTCTTCCACTGCAACACCCTCCACCGCTCCGACCCCAACACCAGCCCCGACCCGCGCTGGAGCCTGATCTGCTGCTACAGCAAGTCGAGCAACCAGCCCTACCGCCCGTCGCACGCGCCGTATGCCCCGCTCGAAGTGTGGGACGACCAGCGCATCCTCGAGGTCGCGAACGAGCAGCTTGCGTCGGTCGGGGCGGCGTGATCATTTCCGTCGTAGTGCATCGTCATGCGCCGTCGAGCTGCGGCTCGCACTGATGCATCGTCGCGGCGCAACCCCTGACAACCTTTCAAACGAGACGAGGCCACCATACCTCCCGCCAACCCCATCACCGTCCATCCCTTCAAGGTCGACGTCACGCCCGCCGTCGGCGGCTTCCTCTGCGGCGGGCTGCACACCACCTCGCTCTCGGTCGAGACGCCGATCTTCCTGCGCGGGATGGTCCTCTCCTCGGGCAGGCAGCGCTGCGTCGTCGCGGCGATCGACTACTGCTACCTCTGCGGAAAGTCGCAGCGGCGCTTCGAGGAGGCCCTGGGCTCCGCGGCCAACATCCCCGCCAGCCGGGTCGCCCTGCAGAGCAACCACACACACGACGTCCCGCTGATCGACGAGGAGGCCCACGCGGTCATCCAGGAGCTCTCGCCCCAGTCGCCCCCCGTGCATGACGAGGCCTACTTCTCCCGCGTGCTGGCCGACGCCGCCAACGCCGTGCGGACGGCGCTGACAGGCCCGGGCACGACCCTCGCGGGGCTCGCGCTGGGCGAGCATGCCGTCGAGCAGTTCGCCAGCAACCGCCGGGTGATCGACGCCCAGGGCAAGTGCCACGTCCGTTGGAGCGTCACCCGCGACGCCGCCGTGCGCGACCAGCCCGAGGGGCGCATCGACCCGATGCTGCGCCAGGCCGTGATGTTCGACCCCGCGGGCAAGCCGTTCCTTGCGGCCATGTTCTACACGTCGCACCCGCAGGTCTCCGACGGTCGCCGGCGCGTCTCGGGCGACACCATCGGCCTCGCCCTCGACCTCTTCCAGGCCCATGAGCCCAACGTGTTCCCGCTCTACTTCACCGGCTGCGCGGGCGACATCACCGCCGGGAAATACACCACCCCCGACCGCGTGCGCAACCGCCACGTCTTCGGCGTCCGCCTCTACGACGGCGTGCGCGGCGCCTTCGCCAAGGCGGCCACGCCCCAGCCCGTCGACGGCTTCACGTGGCATGAGCAGATCATCCAGCTCCCGCTCGCGCTGATCCCCCAGTCCGCGGCCGACCTCGAGGCCGCCGTGCGCGGGCCCGAGATGGCGGTGGGCGGCAAGTACCTCGCCGCGATGAAGCTCGACCGCATCCGCCGCGGCATCCACACCTATCCCTTCCGCGTCGTCCGCCTCGCGCTCGGCCCGGTCGACATGCTCTTCCTCCCCAGCGAGCTGCTCATCGAGTACCAGTTCTTCGCCCGCTCGCTCTCGCCCCGCCCCGTGCTCGTCTCCGCCTACGGCGACAGCTTCCTGAAATACATCGCCTACGACGCCGCCTTCGACGAGGGCGGGTATGAGATCGAGCCCGGGTGGACCGAGATCACCAAGGGCGTCGAGGGGCCGATCAAGGACGCGATCAAGTCCGTGTTCAAGGCGTGATGGACGCACGCATGCGCGAGGACTCCGTGCCCCACGCCCCATGATCATCGACAGCCACAACCACGTTTACTACTGCGGCCTCGGCCCCGAGGCCGTGGTCGCCGAGATGGACGCGCTGGGCATCGACCGCGCGTGGATCCTCACGTGGTTCCTCACACCGGCGGAGAGCCTCAAGGGCTACATGCGCGGGACGAACCCCGAGCGGGCCCGCCCTGACGGCACTCACGCCGCGATGCCGCTCATCGACGTCGTCGCCACGTGCAAGCGGTATCCCGACCGCTTCGTCCCCGGCTTCTGCCCTTCGCCGTGGGACCGCTCCGCCGTCGCGCAGCTCGAGGCGGCGGTGAAAATGCACGGGGTGCGCGTCTGCGGCGAGTGGAGCTACCGCATGCCGCTCGACGACCCGCGGGCCCTGGAGCTCTTCCGCGCCGCGGGCAGGCTCAAGCTCCCCGTCGTCCTCCACATGGACACGCCCTGGCTCCCGCCCAACGACCCCGCGGGGTTCCAGAGCGTCTGGGTCGCCGGGACGATCCACCACCTCGAGCGCGCGCTGCAGGCCTGCCCCGAGACGGTCTTCATCGGCCACGCCCCGAGCTTTTGGCGCGAGCTGAGTGGCGACGCAGACACGCGGCGCGAGCCCTGCCCCGAGGGGCCGCTCGTCCCCGGCGGGCGTTTGGAGCCGATGTTCGAGCGATATCCGAACCTCTGGGCCGACCTATCCGCGAACAGTGGGCTGACGGCGATGTCGCGCGACCGCGACGCGACCCGCCGGTTCCTCATCAAGTTCGCCGACCGTCTGCTTTTCGGCCGCGACCGCGACCAGGCGGAGCCGCTGCCGTTCATCCGCAGCCTGGGGCTGCCCGAGGACGTCCTCGCGAAGATTCTCGGGGGCAACGCGCTGCGGCTCGTCCCGCCGCGCGGCGAACGTGCGTGATGAAAGCGAGCGAGGTGAGTCGAGTCTGATCAGAGCCGGACACTGTGTGTCCGTCGATCGGGCGCGCAGCGGTACTCCGCTCGCACGACTCGTCGGAAGCTTGGGAGACGCGGCAAGCCAAGGATGCTCCCACAGAATGCTGTCGACGCTGCCTCGCCGTGGATCGCGACGAGAATGTAAGGCCCGCACGTCGCGCGCGGCGGAGTACCGCCTGGCGCCTGAAAAACGGGGACACAGTCCCCGGCTCTGATCAGACAAGTTCGTCGCGTCACCGCACGACGCGCCGCCGCACTCGACATCCGCCGCCCCGCGCTCGACAATCCTCGCTCTTCAACCCTCTTCGAATACCACGCAACACGGACCTCCACCCATGCTCATCGACTCCCACCAGCACGTCTTCTGGCACGGCCGCGACGACGCCGGCCTCGTCGCCGACCTCGACGAGAACGGCGTCGACCTCGCCTGGCTCCTGAGTTGGGACATCCCCCGCGAGGACGACAGCCCGGGCTACCACAGCGTCCTCAACCCCATCCACGCCCGCGGCGACGGCACGCACCCGGGCATCCCCCTCACCGACCTCCTCACCGCCCGCCGCAACTATCCCAAGCGCTTCGTCGTGGGCTACTGCCCGCACCCCGCGCAGGGCGACGCCCCCGCGCTCTTCGAGTCGGCGGTCCGCATCCACAACGTCCGCATCTGCGGCGAATGGAAGTTCCGCATCCTCTTTGACGACCCGCGCAGCCTGAACCTCTTCCGCGCCGCGGGCAGGCTCAAGTGCCCCGTCGTCCTCCACCTCGACGTGCCTTACCTCCCCGACGCCAAGGGCAACATGGTCTTCCAATCCATGTGGTACGGCGGGACCGTCGCCAACCTCGAGCGCGCCCTGCAGGCCTGCCCCGAGACGATCTTCATCGGCCACGCCCCCGGCTTCTGGCGCGAGATCAGCGGCGACGCCGACGCCCAGGGCGGCAGCTACCCCACCGGCCCCGTCACCCCCGGCGGCCGCCTCTACCCGCTCTTCGAGAAATACCCCAACCTCTATGCCGACCTCTCCGCCGGCTCGGCCCTCCGCGCCATCTCCCGCGACCCCGCCCACGGCAAGCGCTTCCTCGAGAAGTTCGCCGACCGCCTGCTCTTCGGCCGCGACTACTACGGCAACGAGCTGGCGACGTTCCTCAAGACCTGCGATTTGCCCGCGGACGTTTGGGCGAAGATCTCGCACCAGAATGCGCTGAAGTTGGTGCCGATGTGAGGGGTCCGTCGCGGCTCGATCCGTGGCGTGCCCTCACTCGTCATCGCGTCACAGCTTGGCCAACCGGTAACTCGTGCTGCGCCCCCCGCCGGGGTTCTGCGCGAGCACGCCCCACTCGGCCATCTCGCGGATGTCGCGCAGGGCCGTGTCCGTCGAGCATTTCGCCAGCTTGGCGTATTTCGAGGTGGTCAGCACGCCCTTGAAGTCGTCGAGCAGCCGATGGATCACCCGGCGCTGGCGGTCGTTGATGGAGTGCTGGTTGATCGTCCGCCAGAGCTCCGCCTTGCCCAGCACCGCGGCGAGCGCCTGGTCGGCGCCGTCGATCGCCCGTCCGAGGCAGCCCAGGAACCATGTCACCCAGCGCGTGATGTCCAGGCAGCCTCGCTGCGCCGCCTCGAGCTCGAGGTAATAGTCGTTCCGCTCCGCCGCGATCTGCGACGACATGCTGTAGAACCGCTCCGGGGCGCCGTCGGCCCGCGCCAGCAGCATGTCGGCGATCGCACTGTCGCCGCAGTAGGGGCGTAGTTGCGTGGTGAGGTCCCTGCCCTTCAACGCGGTAGCATTGAACTCCGGTATCGAGCGGGACACCTCTTCGACCAGACGCAGCACTTCTAACCGGGCGTCA
>JAPLMQ010000159.1 GCA_026386955.1 Planctomycetota bacterium
GCCTACGTGAACTACAGCCAGGTGCTCAAGGGCGCGCAGTACATGCACATCGCCAAGGAGCTTGAGGTGCATGCTGGCGAGGAGCTGGCGCACGCCATCAAGATCGCCAAGCAGATCGACTATCTGGGCGGGGCCCCGACGACGGTGCCCAAGCCGGTGAAGACCAGCGCGGACGCGAAGGAGATGCTGCGGTTCGACCTCGACAACGAGGTCGAGACCATCGGCCACTACCGAACCCGCCTCAAGCAGGCCGAGAGCCTGGAGGAATACGCCCTGAGCGAGATCATCCGCGAGATCCTGATCGAGGAGCAGGACCACGCCATCGAGTTGGCCACGGCGCTGGGCATCGAGGTGCCGGAGATCACGCCGCAGGATTGAGCCTCCTTTCGCGAACTTGAATTCACGAAGCTGAGTCGACTCGAGGCCGCGTGTCGCCAGGATGCGACGCGTGGCCTCGGTCGTTTTCGGCCAAGCCCGCGGTTTTGACAGTGCTCGCCTGTCTGCTCAAATGGTCGGCATGCGGCCGATCGTCCAAATCTCGCTCGACGTCGTGACCATTCCCGAGGCGCTGGAGACCGCGGCCATGGCGCTGCGCGCCGGCGTCGACTGGCTGGAGGCCGGCACGCCGCTGATCATCGCCGAGGGGATGAACGGTGTGCGGGCCCTGCGCGAACGTTTTCCGGGCGTGCCGATCGTCGCGGATCTCAAGACGATGGACGGCGGCTACCTCGAGGCCGAGCTGATGGCCAAGGCGGGGGCGACCCACGTGGTGGTGATGGCCCGTGCCCACGCCGAGACCATCCGCTGCGTCGCCAAGGCGGGGCGCGACCTCAACGTGAAGATCATGGGCGACAACATGGCCTGCCCCGACATGGTCGCCGCCGCCCGCGAGCTTGAGGAGCTCGGCTGCGACTTCATCGTCCACCACATCGGCTACGACGAGCGCCGCGGCATCGCCGCCCGCGGGCAGCGCATGCCCAGCCCGATGGACCAGCTCCGGGAGGTCGTCGCGGCTGTGGGCGTGCCCGTGCAGGCGGTGGGGGGGCTGAGCATCGAGCAGGCGATCCGCACGCCGGAATACGGGGCCCCGCTGGTCGTGCTCGGCGCGCCGCTGACCATCGACGCCGACGCCTTCCGCACCGCGGCAGGCGACGTCGAGGGATCGCTCCGGCTGATCTGCGAAAAGGTCCACGCCTACGGCGACGTGAAGGTCGGGCGCGGCGCGGCCAAGGCCTGACCGGACAGCCTGATCGGCGCACAATCGAACCAACTTCAACGGGAGATCCCGGCGTGGCTGAGAAACAAACGGCGGTCGTCAACTTCGCCCCGCAGAAATTCAGCGTCGAGCTGCGCGACCTGCCTACCCCCTCGATCGGGCCCGACGACGTCCTGCTGGAGGTCGCCGCGGTCGGCGTCTGCGGGAGCGACCTGCACCAATGGACGGCCGACCACAGTTGGCCCGTGAATTACCCGGTGGTGCTCGGGCATGAGTTCGCCGGCGTCGTCCGTGCCGTGGGCGACCGCGTGGCGGGCTGGAATGTCGGCCAGCGCGCGGTCAGCGAGACCGCGGCGGTGATCGACCCCGCCAGCCCGATGACCCGGCGCGGGCTCTACAACCTCGACCCCAACCGCAAGGGCTTCGGCTACGGCGTCGACGGCGCGATGACCAAGTTCGTCCGTGTCCCCGCCCGCTGTCTCCACAAGCTGCCCGACTCGCTCTCCTTCACCAAGGCCGCCCTCACCGAGCCCTGCTGCGTGGCCTACAACGCCGTCGCGAACCACACCCGCATCGCCCCGGGCGACCGCGTCGTGGTCCTCGGCCCCGGGCCCATCGGCCTGCTCTGCGGCGCGATGGCGCGCCAGCGCGGAGCCATCGTCGCCGTCGCGGGCCTCGAGCGCGACCGCGTCCGGCTCGACATCGCCAAGGCCTACGACTGCATCCCCATCGTCGACGGCCTCGTCGATTGGGCCCGCGCGGGCGACGGGCTGGGCGTCGACGTCGTCATCGACGCCGCTGGCGTCTCCGCCACGCTCAAGACCGCGCTGGAGATCGTCCGCCCCGCGGGGTGGATCACCAAGGTCGGCTGGGGCCCGCAGCCGCTGGGCTTCTCGCTCGACCCGCTCGTGCAGAAGAACGTCACGTTGCAGGGCAGCTTCAGCCACAACTGGCCGGTCTGGGAGCGCGTGATCGAGCTCGCGGCCAGCGGGCAGTTCGACGTCACGCCGATCATCGGCGGCGTCTGGCCGCTCGCCGGCTGGCACGAGGCCTTCGAGAAGATGCACTCGGGGCAGATCGCCAAGGCCGTGCTGGAGCCCGGGCGGTGAAGCGACTGCAGCACAAGTCGATCATCGTCACGGGCAGCACGACCGGCATCGGCGAGGCGATCACGAGGCGGTTCGTCGCCGAGGGCGCCCGCGTGCTGGTGCACGGCGTCGAGGCCGACTTGGGCGCGGCCGTGGTCGCCTCGCTCGGGCCGATGGCGATGCTGCACCTGGACGACCTGGCCGACCCTGCGGCCCCGGCGCGGGTGGTGGCGCGGGCCTTCGAGCTCTTCGGCGCGGTCGACGCCGTGGTGAACAACGCCGCGTGGGTCCCGCGCGACACGATCGCCGACGTCACCGTCGTGCCCGACGATTGGCACACGAAGCTGCCGGCGATGTGGGCGCCCTCGGGCGGGCTGATCCCCGCCGAGACGATCGCGGCGGCGGCGGTCTTCTGGGTTGGCGACGAGAGCCGGCCCGTGAGCGGCAGCGTGGTCGACCTGGGGCAGTTCCCGTTCATCGGCAGGAATCCGCCGAAGAAGCTCTGAGCGTTTCGCGAGATTCCAACAGGAGATGATCGACGATGCCTCGATTGGCCGCGTTCCCCAAGGCGTTCATCGATGACCTGGTGCTCACGGGCAAGATGAAACTGCGCGAGTGGGTCGCGATCGCCGCCGATCTGGGCTTGGACGGCGTCGAGCACTACGCGGGGTTCATCGAGCTGCGCGAGCCGGCGCAGTGGCCGGCGGCGCGCAAAATGGCGGAAGACGCGGGCCTCTGCGTGCCGATGCTCTGCTGCTCGCCCGACTTCACGCATCCCGACGCCGCGTTCCGCCAGCAGCAGATCGACCTGGAGAAGCGCTGGATCGACATGGCCGCGGCCCTGGGCGGGCAGTATTGCCGCGTGCTCTCCGGCCAGCGCCGGCCCGAAGTCTCGCGGGCCGAGGGCGTGCGCCTCGCGGCCGATTGCATCGAGACCTGCCTCCCGCACGCGCGGGCCTGCGGCGTGCGGCTCGTCATCGAGAACCACTACAAGGACAACTACTGGCAGTTCCCCGAGTTCGCCCAGAAGGCCGACGTCTTCTGCGAACTCATCGCGCGGATCGACTCCCCCGACTTTGGCGTGAACTACGACCCGAGCAACACCATCCTTGCTGGGGAAGATCCGCTCGACCTGCTCCGCCGCGTGAAACATCGCGTGCTGACCATGCACGCCAGCGACCGGTATTTGGCCGAGGGGACGATCGAGGACCTCCGCAAGGAGGAGGACAGCGTCGGCTACGCGCGACGTCTCCGCCACGGCGAGATCGGCAAGGGGCTCAACGACTACGACGCGATCTTCGGCGAACTCGCGGGCGTGGGCTTCGACAGTTGGATCAGCGTCGAGGATGGCGTCGAGGGCGTCGAGCAACTTCGCCGCAGCGTGGCCTTCCTCCGCGGGAAGATCGCGCGGCATTGGCCCCAATGAGCGGCAGTCGCCCCGCGTTTCCGCGACGCTTTTCCCTCCCCTCGCCCTCGCGTTTCATCACGGTTACCATCGCGTTCCCATGAGCATCCCCTTCACCTTCGACCGGCCCTTCCCCGCGCTAACCCCCGCCCAGCGGTACCACTTCGATCTCCACGGCTACGTCGTCGTCCCCGGCGTGCTCAGCGCCGACGAGGTCGGCACGATGCTCGACGCGCTCCGCCGGCTCCGCGCGAAGCTGTTGGAGCTGGGCGACCCCACCGGCAAGGGGCCGCGGGTCAACCAGGCCTACCTGCTCGACAACCGCCCGCACCACCGCTTCATGGCCAACATCATCGAGGCCGACCCGGTCGTCACCGCCTACGCCACGCACCCCCGGCTGGTCGCGATGTGCGAGGAGGTCATGGGCTGCGAGGCGCGGATCGTGGAGATGAACGCCCACCTCAACAGCCGCGACCCCGAGTGGTCGAAGGACCCGGTCCCCAAGTTCGGCTTCCACCGCGGCACCGACATCCCCTTCGGCACACACAGCATGAACGGGCTCTTCCACTGCAGCTTCGTCAAGACCCTGACGAACCTGACGGAGCTGGGGCCCGACGACGGCGGGACGGTGGTGGTCGCCGGCAGCCACAAGATCGACGTGCCCGAGGCCGACTTGGTCGCCTGCGCCTACGAGGACCGCTCGCTGATCCACCAGGTCGTCGCGCCGGCGGGCTCGACGCTGCTTTTCCCCGAGACGCTCATCCACGCGACGGGGCAGATTAGGTCCGACCGCGAGCGCTGCATCATTATCACCGGCTACGGCCCGACGCTCTTTCCCTATTGGGACGACGGCTCGCTCAGCCCGGGCTTCAAGGAGCGGATCCCCGAATCGCTCCGGCCGCTCTTCCACGGCAAGGCGCACTGGACGCGCGGGCCGCGCTACCGCCGGCTGAACGAGCCCGTCGACGCGCGGCCGTTCCCGTTGGGGCGGTGGGACGACCGGCAGCCACCGGCCAAGAAGCCCTGAGCGCCCGTGCGCGGGATGAACGCGCCGGCTCGGCCCCCGGTTCGGAGACGCGACACGCCATGCCCTACGACGCGATCGACGCCACACGCCTGCAAGTCCTGCCTCTGGCGGCGCGGCGGAGCTACATCGAGATCGAGAAGGAGGCGGCGCAGCCGAATGCGCCGCCGCCCGATGCGGGCCCGCTTGCACCTCAAATCGACGAACTCGCCAACCGCATCCAAGCGGCCCGTTCCCGCGGGGCGTCGGTCATGCTGACCTACGGGGCTCACCTCGTGAAGAACGGCGCCGGCACGCTGCTCAACGCGCTGATCGAGAAAGGCTGGCTCACGCACCTGGCGACGCAGGGGGCGGGCGTGATCCACGATTGGGAGTTCGCGTTCCTCGGAAGGTCGAGCGAGTCGGTGCGCGATAACGCGCCGGCCGGCCGCTTCGGCTCGTGGGACGAGACCGGCAAGTGGATCAACCTCGCGGCCATCGTCGGTGCGGCCGAGGGGATGGGGCTGGGCGAATCGGTTGGAAAAATGATCGCCGAGGACGGCCTGGCGCTGCCGATGCCCGCCGCGCTCGCCGACGCCATCTGCGCACGGCCGGACGACCCGTTGGCGGGCGCGCGGGCCGACCTGCTCGCGACGATGCGGCGCTTCGGCCTCGCGGGCGGCCGCGTGGCGGTCAAGCATCCCTACAAGCGATATTCGACGCTCGCCTGCGCGTATGAACACCGCGTGCCGCTGACGGTCCACCCCGGCATCGGGTACGACATCATCGTCAACCACCCGATGTTCCACGGCGGGGCGATCGGGCGGACCTCGGGCGCCGACGCCCGCGTCTTCGCGCACGGCGTGCTCAACCTCACCGGCGGCGTCTACCTCTCCGTCGGCTCCGCGATCATGAGCCCGCAGGTCTTCGAGAAGGCCTTCAGCGCCGCGAACAATTTGCTGCTCGGCGAGGGGCGGCCCGCCGTGAAGGACCACACCATCGCCATCGTCGACCTGCAGGACGGCGGCGGGTGGGACTGGTCCAGGGGCGAGCCCCCCAAGGAAAACCCGGCCTACTACCTGCGCTTCTGCAAGACCTTCCACCGCATGGGCGGCAGGCTCGACTACCTCTGCGGCGACAACCGCGTGGTGCTGGCGAATCTCCTGGCTCGGCTCGAAGGCCGATGAAGGCCACGCCGCTCGTCGCGAACTCCGCTCCGGGAACTGACCGATGACGCATGACGCCGGATCAAATTGGATGGAACGACGCCTCGCCGTCCTGCCCAAGGCCCGCGTGGCGGTCTTCGGCGATTTCTGCGTCGACGCCTACTGGCTCATCGAGCCCGACGACAACGAGATGTCGATCGAGACGGGGCTGCCCGTCCGCCGGGTCCGTCGGCAGCGCTACAGCCTCGGTGGGGCGGGCAACGTGGTGGCGAACCTCGCGGCCCTGGGCGTCGGCGCGGTCGAGGCGGTCGGGCTCGTGGGCGAGGACCTGTTCGGGAGACAACTGCTCGACATGCTCGGCGGCGTCGGCGCGGGGACGCGCGAGATGCTCGTGGCCGACTCGGCCTGGCAGACGCTGGTCTACGCCAAGCCCTGCATCGGCGAGGCGGAGCAGAACCGCATCGACTTCGGCGCCTTCGAGCGCCTCTCGCCCCGGTCGGTCGAGCGGCTGGCCGAGGCGCTGGCGAGGGCGGCGGCCGCGAGCGACGTGGTGATCCTCAACCAGCAGGTGCCCGCGGGGATGAGCCCGTTCGAGATGATCGAGAAGATCAATGCCGTGGTCGCGGCCCACCCGCGCTGCCGGTTCATCGTCGACTCGCGGCACCGGGCCCATCTTTATCAGGGCGCGATGCTGAAGGTGAATGCCCATGAGGCCTCGCGCCTGCTGGGCGAGCCGCGGGCGCTGGACGAGACGGTCCCCGCGGAGCAGGCGCGGGAACTGGCGCGGCGGCTGCGCGAGCGCACGGGGCACGACGTCTTCGTGACGCGCGGGGCCCGCGGGATCCTCGTCGCCCACGCGGGCGGCATGGAGGAAGTCCCCGGCATCCAGATCCTCGAGCAGACCGACCCGGTCGGCGCGGGCGACACCGTGGTGGCGACGCTCGCGGCGGTGCTGGCGTCGGGCGGGGACGCGGTCGAGGCAGCGAGGCTGGCGAACATCGCCGCCTCGGTGACCGTGCGCAAGCTGCAGACCACCGGCACCGCGACGCCCGCCGAGATCCGCGCCGTCGGCCCCGAGCCCGATTACGTCTACCTCCCCGAGCTCGCGAGCGACCCGCGCGCCGCCCGCCACCTCCCGGGCACGGAGTTCGAGGTTGTCCGCCCCTTGCCGGAGCGGCGGGGGAAGGGCGAGGTCGCGGTGCGCCACGTGGTCTTCGACCATGACGGGACGCTCTCGACCCTGCGCGAGGGCTGGGAGCGGATCATGGAGCCGATGATGCTCCGCGCGATCCTCGGCCCGCGCCACGACGACGCCGACCTGGGGCTCTACGAGAAGGCGCAGGAGGTGGTGCGCGGGTTCATCGACCGCACCACCGGCGTGCAGACGTTGGTGCAGATGCGCGGGCTGGTCGAGCTCGTCCGGCAATTCGGCTGCGTGCCGACGGACCAGGTGCTCGACATGCACGCCTACAAGGGGCTCTACAACGAGGCCCTGATGGCGATGGTCCGGCAGCGGATCGCCAAGCTCGAGCGGGGCGGGTTGCAGCCCAGCGATTTCCAGATCAAGAACGCCCGGCTGCTGTTGGAGCGGCTGCACGCGAAGGGCGTGAAGCTCTACCTCGCCAGCGGGACCGACCAGGGCGACGTCGAGGCTGAGGCTCGCGCGATGGGATACGCCGGCTTGTTCGAAGGGCGGATCTTCGGCGCGGTGGGCAAGGTCGACGTCGAGGCGAAGAAGGTGGTGATGGACCGCATCATCGAGGAGCACCGGCTGGAGGGCGCCGCGATGGCCACCTTCGGCGACGGTCCGGTGGAGATGCGCGAGACGCACAAGCGCGGCGGCATGGCGATCGGGGTGGCGAGCGACGAGATCCGCGGGTTCGGGTTCAACCCCGCGAAGCGCTCGCGGCTGATCGCCGCGGGGGCCGACCTGATCGTGCCCGACTACAGCCAACTTGATTCGCTGCTGGGGTTGCTGGGGTTGGGGTGAGGGGCGGGAGACCGGGCCACTTTCCCATCAGGCGCAGCCTGATCAGAGACGGGGACACAGTGTCCGTCTTTGATCAGGTTTCGCCTGATGAGAGAGCGCCCCGCCGCACGCCTTGGCTTCCGGCGGTAATCTGTTGCCCGGCCGATGGGGGCCCGCGACGCGGGAGACCGACGGCCGCCCCCTTTTTGCCGGAGCCTCCGAGCATGAGTTCCAGCGCGACGCCCGCGGCCGTCCTGGCCAGCTTTGTCCTCCATGAGCATCTCGACCATGAGTGGGCCGACGAACTCGTCGGTTTCGACGCCGAATTGCCGGCAGACGCCGCGGTGGCGGTGATCGACGAGCAGGGGAGATCGACGCCGGCGCAGGTCGTGCGCGAAGGCGGCAAGCCGCGGGTCTTCTTCAAGGTCGATCGTCTCCCGCGGCTCGGCTCGCGCACGTTCAGGCTGGTCGCCGCCGCCAAGGGGCAGAACCCCGGCCCGGCGGTCGCGGCCACGTCGGGAGGCGAATCGCTCGAGATCAGCAACGACGCCATTTCGTTGCGGCTGCCGGCCACGCAGAAATTCGTCTCGCGCGAAGCGATCCCCGGGCCGATCCTCGCCCTCCGGCTTGGCGACGGCGGATGGATCGGGCGCAGCGCGATCACGCTCTCCGCCGCCGCGGAGCTCGACGAGGTGCGCACCGCCTGCGTCGAATCGGGCCCGCTTTGGTCAACCTTCCGGGTCGCCTACCGCTGCAAGGGCGAGGAACGCTACGTCGTCCGCATCCGGCTCGGCGCGGGCGACGCCTACGCGCACGTGATCGAGGATTCCTGCATCAACCACCTCGCCCATTGGGACCTCGATGTCGCCCCGGGCCTCGAGCCGAGCGTCGGCTTCACTCATTCGCTTCAGAGCTACGCCGACCGCCCGCTGCGCGTCAGCAAGCTCCAGCGCGGCAGCCATCGCAACCTCGGCGCGATCACGCTGCCCAACTACGGCGGGATCTATGTCCCCGACGACTACGTCTTCTACGGCTACGCCCGTGAGGGCGTGGGGCGCGTCTCCGTCAGCGGCGTCAACGGTGGGTCGTGGCTCTACCCGGCAGAGAACCAGATCGAGGTGAACGAATCGGCCGAGGCGGTCGCCTTCCACTTCGTCATCAAGGCGGGGCACCGCGAGTGGTGCCTCGGGATCGAGGCGCACTCGTCCGACGCGCCGGAGTCGTGGACGCAGGACTGGACCGGGCTGCTGGCCCAGCGGATCGTTCGCCGGTTCGACGCGCCGCTCGACGGTGTGAAGGAGATGACGCTCGCGTGGGACGACGGCCCCGTGCAGCGGCCGCGGGTGATGCTCTCGCCGGGCGACATCCCCGCGTTGCGCGAGCGGGCGGCGCGGATCCCTTCGATCAAGGCCTACGTGGACCGGCTCGACCCGGCGCTGCCCGGCGAGTACTTCCGCTACCACTCCGGCACGTGGGGCGACCAGGACCCCAACTCAAAGGCCGACCCGCCGACGGCCTGGCTGGTGACGGGGCGGCGCGAGGCGGCGATGCGGACCAAGGAGATGATCCTCACGGGCCTGCGCCATCGGCTCGAGGGATTTCTCTCGCCGCTGGGCAACCTCGCCGGCTCGGCCAGCTCGTACATCAACCTGGGACGCGGGATGCGCCCTTGGATCCAGTTCTACGACATGGTCGCGGGCGAGGGCGTCTTCACGCCGGCGGAGGAGAAATGGTTCCGCGCGGGCTGCGCGTTCCTGGGGCACAAGATCGCCGACCGCGACTACTTCCCGCGCGAGGCCCTGCTCCACCACTCCGACCACCCGCGCTCGATCCACCGCACGCATTGGTTCCCCAGCAGGGAGTCGGACTACAACTACCACAACATCGACAACCTTCCGCACAACTTCCACGAGGAGCTGTACGGCACGGCGATCATGCTCGCGCTGGCCTTTCCGGGGCATTCGCAAAGCGAGGCTTGGCTGCAGGATTCCGTCGAGTTGCTCGACCGCGAACTGACCGACTTCGTCTTCCCCTGCGGGGCCTGGATCGAGAGTGCGACCTACACCTTCTACACGATGGCGGCGCTGCTGGTCCCGCCCATGGTCGCGCTGCGGCAGGCGGGCGTGCGCGACTTCTTCGCCGACGAGCGGTTCAAGAAAATCTTCGCGTTCCTCGCGAGGCTCATCACCGCCGACGACCCACGCTGCGGGCACGGCGCCTTCCCCGTGCTGGGCGACGCGGGCTTCCCGGGGTTCTTCGCCTACGTCTTCAACTGGGTCGCGACGCTGACGGAGCCGAGCGACCCGGACTTCGCGGGCTGGATGATGGAGGCGTGGCGGCGCTACGGGAGCCAGATCAGCCCCAGGCAGTGCCAGGGGCTGAACTACCTCGACCTGCTGCTCTCCAACGACTGGATCAAGCCGATCGCGCAGCCGCAGCAAAAGTCGGAGCACCTGGTGGGCATGGGGGCGCTGCTCCTGCAGAACCAGGGGGCGAAGGACGAGACCTACTTCTTCATCAAGTGCGGGCGGATCTACTCGCATTTCCACGGCGACGAGGGCTCGTTCATCCTCAACGCGCTCGGCGCGCCGCTGATGGACGAGTACGGCGTGCAGTACGCCGCGACCACCAACGAGCAGCGGCGGCACAACACCGTCGCCTTCGAGGGACGCGAGGTCTACAACCGCGGGGCGATCACCACCTTCCGCTCGACGGAGTACGCGGACCATTTGGTCGGCGAGATGCCGATCCACGTGCTCTACGGTGCCGCGGGGATGAGCCAATGGGGCTTCAAGGGCGAGGAGGGGCCGTACGGCTGGTGGCGGCGGCATGTGCTGTTCGACAAGCGGTCGTCGCTCTTCGCGATCTACGACGAGATCGAGTCGCCCTACGCGACGTCGCTGCACCTGCATTGCAAGGCCGACCGGTACGAGGCGCTGGCGGGCAACCGCTGGCATTTCGACGGGCGGTTCGGGGTCGACCTGGAGGTGCTGCTGCTCGCCGAGCGCCAGTTCGAGGCGCGGATGGAGGAGTTCTGCCCCAAGGAACGCAACCCGGGGCAGTCGCCTGATCCGGGGTGGTTCAAGCAGTGGAGCATCAATGTCGGAGGCGCGCCGGGCGAGCATTACGCGGCGGTGCTCGCCCCGCATCGGCCGACGGAGAAGGTGGCGCTGGAGCGCGTGGCGGGGAAGACGGCGTCGCGCGTGACCAGCGGAGCGGCGAAGGAACTGGTGTTCCTCTCGCCCCAGGCGGTGCGGCACGCGGTGGACGGCGCGACGTACGAGGGGCGGGCCGGGTTCATTCGGGTTTCCGAAGGCACGGGCGGCGAAGCAGGCGAGGTCGAGCTTGTGCAGATGCACGGGCGATCGATCGGCGCGGCGGGCGTGGAGATCACCGGCGATGGGCCGCTCCGCGCGGTGGTGACGGCCAAGGAGGTCCGGATCGAGATCGGCGACGTGACGAAGATGGCCAAGGTCGCGGCGGGCGGGCGGCGGGTCGTGCTGGCCCCCGGCTCCCCCGGCTTCCGCGGGTCGGTGCGGATCTTGGATGACGGGCGAATTCTGGTCCGCGCGACGCAATGATGGAAGGAGACACGATGGCGACGATGCAGCCGATCGGATTGGGTTCGACCGACCTGCGCGTGAGCCCGCTTTGTCTGGGCGGGAACGAGCTGGGCGCGGGGATGAGCGAGGAACGCTCGTTCGCCGTGCTCGACGCCTTCGCGGAGGCGGGCGGGAACTTCATCGACAGCGCGAACATCTACGCGATGTGGAACCCCGCCGGCGCGGGAAGCTCGGAGAGCTGCCTGGGGCGGTGGATGGAGAGCAGGGGCAACCGCGGGCGGATGGTGGTCGCGACGAAGGTCGGCGTGGGCTATCCCGCCGCGAACGGCAATCCCGCGGTCGAGCGCGGCCTGCGCAAGGCGCTGATCCTCGGCGAGTGCGACAAGAGCCTGCGTCGGTTGCAGGTCGATTGCATCGACCTCTATTACGCCCACGCGGACGACCGCGGGACGCCGTTGGAGGAGACGGTCGAGGCCTTCGACGCGCTGGTGCGGGCGGGCAAGGTCCGCCAGGTCGCGGCGAGCAACTACGCCGTGTGGCGACTGGCGGAGGCGCGGGCGATCGCGCGCGAGCGCGGGCAGGCGTTGTTCTGCTGCGTGCAGCAGCACTACACGTTTGTGCGGCCGCGCCCCGGCGCGACCTTCGGGCCGAACATCGCGGCGACGCCCGACATGCTGGATTACTGCGGCGAGCAGGGCGTGGGCCTGCTCGCCTATTCGCCGCTGCTCAAGGGGGCCTACACCCGGCCCGAGCGGCGGTGGCGCTGCACCTGGGCCCCGGCCCCGAACGACGTGCAGTACGGCGGGCCCGACGCCGACGCCCGGGTCGCCGCGCTCGAGGCCGTCGCGCGGGAGGTCGGCGCCGACGCCGGGCAGGTCGTGCTGGCCTGGATGCGCCACAGCCGCCCGGCGGTGATCCCGATCTTCGGGGCCTCGTCGCCCGAGCAGGTGAGGCACAACGTCGCCGGGGCGGGGCTGGCGCTGTCGGCCGAGCAGATGAGGCGGCTCGACGCGTCGGGCGTGCGTTGAATCGGACGATCCACAAAGGGAGCGCAGGCATGGCGGAGCGCATTCGCATCGAACGGGTGATGAACGGCAACTTCTTCCCGCGCTACCAGGGCGATGACCCGGCCGAGTATTGGAAGAAGACCGACGCCCTGGCCGAGGAGATGCACCGCGCGGGCTTCACGCACGTGCTGGTCAACGACGCGCCGGTCTCGATGCTGCAGGTGATGGACCCGGAGAACTCCTACCTCCGCTTCACCACCTACGGCCACAGCGCCGACAAATTCGTCGCCTCCTCGCTCAACGAGGGCATCTTCCACCCCAGCATGCTGGAGCTGAACCGTGCCCACCTGCTCTGGCAGGCGAGGCTCGCGAAGAAGTACGGCTGCCGCTGCTGGGTGCGCTGCACCGAGATGACGCTGATGCCCGAGAGCTTCTTCCTCCGCCACCCGCAGCTGCGCGGGCCGCGCGTCGACAACCCCGCCTGCTCGACCTCGCCGCGGTACGCGCTCTGCCCGATGATGCCCGAAGTGCAGCGGCACTATCGCGAGCTGGTGACGAAGCTGCTGCAGCTCTGCCCCGAGATCGACGAGATGCACATCTTCACGTGCGACTCGGGCGGCGGGTTCTGCTACGCCGAGCACCTCTACAGCGGGGCGAACGGTGCGTGGGACTGCCGGAAGATCCCCGCGGGCAAGCAGGCGCAGGTGTTCTGCAAGACGCTGATCGACGCGGGGCGGAAGGTGAATCCCGCCTTCCGCGTGGTGATGACCTCGGGGCTCAACCCCCACGAGCGCATCGACCTGCTCGAGGGCGCGCCCGAGGGTCTCGCGGCCTCGATCTTCGGCGCCTTCGCCTGGGGCGGCGGGCTGGAGGACCACTGGGGCAACATGGCGGTCGGGCCCGAGATCCACAAGCCCAAGGTGCGGGCGGCCGCGCGGAAGTGGGCCGAGGACGACATGCGCACCCGGGCCGAGACGGTCACCTCCCGCGGCGGGATCCTCTACGCCTCCTACAACCCCGACTACTACGGCGGCCCCTCCGACGCGCCTCGCCCCTACGAGACGCACGAGGCGATGATGAAGTACCTCAAGTGGGGCGTGCGCAACATCATCGGCGGCGCGCCGGGCGGGAAGATGCACGCCAACGGCGCGATCTTCGTGCAGGCCGTCGAGGACGGGCCGATGGAGACGCACAAGGCCGTGCGCAAGCTTGCGGCGGGCTGGGTCGGCGAGAAGCTGGCCGACCGGCTTTGCGAGGCGTGGAAGCTCTCCGACCACGCCGACCGCGAGTGGCCCATGCCGGCCTACGGCGGCCACGCCTTCTACGTCCAGCCGCTGCTGATGCAGGGGCCGCTGCTGCCCGACGAATCAAGGCTCGGCCCGGACGGCCTCTCCTACTTCCTCACCAGCGTGGTGAAGGACGAGACCAAGATGCGCACGCTCCACGGCGGGGCGTGGCGGTTCATGCACTACCGCGACGAGGTCAAGCGCTACGTCGTCGACCAGCTCGAGAAGGTCGTCTTCCCCGCGGACGACAAGGCGCTGGCGATCGTCGAATCGATGCTGGCCGGGAAGGGGCTCAACGCGAAGCAGCGCGAGTGCCTGCAAATCCAGCGGCGCGAGATCGGCATCCACCGCTGCTTCATGCAGCGCGTGAGCAACTGGTTTCGCGCCTCGTTCCACGTGCTCGAGGGCTCGACGCCCTACGCCGGCCTCGCCCCGATGGGCGCGATCGTGCAGGACGAGATCGACGCCAGCCAGAAGTGGCACGAGTACGAGGGCGGGAAGGGCAAGCTCGAGGCCCCGCGGCAGAAGCTGATGATCGCCCACCGCGACGATCCGCCGCGGAAGCTCGACCTGCGCGAGCACGCCTACCACGAGTATCTGGGCTTGGACTTCTGGCCCGGGGCGCACAAGGCGGCGCGGAAGTGAATTGCAGTCCGTTCGCGTTCGCCGCGCGTCAAGGTTCGTCCATCCAGACCGGAGTGCAGGTGGACGAGACGGCGAGTCCCGAGTTGTTGACCAATGCGCCGCCGGAGACGGTCAGGTTCATGTAGATGCTGTATCGCTTGACGCCCGAGCTGCTCGAAGTCCCCCAAGTCGACTTGAAGCCGGAGCCGACGGCGGCGTTGGTGACGACCTTGTTGGTGCCCCCCGAACTCGAATAGTAGTAGTAGATCGAGGAGTCTTCCGTCGACATCGCCAGCCAGTAGGTGCCGGCCGCGAGGGCTGTCGAGGGCGCGCTGATGGTGACCCAGCTTGGGCTGGACGTCACGCCGGAGGTGCCGGTCTGGACAAGCAGGGCCCCTGGCGCGCCCGAGCTGTCGGCGTAGACGGCGTAACGGACCTTCTTGCCCGAGGTGCCGTAGTGGTAGCCGGCGATGGAATTGAGCGTGGCGCTCGAGGCCAGCGTCACCTTGGTGGCGATCTGCTTGGTCTGGATCTTCTTGGCCTTCGACGTGAACGCGGTGGGAAAGCCGGTGGTCGACGAGGTCGTGCTGCCCACGGCAGGGGATTGCGCCGCCCACTCCAGCGATCGCTTCAGCAAGGTCTGCCCCGCCGAGTTGAGCGAGCTGAAGTCGAAGGCCGTCCCGCCCCATGGCAATAGCAAGCGGCGGCCCGCGGCGGTGCCGCTGGTGAGGCTCCCGCTGGTCTCGATGGCGAGCATGGCGGGGGTCGAGAGGCCTTGGGCGGTCGCCATCGTAGTCGCGCCGGTGGCGATGGTTCCGCCGTAGGACCACATGGGCTGGCCCGAGGTCGTGACGGCCACGCCGCCCGCGGAGAGGTTGCTGTTGGGGTAGAGGGTGACCGTGGTCATGGTCGGGGTGGTGGCGGTGATCCCCGTGCCGTCGGCGGAGGTCAGCTTCATGTCGTCCGCCAGTTGTCCCTGCTCGCAGACCACGCCGGTGTTGTAGGCGTTGAGCTTGGCGGCGATGTCGGTGGCGGTGCAGGTGGAGGCGACGTAGATCACGGCGTAGGTCTGCGCGGCGACGAGGCTGGCGACCGCGGTGTCGTAGGCCGACTGCGAGGAACTGGCGGTGAGCGCCGTGACGGTGAAACCCCAGGATTGCAGCAGCGTCTGGCGGGCGGTCTCGCCCGTGGTGAGGCTGGCGGCGTTGGGGACGATCATCAGCACGCCCGCGTCGTTGCTCACCGACATGGCGGCGGTGACGTGGGCGGTGTGCGAGACCCCGTTGTAGGTGCCTGTGGCGGTGAGTGTGAGCGAGTCGGTGGTGTTGTTGTTGAGGTTCGTGTCGCCGGTGACGACGCCCGTGGTGGCGCTGTAGGTGCCGTCCTCGCCCTTGAGGGTGAGGGTCCCGCCGCCGAAGGAGGCTCCGTTGACCCAGGTGCCGTTGCTGTAGGTGGTGCGCCAGGCGGCGTCGTTGTTGATGCGGTCGAGGGCCATGTTCAGCCCGGTCTCGGCGATGAAGCGGGCGTTGGCGTGGTACTGGATGTTCTTGGAGATGTTGATGGTGGTCTGCTGCGCCAGCACGAAGCCCATGGTCAGGACCATGACGATGGTGACCGCGACCATGGCGAGCATCATGGCGACGCCGCGTTGGCGGCGGGGCGGGCGGGCGGAGATTGCGGGATGTCGCGGGTCGTGTGTCATTGCGTCGGATCAGCCTGTCAGGTCGGGAGTCGGCTCAGGGCGTGCGCGGCGAGACGGCGCCGATGATGACGTTGGAGTAGACGCCGTTGGTCGTGGTGATGCGATAGCTCACCAGCGTGGCGCTCTGCGCCGAGGCGTTGTTGAGCGTGATGCTCCAGCCTGCGATGTTGCGCGACCAGATCTCGGCGGGGAAGGTGCTTGACCCCTTGAGCCCCGTGGTGACGGTGTTGAAGTTGGACGTCAGCGCGTATTGCGTGTCGGCGGCGAGGATGGCGGCTTGGGTCCAGGAGCCGGGGAAGACCGCCTTGTACGAGATGAGCTGCCCCAGCGACGAGTCGTATTCGATCCGGCGGATCTCCGAGAGGTTGGGGACGTCGTCGGCCCGGGTGTCGCCCATCCAGAGGACCAGGTAGTTCGAGCCCGAGGCCAAGACCATGGTCGACCCGCGGATGGCCTCGTCGAGGCGGACGGTCAGCGCCTTCTGGCGGGTGATCAGGGCCCGCATGTCGTTGCGCGAGTTGGTGGCGCTGGAGGTGGCGATGAGCATCTGGGCGATGGCCATGCCCATGATGGCGGTGACGGTCATGGCCAGGAGGAGCTCGACGAGCGTGAGGCCGGCCGAGTTGCGAGACGCCAAGCTGCGCGAGGCAGGGCGCGGCCGGCGGGGGCGGCGTTCGCGCATCGGGTGAGATTGAAGTCGGTTCGTTTTCATGGCGCGGGCATGAAGGCGGTGAGGGTCCAGACGCCGCTGCCGGTCTTGTCGCTGACGGTGACGACGATGGTCGCCCCGGTGGAGGAGCCGCTCAGGCCGGTGATCGAGAGCGTGCCCCAGGTGACGGCCACGGTGCGGGTGTAATGCTGGAACTCGGTGGGGTAGGCGGTCCCCGCCTGGTCCATGATGGTGTTGCCTTCGGTGTAGCTGGTGACGTCGTTGATCTGGTCGAAGGCGGCCCGGCTGCCGGTGGAGGCGCCGGCCGAGGTGTCGACGTAGGCCAGCGATTGGACCTCCTCCATGAGGACCTCCGCGAGGCGTGCCCCGCGGGCGTTGTCGAGGCTGGCCTTGGCCTGCCGGTGCCCCGACGCGAGGGCGGTGGCGATCGCCGAGACGGTGACCGCCAGGACGATCGACGCGATGAGGCACTCCATCAGCGTGAAGCCGGCGCGGCCGTGGGCGCGGCGAGGGCGGCGCAAACGACGATGGGCGATGGAGGTTGCCATGATGAATGACCTTCGACGGCGGCAAAGCGAGCGGATCGCGCCCCAGGGGGCCGAGCCTCATCGGAATTCATCGGTTTGAATGACGCGCGGATTGACTGTGCCGCCGGCATCGATTGGGGCGGGGAGGGGTTATCCGGAACAACGAGCCTTGTTGAAAGGCTCGACTTCTCCCATCAGGCGCAGCCTGATCCGAGACGGACACTGTGTGTCCGAAGACCGGGCGGAGGCGGTACCCCGCCCGCGCGAATCGCCGGCCACCATGAACCACCCGGTTTCACGCGAGACCTGCGTCAAAGGGCTTGTTTCCGGGCGAGTCGCCTTGCATTCGATGCCGTCAACGACGCCCGCACGTCGCGCGGGCGGGGTACCGCCTCGCCCGGTCTTCGGCGACACAGTCGCCGTCTCTGATCAGAAAGAGCGTTGCGACAGAACCCCTGTTATTGGACGGCCGGGCCTGGTGCATCCCGGTTAAACCGGCGCGACGTCACGCAACTCCGCGGTGCTGGATGAACCGCCCGCGCGGAGGGGACGATAAGGAAAAGGTGATCGCACGCACGTCACATTTGGCCAAGGCCCGGCCCGCGGCTCTCGCGCGTCGCCGCCGCCCCCGCGCCGCCCGCGGCTTCACCTTCGCCGAGCTGATGATCGTGGTCTCCGTCGTCGCGATCGCGGCGGCCTTGATCACGCCCAAGCTCGGCGCCAACGACGAGACGCGCCTCCGCGCCGCGGCCCGGCTGCTCCTGGCCGACATCGAATACGCCCAGATCGAGTCCATCACCCACGCCGGCGCGCCCCGCGTCGTGGTCTTCAACACCTCCACCGCCACCTACTACATCGCCACCGCCGCGGCTTCCGGCACGCCGATCACCAACCCCGTCGGCAAGATTCCCTACAGCGTCACCTTCGGCTCGCGCAGCGCGGCGACTCTCACGGGCGTGACGATCTCCAGCGTCTCCCTGGGCGGCGGCTCGCAGATCGCCTTCGGGTCGTACGGGCAGATGACGCAGTCGACCAGCGCGTCGACGATCACGCTGGCGGCCGGGGCGCGTTCGATCACCCTCTCGGTCGACGCCGGCACGGGCGAGGTGTCGGTGGGCTCGCTCAACTGAATCCGCGGCGTGCCGCTCCTTGTTGGCATGATTCGAGACCGTTCGAGCGTTGCAACAGGGCGCAGAGCGAACGGATACGAAATCCCCTTGATTCCCCCGAGGCGGCGACAGCCTTTCTCCCATCAGACGAAGTCTGATCAGAGCCGGACAGGCTTTGTTGCGATCCTTCAATCCCTCGACAAACTCGAAGGATCAGTCGGTCTCGTCTTAAGCCCCAACGGGGCGCAAGGTGATAGCCCGGGGCAACGCCCCGGGAAAACGACGTCCAATTGAAAGAGCCCTGTAAGGGCGAAACCGGGTTTCCCTGCGGTGAGGTCACGCCCTTACAGGGCTTGAATCCAACTCGACGACCCAACCCGGGGCGTTGCCCCGGGCTATCACCTTGCGCCCCTTCGGGGCTCGATGCGAAGGCAAAGACACACGACATCCTCGTGGTGAAGGAGCATCGCAACAAAGCCCCCTGGCCCTCGTTAAGGGACAAGCCGAGACCAAGGCGTTGCCATCGCGGATGGGTCGTCTTTTGGAGTTGAGAGAGGCGCAAGGCGGCCGGGGGGGGTCATGGTTGCCCCTACGTCGTCGTGGACGTGGGCAACACCCCGGCCGCGTTGGGCCGTTGGCGATGCGCCTCGCAATGTTGGGCCCTCTCGACCCATCTCCCCGGAATCCCCGGACCCCGGAATCCGCCCCGGTCACCCCCGGACGGCAGAGCCCCCGGAAACGAGTTCCCCGGCAACGATTCCCCGGAATGGTCCCCCCGGACTGCGGTCAACTTACTCCGGGGGGCCTGGAGCATGCTGGCTTTCTTCCTGGTCCCTCCGGGCTCGTGCCAGCGGCGGGTTTTCGGTCGCCATCAACGTCGCATCGCGGGCAACGGAGATGGACCGACGCCAACTTGATATGACAACCCGCTGATTCAACCGTAACGCTTTCATCGACGCGGGGGCAGTCAGGCAAATCACTCTTCGGACATCAGGGAAATCCCTATGCATGGCTCGTCTCCAAAGGGCGGGGCCGGCTTCAACCTCTTCTCATCAGGCACAGCCTGATCAGAGACGGACACTGTGTGTCCGAAGATCGGGCGAGGCGGTACCCCGCCCGCGCGACTCGCCGGCCGCCATGAACCGCCTGGGTTCACGCGAGACCTGCGCCAAAGGCCTGTTTCCGGGCGCGACGCGTGCTCTTGACGGCTCCATCGACGCCCGCACGTCGCGCGGGCGGGGTACCGCCTCGCCCGTTCTTCGGCGACACAGTCGCCGGCTCTGATCAGATGGGGCGTTTCAACAGAACCCCCCCGATACAATCTCGCCCTATGCCAACTCCCCTCACCGCGGCCGACATGCATCTCTACCGCCACCCCGAGATCCAGACCAGCCGGCCGTTCGCGCTCGACATCGACGACCAAGGCGTCCTCTGGCAGGGCAACTCCGGCGAGTTGTTCTGGCACGACACGCGCACCGCCCGCTGCGGGAAGCTCCGCCTCCACGCCCTGGCGCAGATGCCCGTCATCTCCGTCTTCTCGTTCCAGAAGCATCTGGTCGTCTTCCACGCGAACCATCCTTACATCACGATCCACAACCCCGCCGACGAATCGACGCGCGTCGTCCGTCTTCCCGGCGAGGCGCCGATCGTGTGGTACGGCGTGAAGGCGGCGGGGAAGCTGCTGCTCTTCGACCGCGCCAAGGGCGGAGGCGTGCTGGTGCTCGACTCCCCCGACGCCACGCCGCGGAAATGCATCAACCCCTTCGGCGACTACGAGCTCGCCGGCGGTTCGGTGCTCGAGGACGGGCGCGTCCTGATCATCAAGTCCGACGAGATGAAGTTCCTCTTCTTCGATCCCGTGGCCGAGAAGTTCACCCGGCAGGTCGACACGCCCTACACCGAGGTCGGCATCAGCGGGCGCTTCGACCACGCGGGCGTGCTCTACATGTCCGACAGCGTCGCCGGGCGGCTGCTCGCCTACGACCTGCGCGCGGAGAAGTGGCTCGAGCCGATCCCCACGCCCGACCACCTGAAGATCTACGGCTTCGTTGGCGGCAGCGTCGCGCTCGACGGCATCGGCTACTTCTGCCTCAGCAGCTACCGCTTCCGCTCCCGCCTCGACCGCGCCACCGGGCAGGTCATCACGCCTCCCAACGCCGACATCGGCTGCGACGGCAAGCCGCACCGCTTCCTCGGGCGCTATCTCTCGTTCGACCCTTCCACCCGGAAGTTCGCCTACCTCGAAGTCCCCGCGCAGCCCGACGGCGAACCGCTGATCTGCTACGCACACGCCGACGCGCGCGGGCTCGTCATCTCCGGCTACATCATCCCCTACGGCAAGCCGGGCGAGGCGTCGAAGCTCCCCGGCGATTGGCTGCTTTGGCAGAGCAACCCCGCGAAGGTCGAGCCCTTCCGCGCCGACGCGCCGGTGAAGTTCGACAAGACGGCCCACGTCCGCGACAGCGCCAGGCGGATGGGGACCGAGCGCTCGCTCTACGTCGCCGCGGAGCCGCACTGCCCACCGCCGGTCAACATGGAGGGGCCGTCGTTCGGGGGTCAGCCCGGGCGGCAGCAGGCGCTCGACCGCCGGATGGCCGTGACGGACGTGAAGAAGTACTGGGAGCATCTGGGCCAGGTGCTCCACCTCGCCGGGCACGACGACGCCTCGCGCGTCGCGGCGGTGGGGGCCTTCGTCCAACGGAATACCTACTACAACCCCGTGCACGAGCCCGAGGGCAGTCCGCTGCTGATGCTGGAGTCGGGCGACGTGCGCTGTGGGCAGTCGGTGGCCATCGCGCGCGCGATCCTCGACGCGATGGGCATCCGCAACCGGGCCCGCGGCCTGCCCAACCACGTCGTCGCCGAGGCGTTCTACGACAACGATTGGCACCTGCTCGACTCGCTGATCTTCGGCGAGCACCAGCCGGCGAAGGACGGGAAGGTGCTGAGCCTCGACGAGCTGGCGGCCGACAAGTATTTCGCCGACGCGATGCCGATGCGCTGCTTCGACTACGACCCCGACGAGCTGCGCAGCCGGGAGGGTTTTTATTGGCTGGGATACGTCTTCGGCGAGTGGGGCTCGCTGCCGTTCTACTCGGGCTACTTCGGCCCGATGGGCGAGTGGGAATTCCCGCCCACGCTGCCGCTGACGCTCCCGGGCCAGCGGCTGTCGGACAAGGTGGTGAGGCTGCGCTGGGCGCCGTCGATCCGCCGGGCGGGGGGGAAGATCGAGTACCGCGTGCAGGTCTACTCGGACCGCGCGATGCGGACGCTGGTCCACGAGGCGATGGCGCCCGAGGCGCACCTGGATTTCGACGTCCCGCAGGCGAACTGCATGTACCACTACCGCGTCAGCGCGGTCGACGACCACCGGCAGAAGAACCCGCGGACGTGGTATCCCTCGCGCGTGAGCAACTTCATGCTGGTGCCGACGACGCAGTACGGGTGGTACGGGACGATTTGATGGGGGGCGGCGGGGGAGTCGTGGACGGACGGGCGAGCGGCCGCGACTCTTGGCTCGTAGTTCCGCCTTCAGGCGGTCTGCCCGCGGGTCATCGGCGTTCGCCCGGTTTCCACGGGATTCAGCATGAAGCCCGCGTCCGCCGGACCGCCGAATCCGATTGTGGACAATTTATTCACGCATGAATCAACGTGAATCAAAGCCCGTCGGGGAGGGGGGCGAAGAGCGGCAGTGGTCGCGGTCGCAAATTGTCGATTTTAAATAATGACGCTTAAATTGATTATAAACGCCAATCCTTCTGACGCATCGCGATCACGAAACCCCACGCCGAAGCGGTCTTGATTCTGATACAGAATCAAGAATCAGGATGTGGATAACTCCCGCGACGAAGGCGTGCCCCGAGCGGGTCGCTCACTTCACCGAATCGCGGCCCACCGAGTGGTACGTGAAGCCGTGCTCTCGCATGACTTCGGTGCGGTAGAGGTTGCGGCCGTCGAAGATCAGGGCCGCGCTCATCCGCCGCTTCATCTCGTCGAAGTCGGGGTGGCGGAACTCGTCCCAGTCGGTGCAGATCACCAGGGCGTCGGCCTTGTCGAGCGTCGCCAGCGGGTCGGGGGCGTATTCGATCTTGTCGCCCAGCACGTGCTGGCAGGTCTCGTGCGCGACGGGGTCGAACGCGACGACCTTGGCGCCGCGGGCGAGCAGGTTCTGCATCAGTGTGATCGAGGGCGCCTCGCGGATGTCGTCCGTTCCCGGCTTGAAGGCGATGCCCCAGACAGCGATGCGGCGGCCCTTGAGGTCCTTGCCGAGCTGGCGGTCGATCTTCGCCAGGAAGGCGATGCGCTGGTTCTGGTTGACCTCGTGCACGGCCGCGAGCAGGGCGGTGGGGCTCTTCTTCTCGTCGCCCATGGAGATGCAGGCGAGCACGTCCTTGGGGAAGCACGACCCGCCGTAGCCCAGCCCGGGGTAGAGGAACTGGTTGCCGATGCGCTTGTCGGAGCACATGCCGCGGCGGACCTCGTCGATGTCGGCGCCGTAGGCCTCGCAGAGGTTGGCGATCTCGTTGATGAAGGAGATCTTCGTCGCGAGCATCGCGTTGGCGGCGTACTTGACCATCTCCGCGCTGGGGATGTCCATCACGAAGATCGGGTTGCCGTTGCGGACGAAGGGCTCGTAGAGGTCGCGCATGCGGTCGCCGGTGGCCTTGTCGCTGCAGCCCACCACGACGCGGTCGGGCTTGTTGAAGTCGTTGATCGCGGCGCCTTCCTTCAGGAACTCCGGGTTGGAGGCCATGGTGAAGGGCTTCTTGGTCTTGCCGGCGATCTCCTTCTTCACCTTGGCGTTGGTGCCCACGGGGACGGTCGACTTGACGACGATGATCTTGGCCTTGCGCTCCGCTTCGGGCGTGGGGTCGGACTCGATCGCCTCGCCGATGTCGCGGGCGGCCGCGAGGACGTACTTGAGGTCGGCTCGCCCCATCTCGTCGCTGGGGGTGCCCACGCAGATGAAGATGATCTCGGCTCGGCGGTAGGCCGCCAACTTATCGGTCGTGAACTTCAGCCGGCTGGCCTTGACGTTCCGGCGGATCAGCTCGTCCAGGCCCGGTTCGTAGATGGGCGACTCGCCGCGGTTGAGCTTCTCGATCTTCTTCTGGTCGATGTCGAGGCAGGTCACGTCGTTGCCCGTGTTCGCCAAGCAAGTCCCCGTCACAAGCCCGACATAACCGGTGCCCACCATGGTCAATCGCATAAATCATCTCTCCCCGGCCGAGGGCCTCCGAAACACGGGGCACGCGGCCGGTCAAACCGGGGTCAATGCAGTAACGCCGCCGCCTGGCGACGACGCATGGATTCTATGATCGGCAATCTCCGTGGCCGACCTTCGCCCATCCTGGCGACGCAATGAAGGTTAGGCGAGGAAGCGGCACTGCGGCCGATTGTGGACAACTCGGCGATTCACAGGTGCGACGTCGCGAAACGCATTCGTTCTGAGGCCTTGAACATCGCCCCGCCCTTGTGCGTGACAGGAAGTCAATGGGTGAATTCGTCCCGTCGATCGCCCTTTTCCACCCTTGCCGCGTTGGTTGACACCCGATCGCCAAGTCGTAGCATGGCCTCTCAGCGGCCCGCGCACCGACCTCATCGGCATTTCACCATCGTGGGCCAGGCTCTTTCGTCGCAAATGACCATCCGTCGAGCGGGAGCGAGGCCGAGTTGTCCAGGCCCTCGGATCCTCTGCCCGGCGACGCATTTTCCGAGGATTCCGTTCTGGGGCTGAACCCGAAAGGAACACGTTATGGCCAATGATCCAGTCAAGCCGAGTTCCGGGGGGGCAGCCGCGCCTCCGGCATCGATCGCGGAAATGCAGAAGACCGCCGACGAGATCGGACGGCTGGTGCAGGAGATCCGCTCGGTGCAGTCCGCCATGCGGATACAGATGCTCCTGGGCTCGATCGCGACGGTGCTGATCATGGTCGTCTTCGGCGGCATGCTCTACGCCCGGATGCGCGAGAACCTCGCGGCCGAGAAGCTTCAGGAGGCGGCGCGGCACCGCGCCAGCACGATCCTCCCGCTGCTCGCCGATCGACTCAAGGCATCGGTTCACTCCGTGTTGCCCGAGTACCAGAAGCTCGCCCGCGAGCGGGTGTCGGCCATCACGCCGGCGCTGCAGACTCGCCTGCGCGCCCAAGCCGACCTGATCCCCGCCCAGATCGCCAAGGACCTCGACGCCAACCTTCAGGCCCGCCTCAAGGAGAC
>JAPLMQ010000253.1 GCA_026386955.1 Planctomycetota bacterium
GCGTGAATTCCGCGGCGCGGAAATCCCGGACAGTAGTGACCGCTCTACCCACCCTACGAGAGACGTTTGCCGCGTCGGGGCTTTTCATGGCCGGCGTCAAGTTTCGCGGGCGGTCCAGCCGTAGTCGACGTAGCGATGCTCGAAGCCGCCGTCGGCGTAGAGGTCGATCAGGCCGTAGCCCGCGGGGCAGCCTTGGTACGGACCCTTCCACCAACTGCCGCAGACCGCGCCGTTGCAGAGGTAGGTCACGCCTTCGTAGTCGACGCGGTCGGCCAGGTGGATGTGGCCGCTCAAGCAGAGCTTCACGTTGGGGTGCTTGCGGAAGAGGTCCTTGATCCGGCGGGCGTCGATGTGCATCCACGCGCCGGGCACGGCCCAGTCGCCGGTGCTTTCGTTGTCGCCGTCGAAGTAGGCCGTCACCGTGATGATGGGGATGTGCGAGAGGACGACGATGGGCATGCCGGCGGGCGTGGCGGCGAGCGTCGACTCGAGCCAGGCGAATTGCTCGTCGTCGAGCTTGGCGGTGTAGCCGTGGACTTTGCAGGAGGCGAGGTGGAAGGTGCTGTCGAGGAGGATGAAGCGCCAGCCGGCGCGGTCGAAGGCGCGGTAGCGGCGGTCGAGGCCGAAGAGGTCGAGGGCCCAGGCCTTGCCCCAGAGGGGCTCGCGGCCGGTGAGGCCGGTGGATTTCGGATGGGTGCCCCAGAAGTCGTGGTTGCCCAGGCAATGCTCGATGGGGAGGGAGCATTCGGCGCGGAGGACGCTTCGCCAGAGGTCGCCGAGCGCGGCGGCGCGGGCGGCATCGGCGGCGCTGACGTCCATCACGGCGTCGCCCCCGTTGAGGATCAGCGTCGGCGGGTCGGGCAGGCTCTGGATGTGGCGCAGGCAGGCGGCGAAGCCCTCGGCGGCGCCGCGCTCGGGCTGGACGTGGACGTCGGTGATGTGGGCGAGGCGGAGGAGGCGTTGGCGCGGGGAGGTTGGCATGGTGGGTTCGATCGTGAAGCCGGCTCTTGTAGGGTGGGTTGAGCGGTACTCCGCGAAGCCCACCGGTTGGGCACACAATCAAACGTGTCGGCTTCGGAGTGTCATTGGCGTGCGGACAATCATCAAACGCTGGCGCGCCGGTTGATTGGCGATCGCACGTCCACACGCGTCGCGCCGGTGGGCTTCGCGAGTACGCTCAACCCACCCTACAAGACGCGCCGCCTCACGTCACCAGCACCGCGCGCTTCTCGATGTCCTTCCAATCCGGGTGCGGGCCGAGGCCGGGGGTGCTGGGGATGGTGACGTAGCCGTCGATGATCGGGAGATCCTTCTTCTTGGCCAAGCCCTTGATCTGCTTGGAGTCGATGACGAGCTCCTCGTAGTAGTCGTTGTTGGGGATGGCGGCGCAGATGGCGCCGTTGGCGTAGCCCCCGCCGTGGACCTGGGCCCGCATGCCGAAGGACTCGGCGAGGTGGGCGATCTTGATCGCGCCGGTGAGCCCGCCCTTGTAGTGGGCGCTGGTGCGGACCATGTCGAGGGCGCGGTACTGGATCCACGTCGCGGCGTTCCAGTGGCAGCCGTCGCTGGTCTCGGCGGCGAGGATCGGCACGTCGAGGGCCTGGGCGAGCTGGGCGTAGCTGGGGATGTCGAACTCGCGCATCGGCTCCTCGTACCAGAGGAAGTCGCACTCCTCCATCACCCGGCCGAACCAGAGCGAGGTGACGTAGTCCCACCCGGCCGAGCCGTCGAACATCAGGTCGGCGTCGGGCCCGGCCCACTTGCGGAGGTTGCGCGAGAGCTTCGCGTCGGCCTTGGCGTCGCCCCAGGCGTGGAGCTTGAAGGCCTTGAAGCCGACGTCGATGCATTCCTTGATGTGGCGCTCGTACTCGCCCATGGTCTCCCAGGTGACGGTGGAGGCGTAGGCGGGGACGCGCGGGTTGTGGCCGCCGAGCAACTGCCACGCGGGGAGGCCGGCCTTGCGGCTCTTGATGTCCCAGCAGGCGAGGTCGATCGCGCCCAGGTCGTACATGGGGAACTCCTCGATGCGGTCGAGCTCCCAGACCTGCTTCCAGAGGGCCTCGGTGTTGAGCGGGTCCATCCCGATGAAGTGCTTGAGGCGGCGGCGGGTGAGCTCGGCGAGCATGTGCCCGCGCCCGCCGGCGACGCCGACGATGCCCTCATCGGTCTCGACCTTGAGGAGGGCGGTGTGGCCTGTCTTGCCCGGGGGCGTGCCGTCGCCCGAGCCGGGGAGGCCGGCGCGCCAGCGGAACTGCTGGGGCGGGGCGGTGAAGTCGAGGACGAAGCACTTGATGTCGGTGATCTTCATGCGGACATGATCGGGGGAATGCGGGAGGCGGGCAACTCGCGGTGAGGCGTCAAGTTTGGGCGACGGGCGAGACGCTTAGCCGGGTGAGGAGGCGGTGGCTGGCCGCGGGGGGCGCGATCAACGCGAGCGTGAAGGTCGGCTTCTTGTTGCCGTCGATGAAGTCCTCGCCGGCGAAGACGCGGGCGGGCGTCCACTGGGGATCGACCCGCAATTCCGCGCGCTGGCCGTGGGTGACCCACGCGCCGCTCGCCTCGTCGCGAAGCCAGGGGAATCGGCTGTGCAGGTGGAACCCTACGGCGCGCGGGGAGGTGGCCGCTGAGCCGTGAGCCGCGGCGCCGGTGGGCGCGAAGTCCATCTCGTCGAGCACGTCGAACGTGGTCGGCTCGTGGCTCGTGATGGTTCGGGTCCAGCGCGCGACGCCCGGGCCCCAGGCCGGCCCCGCCTCGATCGTGGCGCGCAGCCGCTGCGCGTCGCCCGTGCCCGTGGGCAGCGTCGCGGAGCGGCAGGGGTTCATCTGGGCGGTGGGCTGGCCGGCGTCGTCGAGCGGGATCAGCAGGTTGTGGTACCGCGCGGCCTTGATCACGCCGCAGCGCGGGTCGGAATATTCCATCTGGCCGCGGTCGATGGCGATCTCCTCGCCGAAGGCCTCGAGGACGAAGCTGCCGCGGTCTTCGTGGCCGTGGCCGGCGTCGGCGGGGGCGCCGATGAGTTGCAGGCGCACGAGGCCCACGCCTCCGGCCCCGCCCCCGGATGCGGGCGTCTCGCGGCAGGAGCAGAGCTGCCCGGTCTGGGGGAGCACGCAGAAGACAGGCGGGCGCGCGGCGGGGGCGGGCAGGTCGTCGGGCTCGGGGCCGAAGAGGAAGACGAAGGCCGAGCCGGGCGTGCCGAAGTTCTCCTGGCTCAGCGGGCGGTCGAGCATCGCGGCGAGGAGGGCGGGCATGGCGGCGATGCCGGTGCCGGGGGCCGCATTGGTTGAGCCATTCGGCGCGCCCATTCCTGCGGCGAGCCGGGCGAGGTAGGGCAGGCACTCGGGGTAGAGCGTGCTGCCCGGGCGGCCGCCGTCGGCGACGTTGATGCCCGCGCCGGCGGGCGGGGCGGTGCTGAGCATCACCGCGAGATAGTCGGCCGAGCGGAGCACCTTGGCGGGGACGACTTCCGCGAGCGACTTGCCATCCATCCGCGCGAGGAGCTGGTAGGCGACCAGCGCGTGCCCGATGGTCGAGCTGACATAGCCGACGCCCTCGAACGCCCCACCGTCGGGCGCGAGGTAGGTCTCCATCGTCTCGTCGAGGGCCTTCTTGGCGGGCTCGATGTAGTCGCGGGCGTGCCGCCAGACCTTGCTCAGGGCCGCGAGGCAGACGATCGCCCCGTACGACATGTAGGCGCCCTGGTTGCACCCGCGCACGTAGGGATGCCGCATGAGGGTCTCTTGAATTCGTCCCACGGCCTTGGAGGCGATGGCGTGGGCGAAGAGCTCGCGTCCGGCGGGGGAGACACAGCATCCCGCCCAATCCCACGCATAGACCAGGGCCGTGCCCCAGCGGTAGTCAAAGAAGGCCCGTTGCTCGAAGCCCGAGCCGGGGAACGCCTCGAGGAAATCGGGGAACCAGTATTCGCAGTGGGCCAGCGACAGGGCGTGGCGGGCGGCCATGCGCAGCAGGTCGGGGTCCTCGTCGATCAGCCCGACCAACGCGCCCAGGCGCATCGCGAGCGGGTCGATGTGGCCGGCGGTCCCGCCGCGGCTGCCGCGCGGCCCGCCTTCGTTGGGGAAGCGCCCGACGCCGCGCCACGGCTCGCGCGTCAGCGATTGCTTGGCCCGTTCGCGCAGGCGTGCGAAGAGCGGGGCGTAGGCCGGGGACTTCGCCTTCTGCCGCAGGCCGGCGAGTTCCTCGGGCCCGAAGTGGAGCCCGAGCGTCGGGGCGGCGTCGCGCAGGTCGGCCGCGGGAAGCATGAGCCGCTCGATGGCTTCCTCGTAGGGGCTGGGGGCCGAGCGGGCCGCGTCGCGCCTCGCTTGGTGGAAGACGCCGACCCACATCAGCCTGCCCTGGCCCGGGCCCGGGCCGGTGTCGCGCAGCTCGATCTCGAGCCGCTCGATGCGGCGGCCGGCGATGGGGGCCTCGTATTCCTCGAAGTTGTCGCGCCCCGGGGCCGCCTCGAGGAGCGAGCGCGGCTGGCCGTCGATGGTCGCGCGCACGTGGAGGCGGGCGGTGGAGGGAAGCGTGAGGCAGAGCGAGAGGCGGTCGTAGCCTTCGATGATCCAGTCGACGTCGCGCGTCATGCGCGTGACGACGTGGCCATCGCCGCGCTTCCATTGGATCATCGCCCCGAACCAGAACGTCCCGGCCGACCCGCTGGTCTCCGCATCGGCCTCCTGCCGCCACTGCGCCAGCGAAGAGATCGGCGGATGCCAGAAGGGCTCGACGATCGCCTCCTCGGCGTTGATCGGGATCGGGGGGGTGGGCATGGCGTCCCTTCGTGTGCGACGTGGCGGAGTGTGCGACGTGGCGGATCGCTGGCTCACTTCACGCGAACCGCCCGACATTCTCCCAGATGGGGCCGCGCCTCGAGGGCAAAAATCTGGAAATGCGGCCATGCCGGCCCAAACAAAAACCGCCGCCCAAAAATGGGCGGCGGTCTTGCAATCGGGGTGGAGAGATTTGAACTCTCGACCTCTTGACCCCCAGTCAAGCGCGCTAACCAAGCTGCGCTACACCCCGTTGTGCAGACCAGCCATTTTCACTCATCTTGGGCGGCAGGTCAAATCCGCCGCATCGGCAATTTTTTTAACAACTGTCGCTGCCCCCGTCGGCGGTGGGGCGGCAACGGCCTGCGCGGGCGTCGTTTATTGCTTTGCTTGGGGCCCTCCGAACCGGTAACATACGGGTTGATTGGGGCGCACGGCTGCGTCCCGATAACTGCCTGGCTCCAAGGAACTTCTCCCGATGGCTGTACCCGTTTCCCAGATGTGGACGGTCGCGTCCTACGTCCTCTCGCAGAAGTTCAAGGGGCGCAAGCGCTACCCGCTCGTGCTCCAGCTCGAGCCGCTCTTCCGCTGCAACCTCGCCTGCGCAGGCTGCGGGAAGATCCAGTACCCCGCCCACATCTTGAAGAAGCACCTCTCGCCCGAGCAGTGCTTCAAGGCGGCGGAGGAATGCGGCGCGCCGATGGTGGCGATCCCCGGCGGGGAGCCGCTGATGCACCCGCAGATCCAGGAGATCGTCCAGGGCCTCGTCGCCCGCAAGAAGTACATCTACGTCTGCACCAACGCGCTGCTCCTCAAGGAGAAGCTCGACCTCTTCACGCCCAGCAAGTACCTCAGCTTCAGCGTCCACATGGACGGCATCGAGGAGAACCACGACTTCGCCGTGTGTCGTGACGGGACGTACAAGACGGCCGTCGAGGCGATCCGCGAGGCGGTCAAGCGCGGCTTCCGCGTGACGACCAACTGCACGCTCTTCCGCGGCGCGAACGCGGCCGAGGTCCGGCAGTTCTTCGACGAGATGACCGCGCTGGGCGTCGAGGCGATGATGGTCAGCCCGGGCTACAGCTACTCCAAGGCCCCGGACCAGAACGGCTTCCTGGGGCGCGAGCAGACCAAGGAGCTCTTCAGCACGATCCTCTCGAACCGCAAGAAGGAGTGGAACTTCAACCAGTCGCCGCTCTTCCTCGAGTTCCTGATGGGCAAGCGCGAGTACGAATGCACCCCCTGGGGCATCCCGACCTACAACATCTTCGGTTGGCAGAAGCCCTGCTACCTGCTGCAGGAAGGCTACGCCGACACGTTCAAGGAGATGATGGAGGAGACGGCCTTCGAGGAGTACGGGCAGGCGAGCGGGAACCCCAAGTGCTCCAACTGCATGGTGCACTGCGGGTACGAGCCGTCGGCTGTGAACCACACCTTCAGCGGCGTGGGCGGCATGTGGGCGACCGTCAAGGCGATGGTCTTCAACACCTACGCGAACCCGGCGGCGAAGGGCAAGCTGGCCGAGGCGGAGAAGACCAAGGGGCGCGGGCACGCGGTCCCCACCGCGGCGGCGGGCGGGACGAAGGTGGAGTTGACGGTGATGGCGGGCGACGCGGCGTGAAGCGAGGACGGAGTTGTAAGCCGGACGCGGCTCTTGTTAGCCGGACGCGCA
>JAPLMQ010000074.1 GCA_026386955.1 Planctomycetota bacterium
CCGCGGGGGGATGCAGGCCTTGAACTTCTCCCACAACTCATCCGACACTCGGAAACGTGACTTGCTCACGGCGCGTCCCTGCACCGGCGGAATTGCCTCCGATTCTATCGGCTATCTCATTGTTATTCGGATAGGCTCTTAGGCGGCTCTTCGAAAGACGAACTCGCCTCGTCCTCGCAACTCCGAGGCTCGTAGTTCCGCGTTTACGCGGTCTTTCAAAAACGTAAGCGCCCCCGCGCGATCGAGGAGAGGACGAAGACCGCCTAAAGGCGGAACTACATACCCCAGACCTGCTCGCGTGGCGCGCGCCGGGGGCGCGAAAATTTTCCGCCCGAATTCGAAAAAAAAATTGCCACCCATTTCCCAAACGGGTTGGATCGCTCACCCCTCCGGAAACGCTCAGAACGGGCCCCGCGCGGCTGGGTTAACCTGCGGGGGGCGCGCGCCGGCACTGCAGCGGGACATTTTATCGCCCCGTTTCGCTCAATGAGCGCCGTCGACCTCGCCCGGCCGGAACGGTCCTCAACAGCCAAAACGGCACCCTAAGACGCAACAAATGAAGCCGCCACCGCTTACGGAATTTCGCCCCAAAACCGCTCCCAAGCCCGCAGGCCGAGGTCGCGCGACCAGCGGCGCGCCAGCCCTCGAATCGATCCCAAAGACGCATCGGAGCGGTGTCGACGCGTGACCCGACCGGAACCGCAGCGAATCAGGAGCGGCATCATTTAGAGAATTTTCGGCCCCCGATTTCCCGCGCCAGACATAGGTACCAGCGTCCGGAAAAATCCGGACAGGTCGCCAAAACCCGGAATTCAAAACAAGGAGTTGCGCGCCTTTGTCCGGATTCCGCCGGACACTTGTGCGGGTCTTACGGGGGGCGAGCTTTTTTTCCGATCGCTGCCCTTTCTCCCACGATCGATCTCCCGGATAATCAATCGTCCTCGCACCCTCTCCGACAGGAACATCCCATGACCACCATGACCGGCTCCGACCTCGCCCGCCAAGTCAAGCCCGAATTCGACCGCGAAGGCTACGTCCTGATCCGCGGCTTCTACTCGCCCGAGGAGATGAAGGAGCTCTCGGCCCACCTCGACCGCTTCATCCGCGACGTCGTCCCCGGGCTCCCCGCCACCGAGGTCTTCTACGAGGACAAGGCCCGCCCCGAGACGATCAAGCAGATGCAGAACATGCAGAAGTACGACGCCGGGCTCGAGAAGCTGATGCTCAGCGACCGCTTCCTCGGCTTCGCCTCGGGCCTCTTCGGCCGCCCCGCCGTCGCCCGCGGCGTGGAGTGGTTCAACAAGCCCGCGAAGATCGGGGCCATGACCCCGCCCCACCAGGACGGCTACTACTTCATGCTCGAGCCCAACGAGGCCCTGACTTTCTGGCTCGCCCTCGAAGAGGTCGACCAATCCAACGGCTGCATCCGCTACATCCCCGGCTCGCACCTCACCGGCGTCCGCCCGCACGCCCGCACCGACGTGCTCGGCTTTTCGCAAGGCATCACCGACTTCGGCCCCGACGACTCGGCCAACGAGAAGTGCATGATCGTCTCGCCCGGCGACCTCTTGGTGCACCACAGCCTCTGCATCCACCGCGCCGACGCGAACAAGTCGAACCGCTCGCGCAGGGCGCTGGGCATGGTCTTCTACAGCGACCGCGCCAAGGCCGACCCGGGCAAGGTCGAGGCCTACCAGAAGAAGCTGATGAGCGACCTCGCGGCGAAGGGAAGGATCTGAGCGAATTGCATAATCGCTTTTTCGATTTGAATCTGAACACGAGTCCGCGGTTCCATTCAATACTGGCGCAATGCATGGACGAGCATCAAGACCGATTTCTAGCCGACGAGTTTTTCAGCCTCACGCTGATGGGCACCGTCCAGCGAGCAGGGGTATACAACGCCGGGTTGACTGACAGCGAACGCAAAAGATTCCAGTCAGCTCTTCGGTCTCAACTGGAACAAGTTGCTCTGCAATATCAGCGACAGGTTCCCGAGGAAGATCACATCCGCAACATTCTCGAGCTTTCACAACGTCTCACGGCAGACCACGCTGCTGTGTTGCGTGAAAACCGATTCCGTATTGGCTCTGCACAAAAAGCGCTCAATCTCTATCTGAAATACTTGTGGTGCATTGGCAAGATTCCAGCGCCGCCGCATTGCCCCTTTGATTCACAAGTCATCAAGACCCATCGCGCCGCGTACTCCGGACCTTCCTGGACAGAACTCGACGACGAAGTTCACTACAGAAGTCTCGTCCGTGCCGCCAAGACGAAAGCTAACGGATCAATTCTCGCGGCTTGGGAATTGCACATGTACAACCATCTTCAATCTTGAGCTCACGATCCCGAATGATGGGTCGTTGTTAGCGATTCCAATTCTTGTGTGACTGTTACCTCGCAATCTCGCGCTCCCAGGCGAGGATGTCGATTTCACCTGCGCTTCGAGCGAATGACCTCGCCCGAATTCCGCTCATAAACCCCGTCCAACCCCGCAATTGCTTGACTTCACTCTGCGCTGAGCCGAACATCAAGGGGGAGCATGCGACTCCGCCTCCCGCCGCCCCGTTTTTCCCCGCGATGCAGCCCGGCAGAACACCGAAACGATGACCACACGCGCCGACATCAACGCTGACGTGGCCCCCCTGCTCGCCCTCCTGGCGGCGGTCCGGCGACACGCGGTCATGGTCTGGATGGCGAGCCTCGCGCTCGGCTCCGTCGGGGCCGCGGGACTCGCGCTGCTCGTCGCCCTCTGGCTCGACCACTGGCTGGTCCTCCCGGGCGCCGCGCGGCTGGTCCTCCTGCTCCTGATCGCCGCCATCCCCGTCCTGGTCATCCACACGCTCTGGAAGCGCCGCCCCGGCGACTCGCCCGAGGAGCTCGCGCTGCTCATCGAGAGGCGATACCCCGACCTCGACAACCAGGTGATCAACAGCCTGCAGCTCGCGCAGCGCGGCGACGAGGAGTCGCGCCCGCTGATCGCCGCGATCGCGCTCGACGCCCGCAAGGCCATCGGCGCGCTGCAGCCCACCGCGGCCGTGCCCAAGCGCGTGCTCATGATGGCGCTCGCGGCCGCGGGCGTCGCCTTCGCCGTGCTGCTCACGCTCGCGGCCGTCAACGCCCGCGAGCTCTCGACGGGGCTGCAGCGCGTGCTCGTCCCGCTCGCTGACAACACGTTGACGCGCATCCTGGAGGTGACGCCCGGGAACCTCGACGTCCTCGCCCACAGCGACGTGGAGGTCACCGCCTCGCTCGGCGGGCGCATCCCCACGCAGGCGGAGCTGGTCTGCACCTCGGCCGACAGGAAAAAATGGACGCTCCCGATGACGGCCGCCTCGGCCTCGCGCCCCGACCGGCTGACCGCGAAGCTCGAGCGCATCGACCAGGACACCGCCTACCGCGTCGTCGCGGGCGACGACCGCTCGGCCAGCTTCGACCTGCGCGTCCACCAGAAGCCGGCCGTGAGGAAGATCACGCAGACCATCACGCCGCCCGCCTACCTCGGCGGGAAGCCCAGCGAAAAAGTCGGCGGGGCCGTCGAGGCGGTCGCCGGCTCGCGCGTCGATCTGCTCCTGGATTCCACGGAGCCGGTGAAGGAAGTCCGCTTCACGCTCTGCAGCAAGCGGGCGATCGACCCGGTGATCAACGCCCCCGTGCCCGGCGGCCCGCGCGGATCGACCGTCGTCGCGAAGCTCAACGTCGATCGCCCCGACCGCTACAACGTCGTGCTGGTCAGCCCGCACGGCTTCGAGAGCGAGCCGATCGGCTACGACATCATCCCGCTGGAGGACCGCCCGCCGCAGGTCTCGATCACGAGGCCCAACGGGGACCAGGTGGTGACGATCGACGCGCAGGTGCAGGTGGAGATCCAGGCGACGGACGACCACGCGCTGCAGGACGTGCGCATCGCGCGCGTGCCGACGCCGAGCACCGGCTATGAGCCGGCCTCGCCCGCGGGCACGACCTCGACGCCGGTGGTGAAGCCGACGACGACGGAGCTGGGCAAGTGGCCGCTCGACCCGCCGGGGCAGGCGCGATTGACCAAGACGGTGACGATCGCGGTGGCCGACCTGGGGCTGACCGACGCGAACCCGGTGACGGTGCAGGCCTTCGCCCGCGACTTCCGCCCGGGCAGCGATGTCGGCTCGTCGGCGCCGGTGACGTTCCGCCTGCGCAAAGTCGAGGCCGTGGCGACCAAGGCGAAGGAGGCCTTCGGGCGGATCTCGCTCGACAGCCTGATCCAGAAGCAGCGAGCGAACATCGCGCACTGCAAGGCGATCCTCCGCGGCGAGTCGCCCGACACGGCGGAGAAAGACCCCGCGAAGGCCTTCGCCTCCGGCATGGCCAAGGCGCTGACGCGACAAGAGGAAATCCGCGGCGACGCCCTCGCGCTCTCGAAGCCCGACGGCGTCGCGGCCTCGAACCCCGCGCTGCAGAAGAGGCTGGGCGACATGGTCGAGACGCTGCTCGCCGTCGCCATCGAGCAGGTCCGTTCCGCGGGCGCGGCGAGGGGCGACTACCGCAAGCCGCTGGCGGTCGCGATCGCCACGCAGGAGGAAGTGCTGCGGGCGCTGGTCGGCGCCGACGCGAGGCAGGACGCCGACTTGGCCGACCGCGTGCAGCGGCAGATCGCCGAGCAACTGGCCGACCTGATCGCGAAGGAGAAGACGCTGCGCGGCGAGTCGGGCGGCGGCGCTGCGGCTGGCTCCACGGGCGCTCCCGCGACCGGCGCGACGCCGCAGGGCTTGTCGTCGCGGCATGCGGCGCTGGCCCGCGACGCCGGGCGGCTGCAGGCGCTGCTGAAGAGCGAGGGATCGACCGGCGCGGGCGGCAACCCACAGATGGCCGAGCAATACACCCGCATGGCCGAAGCCTTCGACACCCGCGCCGTCCGCGCCAACATGCTCGTCGCCGCCGAGAAGCTCTCCGCCGACGCCAAGGCCGAGGCCGCCCCGATCCAGGACAAGGTCATCCACGACTTGGCCGCGATCCAGAAGATGCTGCGCGAGTCGGCGATGGCCGAGGCGAAGGACGAACTGAAGGAAACCACCGGCGGGCTCGACGAGGCCAAGAAGAAGCTCGACCGCCTCACCCAGCTCCAGCAGTCGATCACCGAGACCGCCCGCCAACTGCAGAAGACCGAGGACCTCCGCGCGAAGGACGGCCCCGAGGCCGCGAAGGTCGACGACATCAAGGAGGCCCGCAAGAACGTCGGCGACGCCGTCGAGCAGCTCGTCAAGGACATGCACGCCTTGCCCGCGATGTCGGCCAGCAACGACCTCATCCCCGAGATGAGCGAGGTCTTCGAGAAGGTCAAGCAGGCGGCCGGCAGCGAGAACGACCCGGTCGCCGAAGTCGCCGTCACGCGCGACGAGGGGCTGCTCGCGGCGCTCAAGGCGATGCAGAAGAAGATGGGCGAGCGGATGGGCGACCTGGAGATGTGGCAGTCGGACCGGCCCGACTCGGTCAAGTGGAAGATGGAGAACTTCGACAAGAAGGAGCTGGGCAAGATCCCGCTGGGCGACCTGCCCGACGCGCTCGAGGACATCGTCGGCAACCTGCTCAAGCAGGCGGACAAGTTGAAGAAGGAGGCGCAGGACTCGGCCTCGAACCAGGCGATCCCCGACGGCGTGATGGGCTGGGACATCGCAGACGGGCCGATGCCCTCCTGGGCCGCGAAGGGCAAGAGCGGCAACACCGCGCCGAACGACAACGAGCAGACCGGCCGCTCCGGCTCGGGCCGGCAGGGCAAGAGCTCGGGCGAGATCGTGGGCGACACGGTCAAGGGGCTCAAGGGCGCCGAGGTCGAGGCCCGCCGGACCAACGACGGCTTCCAGTCGGGCGAGCTGAAGGAGGAGGACGGGAGCGTGATGGACGTGAAGGCGACCGGCGGGGGAAAACTCGCCGGCGTCAGTTCGGGCGAGGGCATGCAGGGCGACGCCCCGCCCCGCGACGAGCTGCGCTACCGCGGGATGCAGCGGCAGGTGAACGAGCTGAAGCGCGACGCGCATACGGTCTACTCCAAGGCCCGTCTGCTCCGCCTGCCCACGGGCGAGCTCGACCGGGCCCTGCTGGAGCTCGACGCCGCCTCGCAGCGCCTGCGCGGGCGCGACGCCGACGGCTTCGCCAAGAGCCAGCAGCAGGTGGTCCGGGCCCTGCAGCAGACGGCCGCGCGGCTCGCGGGCAAGGAGATGACCGAGGGCCCCGGCGGCGGCTCGCGCTCCGCGGCCGACAGCGCCGGCGCGACGGGCGAGCCGGTGCCGCGGCAATACGAGGACGCCGTGGCCGAATACATGCGCCGCATCGCCCGCGACGGGCAATCGGGCGGGCAGGAACGGCAGTGAAACACTCTTTCCCTGAATCCTCCGCGATGCCCCACACTTTCAGGCGCGAATGCTGGGCCCAACTCGCTTCGATGCTCGCTGTACGCGGCATCGCAGCGCTCTGTCTGATCCTCCTCCTCGCCTCCCCCGCTTTCGCCCAAGTCATCTCCCGCCCCATCATCGCGCCGACCTATTCCGTCGGCTCCGTCCTGGTCCGCTTCCACTCGGCCGGGCAGACCGACCCTGCGGGCAAGGGCATCGCCGTGGTCGACGCCGGGGGCAAGCCCGTGCCGTTCCGCGTGCTCGCGCACGACCCCGAGGGGCAGACGATCCTCGCCGTCGAGCGCCGCGACGACGGCGGGCAACTCTCGCTGCAATACACGCCCAAGCCCTCCGGCCCCGCGTCGCCCCGCGCCGACGACCGCGTGATGGTCAGCCTGCTCCTGCAGGTCTACGCCGTCGACCGCGCCAGCTTCAAGGGGCTCGCCGACGCACCCACCGTCATCGCCGCCGCCCATCCGCAGGGCTCCGCGCTGGTCGGCACCGTCGGGCTGGCCGCCAACCCCTTCGGCGAGACAGGCGACTTCCTCGCGGTCTTCGAGGGCGTGCTCGACGTCGACAAGGATGAGACGGTCAAGCTCTTCGCCGTGCACAGCGGCGGAGCCCAGGTGGAGATCGACGGCAAGACCGTCATCAGCCAGGCCGAGCCGAGCATGCACCACAAGAGCGAGGAGCTTGCGGGCAAGGCCGTGGGCGTCCACCTCTCCGCGGGCCAACACAAGCTGCGGTTCATCCATGCCCACCGCGGCGAGCGCGTGCTGGCGGTGCTGGGCAAGATGTCAGGCGAGCGGGCCCGCCCACTGGAGTCGCATGAGTTCCTGCACCAGGAGTTCGCGACGCTCGGCCCCGCGACGCCCGCCGACGCGCGGCCGGCCGTGGGCTTCGACGTCGCCCAGCTCGACCAGATCGCCGACGACGCGCACCTCTTCACCCGCGTCAGCCTGACACCCATCGCCCCGCCGCCCGCGGGCATGGGCTACCGCTGGGACTTCGGCGACGGCGTGGCGCTGTCGCCGCCCGCCCGCGCCAAAGCCAGCGCCGGCGAGGGACAACCTCAACCCTCCGCCCCCGAGGAGATCCAGCACGTCTTCGTCGGCCCGGCGACAAGCTGGAAGGTCGCGCTGGAGCTGGTCGAGCCCGGGCGCGGGCAACCCGTCGCCCGCGCGGGCGCGACCGTCCGCGCCGCCCAGCTCGAGGACACCAAGTCCGCCGGCGACGCCGAGCTGCTCGGCTCCTACTCCGCCGCCATCGCCCGCTCCGACTACTCCAAGGCCACCGCCGAGACGATGGCCTCGCTCTACGCCCTGCTCTCCACCGCCGAGCAGCCCGCGCTGGTCGCCCCGCTGGCCGAGCAGTTCGTCAAGCGCTTCGGCGACCGCGGCGGCCCGACGCTCTGGGCGATGAAGAACGACCTCGCCATCTTCCTCTCGCGCGACCAGCCCGAGCGCGCCGTCAAGCTCTTCGGCGAGCTCTCCCGCTCGTCGGCCGACTCCTGGAAGGGCGCCTGCGCCGCGGCCAACCAGATCGACCTCCTGGTCTTCCGCCTGGGGAAGACCAGCGTCTCGGACGAGCTGGGCGCGGTGTTCCAGGGGCGCGTCCCGCGAGAACGGGCCCTGCTCAAGGCGCGGATGGGCGACGTCTTCCTCGCGGCGGGCAAGCTCGACAAGGCGGCCGACGCCTACCGCGAGGCCCAGCAGGACAGCAGCCGGGCGATGGAGCCGCAGAAGGTCGCCATCCTCCAAGGCGCGTACCGCGAGACGGCCTTGGCCTACCTCGAGCAGAAGCGCTGGCCCGACCTTCGCGACCTGCTCTTCCAGTGGGAGGCGGACTTCCCGATGGCGAAGCTCAGCGCCGACCTGCCGCTGATCACCGGGCGGTATTACCAGTCGATCGGCGACGACCCGCGGGCGGCGATCGAATTCAAGAACCTCATGGAGCTCAACCCGCTCCACCCCAGCCGGCCCGAGATCGCCTACCGCCTGGCGCAGAGCCTCGCCCGCACCGGCAAGGGCGACGAGGCCCGCAAGTGGTTCGGCGTGGTCGCAAAGGAATATCCCAACAGCCCCTTCGCGCAGGACGCGGAGTGGCAAGCCAAGGGCGGGGGGGTGCCGTGATGCACCGTGTCCCACGCATCCCCCACGCCGCCGCGTTCATCGCGATCGCCCTCGCGCTTGCGGCCCCCGCCCTCGCCGTCGACACCATCTACGACTCGCCCAGCGCCTCGAACACCGGCGGGCTCAAGGGCGTCATCCAAGGCGTCAAGGAGATCGAGGCCGTCATCGTCGTCGAGCCCACCGAGGCCAAGGCCTACAAGGCCCATGTCGTGGGCTCGGGCTTCGAGATCTCCGGCCTCCCGCCCGGGGAGTACGACCTGATGATCGTCTCGGCGGGGCAGGTCCACGAAGGCTTCACGCTCGAGACCCCCGCCGACGACTCCAGCGGCGACCCGCCCCCGCCGCCGACCGAGTCGGAGCTCAAGGCGATCTGCGACGGCTGCGCCAAGACCTTCTTCGACCAAGAGCCGTTCTTCAATTCCAAGAGGATCGTCCGCCTCACCGGCTCGGGCGACGGCGCGAAGATGTTCACGATGATGACCCGCACCAACCCCGTGCTCGACCCCGCGGGCAACGCCATCAACGCCTACATCCGCCGGTACGACATCTTCGAGCTCGTCAGGACCGGCAAGCTCTGGCAGATCAAGTCCAACCGCCACCTGATGCGCTACGAGATCCCCCACGGCTCGCCCAACGAAAAACCGACGTTCTCCCACAGCCCCAGCCTTGGCGGCCTGCTCGTCGGGCAGGCGGTGAAGGACCTGGGCGTGATCGACCTCGACAAGGCGAAGCTGCCCAAGGCCAAGCGTCCCTACGCCAGCCGCGATGGGGAGACGAAGTGAGCCTCGTAGTTCGACAGACACATGCCACGAGTACGATGGCGTGTGGTACCCAGAACGTCTGCGGCATGACGCGCGGGACTTCTCACGATTCCAGATAAATCCCCGGCAAATCCACCCATGACCACCGCCTCCCGCGCCAGCCAGGAACTCGACCTCGCGACCACCGCCGACGCCATCAAACGCCTCCGCACCGAGGTCGGGCGCGTCGTCGTCGGGCAGTCCGGCGTCGTCGAGCAGATGCTCACCGCGCTCGTCGCCCGCGGGCATTGCCTGCTCATCGGCGTCCCTGGGCTCGCCAAGACCGTCATGGCCAAGGCCCTCGCCGACGCCCTGGAGATGCAGTTCAAGCGCGTGCAGTTCACGCCCGACCTCATGCCCTCCGACATCACCGGCGCCAACGTCCTGCAGGACGACCCGCAGACCGGCAAGAAGACCTTCCGCTTCCTCCCCGGCCCGGTCTTCACCAACGTCCTGCTCGCCGACGAGATCAACCGCACCCCGCCCAAGACCCAGGCGGCCCTGCTCGAGGCGATGCAGGAGCACCGCGTCACCTCCGGCGGCGAACGGCGCGACCTGCCCGCCCCCTTCGTCGTCCTCGCCACGCAGAACCCCCTCGAGCAGGAGGGCACCTATCCGCTGCCCGAGGCCCAGCTCGACCGCTTCATGTTCAGCATCGTGGTGACCTACCCTTCGCACGCGGAGGAGAACCAGATCGTCGCGGCGACGACCGAGCACGGGAAGGTCCGCCTGCAGAAGATCGTCTCCGCGGCCCAGGTGCTGGAGATGCAGAAGTTCGTGCGCTCGACGCCCGCGCCGGCCCGCGTGGTGCGCTACGCCGTCGCCCTCGCCCGCGCGACGCGCCCGGCAGACCCGGCCGCCCCCGAGGCGGTGAAGCAATACGTCGACTGCGGCGCAGGCCCGCGCGCGGGGCAGTACCTGGTCATGGCCGCCAAGGCCCGGGCCGTGCTGCACGGGCGCTCGACGCCGGATCTCGACGACGTCCGCGCCGCGGCCGTGCCCGTGCTGCGGCACCGCATCTTCACCAACTTCACCTCGCTCTCGGAGAACATCTCCAGCGACGCGATCGTGGCCCAGTTGCTCAAGGCCGTGCCCGAGCCGCCCGCCGACGCCAAGCCGGTGGTCTACAACGTGCCCTCGAGCGACGCCCCCGCGATCACGCTCCCCGCCGACGCCGATGCGCTGACGCTCATCCGCGAGATGCGCCCCATCGCCGCCCGCGTGCGCGACGAGGTGAGGCAGACCATCGTCGGGCAGTCCGACATCGTCGAGCTGGTGCTCACCGCCCTGCTCGCGGGCGGGCACTGCCTGCTCGTGGGCGTGCCCGGGCTGGCGAAGACGACGCTGGTGCAGTCGCTCGCCGAGGCGCTCGACCTGGACTTCCGCCGCGTGCAGTTCACGCCCGACCTGATGCCCTCGGACATCACCGGGACGGACATCATGGAGACCGACCCCGCGACGGGCGAACGCCGGTTCCGCTTCATCCCCGGGCCGGTCTTCACCAACCTGCTGCTGGCCGACGAGATCAACTGCACGCCGCCCAAGACGCAGGCTGCGCTGCTGGAGGCGATGCAGGAATTGTCGGTCACCGCGGGCGGGACGACCTACCCGCTCAAGCCGCCCTTCTGCGTGCTCGCGACGCAGAACCCGCTCGAGCAGGAGGGCACGTACCCGCTGCCCGAGGCGCAGCTCGACCGCTTCATGTTCAACCTCCGGCTCGACTACCCCGCGGCCGAGGAGGAGGCGATCATCGTCGACCGCACCACGGGCAAGCCGCCCCGCCGCCCGCGGAAGGTCATCTCCGCCACGGAGATCCTCCGGCTGCAGCAGGTCGTGCGGCAGATCCCGCTCTCGCGGCATGTGCTGACCTACGTGACGACGCTGACCCGCGCGACGCGCCCCGAGACGCAGGGCTCGAGCGAGACGGTGCGGAAGTACGTGCACTGCGGCGCGGGGCCGCGGGCGTCGCAGTTCCTGGTGCTGGGGGCGAAGGTGCGTGCGGCGCTGCACGGCCGGCCGAACGTCTCGATCGCGGATGTGAAGGCGGTGGCGATCCCGGTGCTGCACCACCGGGTGTTCACGAACTTCGCGGCCGACGCGGAGGGGATCACCCCGATCAAGATCGTCGAGACGCTGCTGAAGGAGGTCGCGGAGCCGAAGATCGACCAGGAGAAGGCTCTGGATTCGGAGGCCGCGTCCTCGTCGCCGGCGGCTGCGGAGACCGAGGCGTTCATGGTGCAGTGCCCGGGCTGCCAGAAGTCGCTGAAGCTCACGCCCAAGGCTCTCGGGAAGAAGGTGAAATGCCCGAGCTGCGGGCAGATGTTCAAGGTGGAGGGGGGATAAGATTGAGAAGGGATTTCCGACTCTTTCCCGTGCCGTCGTCAGCCGCAATCAAGCCCGATCGATTTGGTTTCGCTCCCCGGACCCTCCCATGAAACGCCGCACCTTCATCGTTCGTCTCGGCGCCGCGTGGGCGGCGACCGTTGGGTTCGCCCAGGCCCTCTTCGGCGCCGCCCGCGAGGCCGGGCCTTGCGGCGCGCCGCCGCCGCCCAAGCCGGCGCAGGCCGCGGGCGCGGAGGGCCTCCCGCCCCTGCCGCTCCCCGCCACGCCGCAGCGGCGGACGGAGAAGAAGAACCCGCCCCGGCCGCCGGTGATCCTCGTCAAGATCGCCACCGACCGGGCCCAGGATTGGTCGACCGACCTCAACGACGCCAACAACCTGCTCATCTGGATGAAGGCCAACCTGGGCGTCAACTTCACCTACGACCAGAAGCCGCTCGCGCAGGTCGACCTCGAGGCGGGCGACGTCCCCGTTCTCTACCGCACGGGGCACAACGCCTTCGCCTTCTCCGAGAGCGAGCGCGTCCGCCTGCGCAAGTACATCCAGCGCGGCGGGATGATCATCTTCGACGCCTGCTGCGGCAGGCAGGAGTTCGTCGACTCCGCCCGCCAGGAGATCGCCGCGATCGTGCCCGACCATCCGCTCAAGCCCGTCGGGCTCGACCACGCGGTCTTCAACTGCTATTACCAGAACGCCGGGCTCGTCCACTTCACGCCCAGCTCGAACTTGAAGAGCCCCGCGCCGTCGGGCATCGAGGGCGTCGAGATCGCCTGCCGGATGGCGGTGGTCTTCTCGCCCCACGACCTCTCTTGCGGGTGGGACATGCACACGCACTCCACGCCGGGCAACACCTACATCGAGAGCGAGGACGGGCTGAAGATCGGCGCGAACTTCATCGCCTACGCCACGGCGACGCGCGACCTGGGCGTGACGGCGTCGGCCTCGAAGAGCTACGTCGACGCCGACCCGACCAAGACCGACAAGTTCCGCGTCGGGCAGATCGTCCACGAGGGCGACTGGAACCCCGACCCCACCGGGCTGCAGAACCTGCTCGACTCGGTCGGGCACACTACCGCGCTGAAGATCTCTTTCGCCACCGAGCCGGTGAAGCTCGAGGGCGACCAGTTGACCAAGTACCCGTTCCTCTACATCACCGGCCACGACGACTTCGTGTGGTCCGAGGCACAGGCGGCGATGGTCCGCCGGCACCTGCTCAACGGCGGGTTCCTGATGGGCGAGGCCTGCTGCGGGCGGGCGAAGTTCGACCTTGCCTTCCGCCGCGAGATGGGCAAAGTCTTCCAGGGCATGTCGGGCGAGGGCGCCCGCCTCGCCCCGCTCCCGCCGACGCACCCGCTCTACTCGATCCAGAATTCGGTGAAGACGGTGCAGTACACCGAGGCGGCCCAGTTCCGCTTCGGGGGCAAGGCGGGCGACCAGCCCCGGCTCGAGGCGGCGTCGGTCAACGGGCGCACAGCGGTGGTCTACAGCCCGCTGGCGCTCAACGTCGGCTGGCGGCTCAAGACGGTGCCGTACGCGGTGGGCTACGCCCCCAAGTCGGCGCTCGACTTGGGCGTGAACATCGTGATGTACGCCATGGGCGCCTGAGCGGATGATGCTTCGAGTGAATCACGAATCGACTTCGAGGCTGGATGGCTTGCCGCGCGCGACCTGCGCCGTGGTTTTCCTCACGACACTCCTCGCCCTCCTCCCCTCCCCCGCCCGCGCCGCGGATTCCTCTTCTTCGCCCAACGATTTCCTCGCCGCGTGGCGGCAGGCGGCCGACCCCGCCGCCGACGCCCGCGCGATCTGGAAGCAGTTCGCCGAGGCCCACGCCAACGAGGAGCTCGGCCAGCTCGCCCGGCTGCTGGTCGTCACCGCCCATCTCCGCGCCAACGACCTCCCCGCCGCCCAAGCCGCCCTCCCCGTCGACTTCAATTTCACGCCCGCCAATCCGCCCAACCCCTCGGCCGCGGAGCTGCGCAAGCAACTCCCCGCGGCCGCCAAGGCCCTCGCGGCCCGCATCAAGCTGCTGCAGCTCGCCCAGAAACTCCGGGCCTATTTCGGCAAGCACGTCGAATATCCCGCCGCGCTGCACGACTTGGTGCCCGCCAAGCTCGCGACCGAGGCCGACCTGGTCGACCCCTTCGGCCAGCCGTGGACCTACGAGGCGACCGCCAACTCGCTCGACCCCAAGCTGCCCCGGCAGAAGTACACGCTCTCCTGCGCGACGCTCAAGCTCGAGCGCCGCGACGCAGCGGCCGGGCTCGCCAGCATCACGGACGCGCCCAAGCAGGTGGCGCTCAGCAGCGTCGAGCCCGCGGAAGCCCGCGCGTTCCTCAAGGGCCGGCGGGCCGACGGCGCGATGGGGCCGACCGTGCGCATCCCCGTCGGCGGGGAGATCGAGGACCTCACGCTCTGGTGCGTCCACGACAACTTCATCATCCTCGGCTCGCAGAAGCTCCCGCGCGTGCTCGTCAAGGAATAGCCCCCGGAACCGCCCCCTTCCCCATGAAGCTCGACCGCTCCACCATCGACCGCTTCCTTGAGCCGCGCATCCTCCGCGCCCTGGCCCGCCTGCCCCTCACCAGCCGGCGCGTGGTCGAGGGGGCGATGGTCGGCTCGCACCGCAGCCCCTTCAAGGGCTACAGCACCGAGTTCGCCGAGCACCGGGAATACGTGCTCGGCGACGACCTCCGCCACCTCGACTGGCGCGTCTTCTCCCGCACCGAGCGCTACTACATCAAGCGCTACGAGGAGAACACCAACCTCCGCGCGTTCCTGCTGGTCGACTGCTCGGCCTCGATGGGCTTCCCGCGCCAGCGCAAGGCCGGGCAGATCACCAAGTACGACTACGCCTGCCACCTCGCGGCCGGGCTCGCCTACGTGCTGGTCCGCCAGACCGACCCGGTGGGGCTCTACCTGTTCAACAACGACCTGGTGGCGTCGATCCCCGCGATGCGCAGCATGTCGCACCTGCGGCGGATGCTGCGCACGCTCGACGAGGCCGCCCCGACGGGGCGCACCGCCGCGGGCAAGGCGCTCTCGAGCGTCGCGGGGCAGCTCAAGCGGCGCGGGCTGCTGATCATCATCAGCGACCTGATGGACGAGCCGGAGAAGATCGTCGACGCGCTGGCCCACTTCCGCCACCGCGGGCACGACGCGATCGTCATCCAGGTCCTCGACGACGCCGAGCTGAACTTCCGGATCACGCAGACCTGCACCTTCCGCGACATGGAGACGGGCGAGAAGCTGGCGGTCGACGGCGGGGAGGTCGCCGCCGAATACAATCGCGAGCTCACCGCGTTCCTCGACCGCTTCAAGAAATGCTGCTTCGAGCACAACTTCGACTACGTGCTGGCCAACACCCGCACGCCCTATGAAAGCCTGCTGACCGCGATGCTCTCGCGGCGGAAGAGATAACCCCCCGGACTTCGCCCACGTTCCGGCCCCGCCGCCGCAACCCAACCCATGGCCCTCCTCGCCCCGCTCATGCTCGTCGGCCTCGCCGCCCTGGCCCTGCCGGTATTGATCCATCTCCTGGACCGCACGCGCACGGTCTTGGTCGACTGGCCCACGCTGCGCTTCCTCAAGGTCGCCCGCAAGGAGTCGGCCAACCGGGCCCGGCTCAAGCACCTGCTGGTCTTCCTCGCCCGCTGCCTGCTGGTGATCCTCGTCGTCCTCGCGATGGCGAAGCCCTACCGCCGCACGGAGAGCTGGGCCCCGCCCCCCGCGCTGCCCCAGACGCTGGTGGTCGTGATCGACAATTCCTACTCGATGGGCTACCGCGAGGGCGGGACCGACCGCACCCGCTTCGAGCGGGCCAAGGCGATGGCGGTGGAGCAGATCGGCGCGCTGGCGATCGAGGACGAAGTCGCGGTGATCCTCGCCAACGACACCACGGCGACGCTCATCGACCGCCCGACGCGCGACCACGCCCAGGCCCAGAAGATCGTCCGGGCCGCGAAGCTCTCGACCCGCACGACCGACCTGGGCCCCGCGGTGCTCCAGGCCTTCGCGCTCGGGCAGCTCGACGCCCCGCCCCCTGCGACGGGGACGACGGGCGAGGGCGCGAAACCGTACGACGCGTCTTCAGGCGACTCCGTCGCGAAGCCCGCGGAGGAAAGCAGCGCCGACGCGGCTCCCGCCGCCGACGGCGACTCCCCCGCGACGACGCAGCCCGACAAGAAAGGCGCCGGTCCGCCCGGCAAGACC
>JAPLMQ010000204.1 GCA_026386955.1 Planctomycetota bacterium
ATCCGCATCAACCCCAACCAGATCACCGCCGGGTCGACCACCGACACCGTCGTGGTCAGCACCACCGCGGGCGGCGGCGTCTACATCGGCGCCCTCACCCGCGACATCAGCCAGTCCGACGACGAGGACGACCAGATCCCGATCACCGAGGCCAAGCTCTCCGCCGCCCTGGGCGTCCGCGCCGCGAGCCTCAGCGATCTCCCGACCAACATCGCGGGCAACAACGTCACCGCGGGCATCGTCGTCGCCAAGAGCGCTCTTCAGTACGTCTCCAATGCCACCGACCTCCGCGACCGGCTCCTGGGCCAGGGCCTGGCGCTGATCCGCGGCATGGCCGTCGCCCGCGACGGGCGCATCGTCGTCGTCGACTCCGACTCCACCGACGAAGACGGCGTGGGCCTGCCCCGCGCCCAGGACCAGATCTCGCTGGTCAACGTCGCGGTCGACAGCTCCAGCGGCAAGACCCTTGCTCGCGGCACGACGCCGGTGAACATCGTCAACACCGCCACCAGCGCCGCCCTGCAGAATGTCTCGGCGCTGGCCTTCGGCGACCCGAACTTCGACGGCACGCAGGAGCTCTACGCGGTCTACGACATCGCCGGAGTGAGCACGCTGGGCCGGATCGACCCCGCCACCGGACAGTTCACGCCGATCGGCGGGCTGTTCACCGGCGCCGCCAACGTCAAGGCGATCGCCTTCTCCCCCACCGCCTCGAACCGCGACAAGGGCCAGCAGGGCCTCTACCTCGTGGCCGACCCGGACAACGACGGCGTGCAGTCGCTCTATGAGGTCCGCTACACCAAGCCGACCGGCGGCGGGGCGATCGCCTCGCTCCAGACCACCACTGTGACCCGCATCGCCGACCTGCGCGACGCGCAGGCCCGGGCGATCGACGTGGGCTCGATGGACTTCGACGGGAACACCGGGCTGCTGATCGCCCACGACAAGGGCCAAGGCCGCATCGTCGACGTCAACTACAACGTCACCGACCTGGGCGTCAGCCGCGACTCGCGCTACACCGGCGTCGCCGCCGGCCGCGCGGGCTCCATCGTCGCCACCGACGGCGGCTCGGTCCGCCCGACCCTGGGCGCGATCTCCTACGACCAGCAGAATGACCGCTTCATCGCGGTCGACAACGTCACCGGCCAGCTCGCCATCTCCGGCGGGGCGACCGGCGCCTCCTCGGTCCTCATGAAGCTCGTGGGCGTCTCCTCCAACGCCGCCCAGGGCCAGAACCTCGACAAGTTCTTCCTCGGCGGCACGCTCACCGGGCGAGCCTCCTTCTCGGGCTCGGTCAACCAGGCCTACATCGGCTGGCTCGTCACGGGCAAGACCCAGGGCCAGTTCGCCGGCGCCCCGGTCGTCCCGGGCAACTTCAATGTCGCGGGCGACCTGCGCGACCTGATCGTCGGGGGCGCGATCGGCACCGACTCGGGCACCGCGCTCGACAAGCCGGTCTATCTCAGCGGCACCGACATTGTCGTCGGCGGCAAGGTCAGCCAAATCCGCAGCCTCGACAGCATCTACGGCACGATCCGCGTCCAGGACCAGACCAACCCCGTCGGGGCCTCCCTGCTCCCCGCCTTCGAGTCGGAGATCGAGGCCGTCCCGCACGACACCGAACTCGACACCGAGGGCGCCCTCTTCGAGCAGTTCAAGCTCTTCAACGGCGAGGATTTCCGCAACGACGACTTCGACACCGCCCAGCGCCTGGGCACGATCCGCAACGTCGGCCCCAACGGCGCCGAAGGCGTGCTCGTCCACGGCTCGCTCTTCCGCCCCTTCGACACCACCGTCACCTCGAACTCCACCAGCAGCGGCGGGGCCGACGACACCACCGACTTCTACTCCGTCGCCCTCATGGCCGGCCAGACCATCCGCGTGCAGTTGATCACCAACGGCCTGCCGATCCAGATCGGCGTGTTCGACCCCGACAAGCGCCTCATCGCGACCAACTACTCCAGCCGCGGCCCCGACGAGGTCCGCGAGGAGCCCTTCGAGTTCACCGCCGACCGCCCGGGCGAATACCGCTTCGCGATCGCCGAGAGCGGCGACATCACCTTCAACGGCACCGCCACCCCCAGCGGCGGAGCCAACGGCGGCACGAGCGGCTCCGTGGTCCGCACGATCCTGATCGGCGAGTCGGACTACAGCCTGAAGATCACCGGCGTGGGCGACTTGGCGGTCGGCGGCATCGTCGCCGACACCAGCCTCGTGGGCACCGGCGGGCAGGCCTCGGTCATCGTCAGCCGGGGCGACCTGGGCTCGGTCTTCGCGGCGGACAACCTCCTGGGCTCCTCGCGCACCGGCGACATCCGCGTCATCAAGGGCAACCTCCGCAGCATCGTCAGCGGCGGGTGGGGCAACTCGGGTGCCTCGGGCCTGGGCCTGCCGACCTCGACCGACGCCGGCGTCGACGCCGCCGCCAACGCCAGCCTCGCCCTCTTCCTGAGCCGCGTGCCCGCGCCGACCCTCGACGTCCCGGGCGGCAGCATCGGCCTGATCCAAGCCACCGACGGCGACCTGGTCTTCAACCCCTCGACCACGACGCCCTCCATCGGCGGCAACTACCAAGTCATCGACACCCAGGGCGCCTTCTACGCCAACCTCAACGCCAACGGCGGCGTGGGCGTCCTCCGCGCGGAGAGCATCCCCGGCGCGCCCGTCTGGAACTTCAACCGCGACGGCATCGGCGCCGACGGCATCTTCGACCTCCTCGACGTCTCGGGCGACCTGGGCACCCTCAACACCGGCGGCCCCCAGATCTCCATGGGCCAAGGCGGCGACTTCCGATACATGAAGGTCGGCGGGACGATGTACCAGGACCGCTTCTACGCCCGCGGCGAGGTCCTGCCCCGCACGCTCGCGGAGGGCGAGGCCTTCACGTTCTTCGACGACTCGGGCGGCTCGGTCACGCTCGTCCCGACGACCATCCAGGTCCTGGACGACAGCACCACGGGTACCGGGACCGGAACCGGCACAGGCACGGGAACCGGGACGGGCACCGGAACCGGCGGGCTGAACCCCGACGGCAGCGTCAAGACGGTCGACTTCAAGGGCGTCCTGAGCGTCCTGGTCTACGGCATCCGCGGCAGCGGCGGCGCTGTCCTGGTCAGCGTCACCACCACCACCGGCCTGACGGTCGGGGCCAACACCTTCGGCAACGGCAGCCCCGTCGAAGTCAGCAACGTCGAGATCCTCGGCTCCGGCCCCGCGACCTTCCTCGACTTGGACGGCAACCTCCGCCCCGTCACGGCTGGGGCGCTCGAAGACGTCATCACCGACCTTCGCGCCCGCCAAGCCAACAGCGCCGCGAGCGGCGGCGGGACTGGGACAGGAACCGGAACTGGCACGGGCACAGGGACGGGCACCGGGACCGGGACCACGGGCACCAACTCGGTTCCCTCCGAGATCGTCGTGCACGGGGCCGGCGGCGCCGGCTCCACGGGCGGCACCGGCGGAACTGGCACCGGCGGCACCGGTGGTTCGACCACCGGCGGCACCGGCGAGGGCGGCATCTACGTCGGCGGCTTCGCCGGCTTCACCGTCGATGTCACCGTCAGCAGCATCGACCTGACCGTCAACAGCGACGGCATCACGCCCATCGACATCTTCAACGTCAAGGCCGGCGACATCACCTCCATCCGGAACAATAGCCCCGGCGGCGAAATCGTGAACATCGACGCCGGCAACATCGGCAGCCTCGTCTCGCAGGGCTCCATCGGCCTGGCCAAGACCCACACCGGCGCCGCGGTCAACCAGACCGAGGCGATCCTCACCGACTATCCGTTCAAGGACCAGCGCATCGGCGTGAAGGCCTCGGGCGACATCGGCTACCTCGCCGCCGCGGGCTCCATCGGCAACGTCTCCATCGACGGCATCGCCGGCAACATCGTCCCCAACGTCAACAACCTGCACACCCCCGACGTCTTCCGCGGGCTTGCCGGCCCAATCTTCGTCGGTGGCGAGGGCAGCACAGGCGGGACGGGCGGCGCCGGCGGCACGGGCGGCGGAACCGGCAGCGGCGGCGCCGCCAGCGGCCTCTCCTTCACCGGCAAGCCGATCTACGGCCTGCAGAACATCAACCTCGGCGACGGTCTGCCCGCCACCGGCGCGGGCGAGTTCGCCCTCGCCGGCATCTTCGCCGACACCACCATCGGCACCATCCGCAACAACGGGCTGGGCTCCGACATCCGCGGCAACATCGTCTCCACCGCCAGCGACTCCATCACCACCATCATCCGCCTCGCCAACGGCGACGTCTCCTCCGGCACCGACGCCGGGACCGGGACGGGCACAGGGACAGGAACCGGAACGGGCACCGGCACCGGCACCGGTACGGGCACCACCCTCCCCACCGGCGCCTCCGAGGAGGACGTCTACCAGAACGCCATCGAGAACATCATCCTCACCGACGGCGCGATCATCAACGCCAACATCATGGCGGTCGACTCCTTCGGCGACAGCTTCGAGTGGGCCACCGCCTTCACCGCCACCGGCACGGTCAACAACATCTCCCTCAGCGGCATCGGCGGCATCATCGGCATGACCCTGATCGGCTCGAACATCGGGCAGGTCACCGAGACCCTCTCGACCTTCGGCATCCTCAACAGCCTCATCCAGGTCTCCAACGACTTCGGCACCACCTCCTCGGGCGGCACCGCGGGCGGCACGGGCGGAACCGGCACCGGCGGCACGACCACCAAGACCCCCACCGCGGGCAAGATCGGCAACATCACCGCCGGCGGCTTCGGCATCCGCGGCGTCGACCTCGTCGGCGGGGCCTACCTCGGCGACGTCACCGCCTTGGGCGACGGCACGATCGTCTCGACCGTCGGCTACACCCCCTCGGTCCGCACCAGCGAGACCGACCCCGAGCGCGCCAACTCCCTCAACGACCTGGTCACCTTCCTGGGCCTCGTCCCCGACGCACAGGGCCAGGCCACCGACGTCTCGGGCCTCATGGACGAGGTCCACGCCAACGGCTACATCAGCGCCGGCAACATGCTGGCCTACGCCATCCACAACTCCACCTTCCACTTCGTCAACACCATCGGCGGCTTCACCACCCGGGGCGTCAAGCCCGCGGGCAAGGTCAGCATCGACAACGTCGAGATCACCACCGGCGGCCTGACGACCTTCAGCCCCGACGCCAACGTCCGCAACCTCGACATGACCATCGCCGGGCGGATCAACAGCATCGTCATCCAGGGCGACTTGGTGAACGGCTCGGTCATCAACGCCATCGGGCCCAACGCGTCGATCGCCTCGATCACTGTCAACGGCAACCTCGACGGCGAGATCATCTCCAGCGGCTCGATCGGCTCGATCAACATCCTCGGCGAGTTCACCGGCACGATCGACGCCGGCAGCGTCAACCACACCGGCGTGGTCCTCTCCAGCCTCAAGCTCGGCAAGAGCTTCGCCGGCTCGCTCAACATCCTGGGCGACATCGGCACGATCGAGGCCCTCGGCAGCTTCGGCGCCATCGGCGACCACATGGTCGTCCAAGGCAACCTGTCGAGCCTCAAGGTCGGCACCGACGCGACGACCCACAACTCCTCGCTCGCCCTTGACCTCTCCGTCTCGGGCAACGTGGGCCTCATCGACGTCACCGGGCGCATCGACGGCTCGATCATCGTCAACGGCGACCTGACCACCCTGGTCGTCCGCGCCGACCCCCAGACCGGCGGGAACCGCCCCTCCGACCAGGACCGCCGGCTCATCGCACGCGACATCGTCGCCAGCGGCAACATCAACTCCGTCACCGTCACCGGCGGCGACGTGGGCGACGGCCGCCCGCTCGCCATCACCGCCGGCCGCACCTTCTCGACCTTCAGCCTCACCGGCGGCAACTTCGGGGCCGGGGCCTTGGTCTCCAGCGTCATGGGCGACCTGACCACCGTCACCATCACCAACGGCGGGATGCTTGGCCAGGTCCGTGCCGACGCGGGCCGGATCAACGCCCTGACCGTCACCGGAACCGGCGCCTCCCTGGGCGCCAACTCCCGCATCAGCGCCAAGACCGGCGGGACCTTCCGCGTCGACGGCGCCACCGGCGCCAACTCCGTCATCGCCGTGCAGAACCTCCTCACCTCGCTCACCCTCGGCGGCGACGTCGGCGCGGGCGGCTCGATCACCACCGGCGGCTTGGGCAACCTGACCGTCGGCGCCGCCGGCGCGGGCAGCCTCCTGGCCAACCTCACCATCGGCAACCTGACCACCAACGCGGTCGTCACCGTCGCCCGCGACATCGGCGGCAGCGTCAACATCGCCGGCAACGCCCGCATCACCCTCGGCGGCGACCTGGGCAACGTCCCGGTCCTCATCGGCGGCAACCTCGACAACTTCGCTGCCGGCGGCACGATCCGCGGCCGGCTGGTCGTCGCGGGCACCGCCGCCTCCATCACCGCCGCCGCGATGGACACCGCCGTGATCACCACCGGCTTCGACCTCACCACCCTGACCGTCACCGGGCTGATCAGCCGCTCGCTGGTCCAGACCGGCATCAGCGCCGGGCAGGACGGCCTCTTCGCCGCCACGCCCACCGCCAAGGACCCCGGCGAGGATTCCCGCCAGGCGACCCTGCGCACCGTCACCGCCGGCTCGATCACCAACTCGATCCTCGCGGCCGGCGGCGACTTCGTCACCCTCAACGTCTCGGGCGCGGTCACCGGGTCGACCGTCTCCTCGGGCTTCACCCTCGGCAGCGCCGCCATCCGCGTCGTCACCGACGACGGCAACCGCCTCATCGACCTCAACCGCCGCAACGCCGCCCGCAGCGGCGTCGACGCCGTCCTGCGCCGCGGCAACTTCACCACCGTCAACATCGGCACCGCCCTGGGCACCGCCGACGCCCTGATCTCCAGCTCCGTCGCCGCGGGCGTCGCGCCCGACGCCACCGGCGCATTCAACGCCGGCTCCAGGGCCCTACTCCCCAACGGCCAGGGCCTCCCCGGCGGCGGCGGGTTGAGCACCATCGGCTCGATCCGCGCCCGCGCCGACACGGCCTCCTTCGTCCTGGCCGACTCGGGCATCACCTCCAACACCATCACCGGCGCGGGCACCGTCCAGGCCAACGTCGCCTACACCATCGCCGACATCACCGCCAACAACCCGCTCTCGGGCCAGCCCCTGCTCGCCACCGCGGTCGGCGGCACGCCCCTGGTCCTCAACATCGGCGGCCGCACCGTCACCATCACGCTCTCGGGCGCGCCCAACACCGCTACCGTCAGCATCCACGACGTCAGCAGCTCCGACACCCGCATCGACTCGCTGGTCGTCCGCGGCTCCACCGCCGGGGCGACCCTCACGGTCAACTCCAACGGCGCGCTGACCATCGGCCGGATCATTTCCGCCGACGACAGCCCGCTCGCCGCCGTCGACCTCACCGGCGGCGTCGACCTCGTCGGCGACGGCTCGGCCGACCCCGACCTCTGGGTCGAGAGCGGCCTCTCCCGCCTGACCCTGCAGGACCTGGGCGACGCGGTCTCCGGCCAGATCGCCGGCGACCTGGGCACGCTCACGATGCGCAACCAAGGCGCGGGCCAGATCAACGTCCTGGGCGACCTCAGCACCCTCAACATCGTCGGCAGCGGCGGCGCGGGCGCCCTCACCCCCGCGGGCAACCTCGCCGGCTCGTTCAACGGCATCGCCGCCGGCCCCTTGGGTGCCACCTACGTCGTCCAGGGCGGCGTCCTCTCCCGCCTCAACCGCCCCGGCTTCAACGGCCTCTCCAGTTCCGTCAACCTCACCGACGCCTTCAGCGGCGCCCCGATCTCCAGCCTCTCGGCCTTCACCTTCCGCTACTCCGCCACCGTCCGCACCGACCTCAACGGCTACTACGCCATCGCCAACCTCCCCTCCGTCGGACCGACCCAGGCCGTCGGGGCCATGGTCGGCGGCACCGGCTCGTTCGTCGGCCTCGCCTCCCGCACCGACGGGCGCGTCTTCGCCGTCCAGCACGTCCCCGCCTCGGGCTCGGTCGACGGCTATGACCAGCTCGTCGAGATCGACCGCACCACCGGCGCGGTCACCGCCCTGGCCCAGATCCGCGACATCTTCGGCAACGTCTACGGGAGCCAGACCGACCCGTCGAACCCCGTCGCCGACGCGACCAACTTCCTCCAGCTCGCCGCTGGCGCCGGCAACACCCTACTGGGCATCGTCAACGACGCCGACGGCTCGGGCAGCGCCTACGGCAAGACCACGGGCGACCTCTACAACAACGTCGGCTTCGGCGCGGCGATCGTCCAGCTCACCATCGGCACCGACCGCAACGGCAAGACCACCGTCACCGCCGCCAGTCCCGCCAGCGCCTTCGTCCCGGCCCGCCTCCTGACCCTCAGCGGCGTCAGCGACTCCAGCGCCTACACCGGCCTGGCGGTCGACGCCGCCGGCAACACCTACACCGTCCGCCGCAACGCCGGCCTCAACCGCGACGAGCTCTACAAGGTCCTGGGCAACGGCTCGCTCGTCGCCGTGGGCGGGGCGGCCATCCTCCTCGACGCCGACGGCAACGGCGCGGGCGAGACCACGACCAACATCCGCGGCCTAGGCTTCGACCAGGCGGGCAACCTCCTGGCCCTCAACGGCAATGGCTCCAACACCGAGATCATCGCCCTCAAGGCCGTCAGCGGCGTCCTGGGAACGGACCCGACCAAGTTCGTCCGCCTCAGCGCCCCGGGGACCTACAACGGCAACCTCACCGGCTTCACCCTCGGCCGCAGCGGCACCTTCAGCAGCCTCGCCTACAGCACCGGCTCGGGCGTGGGTGTCTTCTTCCAGAACTCCGGCTCCGTGCCCACCCTGGGCCGGGTCGACCAGAACACCGGCAAGTTCACCCAGATGCAGGCCGTCACGCTCGACTCCAACGGCACGACGGTCACCGGCGGCATCGCGGGCCTCGCCGCCGACCCGACCTCGACGGATCTCTTCGTCGCGACCACCGGCGGGCAGCTCGTCAAGCTCAACGCCGCGACCGGCGGCCTCGCCGGCGGCGGCTCGGTCACCGTGCACGACGCGGCCGGCCGCACGCTCAGCCTCTCGCAGCTCTACTTCGCCCGCGCCTCGATCTCCGCCCCGTACTCGATCGAGGCCTTCGACACCACCCTGGGCCGCCGCGTGGGCATCGACCCGACCTCCGGCCTGGCGACGCCGCGCGGCGCCGCCGGCTCGATCTCCGGCACCACCACGGCCGCCTTCTTCGACACCTTCACCGGCTCGCTCCTGACCTTTGACGACGCCAACGACAACTTCTACCTCATCAGCGTCGGCGGCGGCCCGACCGCCTCGGGCATCATCGCCCGCAACATCACCAACATGACCGTCTCGGGCACGTCGCCCTACGTCGGCCGCGTCACCGCCACCGGCAACACCTTCAACAACATCCGCATCACCGGCGCCTTCAGCGGCGTGGTCGGCTCCGCGGGCGTCATCAACTCCTTCACCGCCAAGGCCTTCACCGGCGCCCTCGACGCCGCCTCCGACCTGGGCACCTTCAGCGTCGACTCCATCGCCGCCAACGCCATCGTCCGATCGGGCGGCAAGATCTCCAACTTCACCGACCGCGGCGACCTCGCCGGCAGCCTCACCGCCGGCTCCGCCAATACCCTGGCCATCCAGGGCGCGGTGCTCTCCACCGGCTCGATCCGCATCGACAACACCGGCGACGCCAACATCACCGGCGGCCTCGCCGGCAGCTTCTCGGCCGGGGCGCTCAACAGCACCCTCGCCATCGGCGGCAGCCTCGCCGCGACCGGCTCGATCAACGTCGCCGGCGACGCCTCCAACATCACCATCGCCGGCAGCGCCGCGGCGAAGTCCAGGATCGCCGTCCACGGCGGTGGCTCGCTCCTGCGAATCACCGGCAACTTCGCCGGCCAGGCCAGCTACGACCTGGGCCTGACCTCGATCGTCTTCGGCTCGACCACGGCCGCCCTCCTCGACGTCGGCCTGAGCTCCACCAGCCTCGCGATCACCAACGGCGCGTCCGACTCGCTCTTCTCCTTCGGCACGCTCATCGGCCCCGACGGCGTCTACAACACCGCCGACGACCGCATCAACGGCGGCTCGATCAACACCGTCACCGTCGGCGGCGACTTCCGCTCCAGCGTCGTCGCCGCGGGCGTCCTGCCCTCGGTCGCCTCCGGGCCGTTCGTCCCCGGCGTCACCGACCCGCGCGTCTTCTCGGGCAACACCAACGCCTCCAGCATCGCCCTGGTCGACTCGGCCGAGGCGGGCGGCATCATCAAGAGCACCGTCGGCAGCATCGTCATCAACGGCAGCGTGCCCACCGTCGCCAACCGCCCCTCTGTCGTCGTCGCCGCCGACAGCATCGGCACCGCCTCGGCCCGCTTGCTCTTCAACAACCTCGTCCGCCGCACCTACGGCGACCCCGTCGGCGAGCCCAAGCCCATCTCGGGCACGCTGGTCACCGACACGACCTACACGATCACCTTCAGCGAACCGGTCAGCTCCGCCTCCCTGACGGTCTCCCGCGACGTCAACGGCGACGGCATCCTCAACGGCTCGGACGTCCTGGGCTCGATCACCATCCTCGACCCCGCCGGCCGCCCGATCAGCGACGTGACCGTCGCCTACACGACCCAGGTCGCCCCCGACGGCACGACCCAGGGCCTGGTCAGCATCACCCGCGCCGCCGGCTTCGCCGACGGCACCACGATCACCGTCAACGGCCTGCCCGCCACGCCGCAGGCCACCGACCGCAGCGGCATCCGCTCGGCGGCCCGGCTCCTCTCCAACGGGTCGGACGACCCGCTGGGCACCCGCGTCCACGGCCCGACCCGCTTCGTCGTCGGCGACCTGCCCGGGACCCTCGACGACGCCGCCACCGATGGCCCGACCGTCGCCCCGACCATGGACGCCGGCCCGCTGACCATCGGCCAGTCCTTCGACGCCTCCGACGACCTCGACATCTTCCGCCTGGGCACCCTGACCCAGTTCAAGTTCCTCCGCACCGACTACATCGGCGTCGCCGACGCCAACATGGCCCTCCTCTACCTCGACACCAAGGGCACCCTCGACGCCGGCGACGACGTCTACTCCATGGTCGCCCGCTGGGAAGGCCGGTCCGACCAGCCCGCCACCGTCTCCTCCTACGGCCTGACCCAGGCCTTCGAGCTCCCCGAGACGGGCACCTACTTCCTCGCCATCGGCCGCGACGTCTACTCGACCCAGACCGTCACCGACCTGACCTACCGCGTGCAGATCACCTACGCCTCCTCCGACGACATGCTCAACGGCGTGGTCGACGGGTCGGCCGGGCTGCCCGCGGGCGAGAAGGTCGCCTACATCAGCAACGTCATCAACCAGTCGGGCCGCAGCAACCTGCTCGGCGCCAACCCGCCCAAGCAACTGGTCTACGTCAACTTCAACGGCGGCGTCTCCCGCGCCGTCGACCCCACCGCCCAGGTCAAGCCCTTCGACGCCAGCACCATCGACACGGCGCTCGCGGGCATGAACTCCACCGTGATCGAAGGCAACTTCGTCTCGGGCCCCGAGCAGGTCATCGGCATCATGGCCAACCTGCAGGCGATCTACAGCGACGTCCTAGGCTCCGCCGACGTCCACCGCGTCGGCACCGACCTCTCCTCGTACCTCGCGGGGACCAAGGGCATCTACTTCACCACCGACGACCCCGCCCTGAGCGGCCTCGACCCGACCAAGGACTTCACCACGCTCCTGATCGGCGGGACGCCCAAGGCCCAGGCCGACTTCTTCGGGCTCGCCAGCCAGGTCGACTTCGCCAACCTCAACAAGGCCGACGAAGCGATCATCTACGCCCCGACCTTCGACGTGATGGGCTTCACCGGCACGGCGAACCAGAAGGCCCAACAAGTCAGCTACGCCGTGGCCAACGTCATCGCCCACGAACTGGGCCACACGCTTGGCCTCAACCACACCAACGCCTTCACCCTCAGCGGGCCGCGCAGCCTCATGAGCTCGGGCCTGCTCCAGTCCTACGACGCCGACAAGGCGGGCGTGCTCCTGCTCGGCCCGGCGCCGCTCTTCGACCCCAGCAGCAACCCGTTCATCGGCCCTGAATTCACCATCCCCGGAGCCGTGTTCGACGGCCCGGCCCGGCTGATCCGCTGGCTGCTCTGATTCCGGCTGCCTTGATCGAAGCCGGCCTGACCCGGATTCCCCTCCCGCCGATCCTCTGGGGCGCTGCACGCGAAATGCAGCGCCCCGGTTGATCGGCGGTTTTTTTGCGCCGCCGGCCCCGCCCGCCGCGCCTCGGTCCGACGCCCCCCGTCGGCTACACTCTCCCGGCATGAAAGCCTGGATCGTCACTCCGTCCTACAACCAATGCGAGTTCCTGGGCCTGACCCTGCGCTCGATCCTCTCGCAGGAGGGGCCGTTCGACCTGCGCTGCGTCGTGATGGACGGCGGGAGCACCGACGGCACGGTCGACCTGCTCAAGTCGATCACCGACCCGCGCGTCGAGTGGGTCAGCCAAAAGGACAAGGGGCAGTCCGACGCGATCAACCAGGGCCTCGCCCGCACGGGGCGCGGGTCCGACGACGTGGTCACCTGGCTCAACAGCGACGACCTCCACACGCCCGGGACGCTCGCTGCGGTGGTCGAGGCGTTCACGAAGACGCCGACGGCCCGCTGGCTCGTGGGGCGATGCCAGAACATCGACGCCCAGGGCAAGCTGATCCGCCCAGGCGTCACGCGGTACAAGGACCGCGCGCTCCTGCGCTACTCCCGCCGGGCCCTGCTCCGCGAGAACTTCATCTGCCAGATGAGCGTCTTCTGGCGCGGCGACTTCGGCGCCGAGATCGCCGCGGCCGCGGGGGCTGGTTCAGGAGGCGCTTCTGGGGGCGGGGGAATGCTCGATGAGTCGCTCGACTACACGATGGACTACGACCTCTGGCTGCGCATGGCCGACCGTTGCGACCCGGTGGTCCTCGACCGCGTGCTGGGGCAGTTCCGCATCCACGCGGCCAGCAAGAGCGGGCGCGTCGACCGCGGACAATTCGACGAGCAGTTCCGCGTCGCGTCGAAGCATTTCGGCGACGACCGCGTCAGCCGGTGGGTCCACCGCTTCAACGTCGAGAAGATCGTCTGGGCCTACCGCGTGATGCGGTTGCTGCGCGTCTGAGCGCGGGGCAGGCTTGCTAGCGCGGTTCCCGCGGCGGCGCGTTCCCCCCGCGGTCGGCCAATCCCTCGCGCTCGGTCAGCAGCCCCACCGTCTGCGCCAGCGTCGCGATCCGGCGGTCCTGCTGGCTCACGATCGAGAGCAGCTCGAAGATCAGCAGGATGAGGTAGGCCGCGAGGCCCAGCACCATCAGCGTGGGCTTCTCGATCGCCAGCTTCTCGGAGAGGAAGACGATCCCGTCGGGCCAGAGCGCCAGCGCGAGGAACGGCAGCCCCGTGACGAAGAAGAGCAGGACGTATTTCTCCTTGAGCCGGTGGGCGCGGAGGCTGCTGTAGGTCTTCCAGAGGATTGTCAGCCCGAAGGCGACCAGGAGGATCGTGCGGATGGGGATCATGGCCTGCTCCAGTCGGCTTGCGTGGGCCCGCGTCAGTTCTCGTCGATCTTGCCCGGCGGCCAGGGGCGGCGGGACATGTCGAGCAGGAGGCAGACGGAGACCTTCGCGACGTAGAAGATCCCGCGGAAGAAGGGGATGCTCGTCTGGCCCGTGGTGCGCTGCTCCATCGCCGCGGGGGCCTCGTGGATGGTGAAGCCCGCTCGCAGGAGCAGGAGGACGACCTCGGGCTCGGGGTAGTCCTCGGGGTACCAATGGG
>JAPLMQ010000094.1 GCA_026386955.1 Planctomycetota bacterium
GAGTTCTTCATCTGGTTGGCGGTCTTGCGGGCGGCGCCGAGGGCCGGGAGCAGGATGCCGATGAGCAGGGCGATGATGGAGATGACGACGAGCAGCTCGATGAGGGTGAACGCACGGGTCTTTCGCATGGACAGGCTCCTGTGATGGGATGTGGATAGGACGTTGCGGATCGGTGCTGGGTATGGATTCGCCGCGTGATTTGGATGCGGGCTCACCAAGTCATGGACGCCCAACTTCGCGGGGGGACAGCGGGAGCCTGATTTTTTTGATGGTGCCCGTGACGGATGGTGTGTGGCGTCGCGAGGCTGTTTGGTTGCACCCTCTGCCAAGGGATTCTGATCGCCCCGGCAGGGATCGAGGACTTGCGCGCGGCGTGGGGATCTGTCGTGCGTGAGGATGCCGTGACCCAGACTTATCCACGTCCTGATTCTTGATTCTGAATCAGAATCAAAACCAGAGGTGATGCGGGTCTGAATTGGAAGGAGAGGCAATGTAATTATAAAGATAAATAAATAATACATTTATAATTATATCGGATTTGCGATCGAAGGAAAATGTACGCAGAGAAGGGCAAATGGCGGGTTTTGATTCACGTTGATTCATGCGTGAATCAAACATCCACAATCGCCCCGCGCGGGTCGGCGTCGGCTGGGCGAAAGGTCGATCGTAAGTGTTGGCGACCACCACTCGCTTGCGGGCACGAATCGTCGGGCGATGGGCGGCCGGCGAACGCGATTTGCCGCCGCTCAATCCCCTCCCCGGCTGACTTCCGCGCGGGCCTTGAGGTATGCTCACCTAGCTGCTTCCAACCTCGCAGCGGCCCGGGACGCCCTGGACCGCCTTCAAGGCGATGCCGGTAGGGTGGCGTGATCGGAGTGTGGTGCATGGGTGACCGGGCTTCCAACTTCATCGTGTCCATGTTCATCATGGTGGTCATCTTCGGGTTCGTCTTGGCGGTGAAGACGCTATTCTTCGGCAACGCAAAGAAATGACCCGGCGGGCGTGGCGGAACTGGCAGACGCGACGGCCTTAGGAGCCGTTGGGCTCACCCCCGTGCAGGTTCAACTCCTGTCGCCCGCATTGGACTCCATCCCCCGTCCGTGCCACAAGCCACAGCCGTGGCATCCCGTGGCCGGCGCGGCACCGAAAGCCTTGTTTCCAGGGCCTAAAGCCCGATCCGTGGGACTTAGGATCCACTGGGGCAACCCTTGCAGGTTCGACTCCTGTCGCCCGCATTCGAGTCCAAAAACGTCGGGATGTTGCTGGCGGCAGGCAAGAAACGACCGCTTCGTGCGCGCTGCGGTACCGCAGCCCGCAGCCCGCGGAATTTCGCTCCCCGCCATGAACCTTCACTTCTTTTGCGTGGCAGGCGACGGCGGCAGCTCGCCCGAAAGCGTGCGCACCAATGTGCCGAACTTGCGCCCGACCTCGTGGAGAGCCGGCGTCGCCGCCGCGGGATCCGAGGCAAGCGATTTTTGACCCGCCTCCAAGGTCTCGACCAGTTCCTTGGTGGCGGTCTCCATCGGCGTTCCCTTCGCCAACTCGGCGGCGCGCTGCGCCTTGGCCAGCGCCTCCGCGATCCATTGGGGCATCTGCGGCTCGGCAGGGCGGGGCGAGTTCTGGCTGACGATCCCCGCCGTGAAGATGGCCTCCTTGAGCGCCTGGGCGAGCTTCGGCCCCGGGGGCCACGGCCGCTCCTTGTCCCCGGCCGGCTCCGGAATCGGCGTGACGACAATCGGCAGCGGCGGGCTGACGACGCGGAATCCCTCGCCCGTGTTGGCGCGCGACGGCTTCGCGATGACGCCCAGCCGAAGCGTGTGCGTGCCGGGCTTCAATTGCAGGGAATGGCGGACCTCCTTGGAATCGAAGCCGAACATCCCGCCCGCCCACGCGAGCTCCTTCGTCGTGGCCTCGGTCCAGATCGGCGAGAGGGTGAGGAGCTGGTCCTCCAACGATCGGCCGACGCCCAAGTCGGGCAACGTTCCGCCGCGAAGGCCTCCCGGCCACTGGTACCAGATGCCGTCCACCTCGAGCTGGGCCGCCCTTTGCCCGTCGACCACGGTGAGATGCTCCCGCGGGCCGAGGTTCCGCACCTCCCAGCGCAGCCGCGGGATTTCGTCCTCGCACCATGTCCTTTGCTCGGCCAAAAACCGCAACTGCACGCCCTGCTCTGGGGGCGACCAGATCGACCAGATGCGGGGGTTTGCGGGCTGGTCTGCGGGTTGGGTCGCAGGTTGCGTGGCGGGCCCGGCCATCAAAGGATCGAGGGCGAGCGCCAAGACCGAGAGGGCGACCATCCAGGCCTTGTTCGTCATCGTTCGCTCTTTCCGGGTCGAAGGGATTGGACGCATGCCGTGCTGTGGAGTTCTCGCGAGTCTCGGAATCGAGTCGGCGCGGTCCCACGGACCGCAGTCCGTGGGCTTTGGTCGGACGCTCTTGATGATCACGTGCGAGGTTTCGCGCGATCCAAATCCGCGAGATGCGCGGCGCATTCGTCGACGCCGGCGCTGACGTGGGTCGCCTCGTAGAGCGACTTCGCCTCCGCCCACAGCTTCCGTGCCTCGTCGCGATTCCCGCCGGCCTCCTTGAGGAGCGCCAGCGGGCGCACCGCGTTGGCGAGGTCGAGCTTGGGCGTGCCCGGGTCGGCGCGGTAGAGGGCGAGGGCCTCGTGGTAACACGGCTCCGCCAACGTGAGTCGGCCGGCGTCCTGATGGATGTCGCCCAAATGGCGGACGGTGTGGGCGAGCAGGAGCGGGTCGGCCTCGGCGCGGCAGAGGGCGACGGCTTCCTCGTACAGGGGCCGGGCGGCCTCGCCCCGGCCGAGGTCGCGCTCGATCTGGCCCAGGCCCTTGAGGGCGTCGATCAATTCACGCCTCGTGCCGGCGGAGCGGCTGAGCGCCACCACCTCGAGCATCGATCGATGGGCGTCGGCGGGGCGGCGCTCCCGGCGGGCCTGGTGCGCTTGCTGGAGCAGGGCGGCGATCGTTTCAGGCATGGGTGCCTCGGAATCGGGTTGACGATGGGCGCGCGTTGCCTGGTGCCACATGTCATCGTACTCGTGACATGTGCCGGTCGACAGAGGATCTGCGTTGCGCGAAGTCGTTCGATATTGGGGCGAGAACGCCGAAAGCCCACATTTCATGGGGTTTCAACGACTTCGTGGGACGTGGGGTTCACGGCCTCTCCAGACACATGGCGAGGCGGCGTAAAAATCGGCGTCGCTGCCCCAGATGATCTTGTCCTCCAGCCCTTGCGAGACCAAATAAGGGAACAGACCTCGCGGGCACCAGGAGACGCAGGTCTCCAGCCAGGCGTTGTCGAACTTGCGGGCGACCTCGATGTAGCGGTCCAGCCGGGCCGAGCCGACGTGGGCGAGGATCCAGTTGCAGCGCCAGTAGCGGGCGATCAGCGGCTCCATGTGGTCGAGCTCGGCCCCCCAGACGTGGCAGAGGATTGGGCAGCCCTTCTCCTGGGCGAACTCCAGCGCGGGGCGGATCGCGGGGTGGTCGTAGTTCATGCCCTGCCCGGTGTGGAGCTTCAGGGCCCGGCAGCCCCCCGCCCAGCAGCGCTCGCATTCCTTCAACACCGACTCGGGCTGGTAGGCGTTGATGGTGATGTAGCCCAGGATGCGGTCGGGGAATTGCTGCACCGCCTCGATGACCTGGTCGTTTCCGCGGAGCCAGCCGCCGATCGTGCCGGGGATCGAGCTGACGGCCGTCAAATCAATTCCGAGCCGGTCCTTCGCCCGGACCATCCCCTTGGCGGAGGCGTCGAGGATCAGGAAGTCGAAGTTCTGCCCCAGGTGGGCGTGCGTGTCCATCACGAAGTGGAAGTCGATGGGCTTCCCGGCGAAGGCGGCGGCGGCGTAGCGGTCAGTCACGGCGCACCTCGTTCAAGAGTCGCTGGGCGTTCCCGCCGGCGATGAGGGACTTCGCTTCGTCGGAGATCCCGGCATACATCACGCCCACGATGCCCGCCCCCGGCTCGCTGCGCGGGAAGTTGGTCCCGAAGAGGAACTGCCTCGCGCCGAAGCGCTGCACGAGGTAGTCGATGCCCAGGTGGACCGAATGCGGCACGGCCAGCACGACGTGGAGATTCGGGAAGAGCCCCAGCAGCGGATAGACCACGCGGTGGAAGCCCATGCGAGGCAGGCCCTGCATGATGACGGGCAGCTTGGGGAAATCGCGGAGCACGTCGTGGAGGTGATTCGGGTCGACCTCGCCGAGCGTGACCATGAGCGGCAGCCGGCGGTCCTGCATGGCGGCGAGCATCGCGCCCGAGCACCAAGGCACGAGCAGGTAGCCGTTCTTGCGGAGGCGTGCGACGCCCGCGGCCGCGCCGCGGCGGGTGAAGTCGATGATGGCGTCGGCGGGGCGGTCGAGGAAAAGCTCGCCGCCCTCGGGCGTGACCTCGGGCACGGGGAGCAGCCGCTTGGCGTGCGGGGCGAGGTCGTCGAAGAGTTGGAGGTTGGCGTGGTCGCTGGCGATGTGGTCGGACCACGCGCCGGTGACGAGCGCCTGCGCGATCGACAGGCGGTCCATCTCGCGCAGGAGTTCCGCGATCCGCGGCGACTCGGGGCCGCCCTCGCCTCCCGGGTTGCGGTCCGATCCGCTGTGGCAACAGGCGTCGATCCAGATCATGGCTTGGCCCAGTCGAAGAGGATGCCCATGGTCTCGCCGCGGCGTTCGTTCGCGGTCTTGTAGGCCAGCTCGCATTGCGCGGGGGCGAAGGTGTGGGTGTTGATGCCGGCGAGGTTGAAGCGGCCGGTGGCGACGAGGTGGAAGAAGAGGCGGTAGATCTGCGGGGCGCCCCAGAGGGGAGTGTCGTGCCCGTCGTGCGCGCCGACGATGGTCAGGCCGCGGGTGATGACGTCGGAGGAGAGCTGCTGCTGCGAGGGCGTGCCGGTGTCGCCGAGGACGACGACGCGCCCGCGGCGCTCCGCGAGGGCGAGGGCTGCGGCGAAGACCTTGGGATGGCCGGTGGAGTCGATGACGACGCGCGGGGCCTTGCCGTGGTTCGCGGCGAGCACGGCCTCCTTCGCCTGGTCGGCGCTCTGGCTGATCACCGCGGTCGCCCCGCCTTTGCGGGCCAGCTCGAGGCGCGAGGCGACGGGGTCGATGACGACCAGGCTCACGGCGCCGGCGGCGGCGGCCCAGCGGGTGATCATCTGCCCGATCGGCCCGGCCCCGATGACCAGCACGCTGTCGCCCAGCTCGAACTGGGCGGCCTTGGCGCCGTGGCCGGTGATCTTGGCGAGCCCGAACCACGCGGCCTCGCGCGGGTCGATCCCCTCGGGCAGCGGGTAGACGTGGGCGGCGTCGACCACGTGGTGCGAGGCGTGCGACTGCCGCCCCACGACGCGGTCGCCGGGCTTGAAGCCGGCGACCTTGGGGCCGACGGCATCGACGACGGCGACGGTGCAATAGCCGGGATAGAAGGGGTATTTCACCCAGTTGTCCCAGTGCGTGCCGGGCTCGAAGAGGCGGTTGAAGACGATGTTCTCGGTGCCGGTGCTCATGAGCGAGCAGATGGTGCGCAGGCGGACGTCGTTCTCGCCCAGGGAGGGGAGGTCGAAGGATTCGAGGCGGACTTGCTGTTTGGCGGGGAAGACGAAGCGGGAGGCCATGGGGAGGTTCCGGGGAGGTTCCGGGGGCCGGGGGGTGTGCGGTGGGGAGATGTTGTACCGCGCCGGGGCGGGGGTTTGTCGGTTTCATCAGGCGAAAGCCTGATCAGAGCCGGGGACTGTGTCCCCGTCGATCGGGCGCGCAGCGGTACTCCGCTCGCGCGAATTCTTGTCTTGTAGGGTGGCGCTGAGCGTACTCGCGAAGCCCACCGGCGCGGCGCGGCGCAGGGCGGACCGGGCCGCGCACGAACGCCGGACACCCAACCGGTGGGCTTCGCGGATTCCGGGGGTGCCGCTCAGCGCCACCCTACGCGGATGTGCGTTGCGGATCATCGCCGCGAGGTCGGCACGTCGCGCGCGGCGGAATACCGCCTGGCGCCTGAACTTCGGACACACAGTGTCCGTCTCTGATCAGAAAAGGCGTTTCAACAGAGCACCCGTCAGGAAGAAGGGCTCGCGCCGCCGCGCGGGAATCGAGTGGAACCCGCATCAGGGCTTGGCGGACTTGCCGCGGAGGGAAAGGGCGTTGAGGAGATTCTGGTTGGCGTCCTGGTCGTGCGGATCGAGCTTCAGGGCTTCGTGGAACTCGGCGATGGCGGCGTCGAGTTCGCCGGTCTGGGCCAACGCGGCGCCGAGCGTGTTGTGGGCCTGCGCCAGTGCGGGCTCGAGGGCGACGGCCTTGCGGGCGTGTGCGAGGGCCTCGTCGGGCTTGCCCTGCTGGAGGAGGATCGGGACCAGGTCGAGGTGCGGCATCGCGAGGTGGTCGTCGAGGGCGGCGGCTTGGCGGAGGTGGTTGGCCGCCTCGTCGAGCCGGCCAAGCGAGGCCAGCAGCAGGCCCAGCTCGCCATGGGCCCGCGTGGGGCGCGTCTCCTCCTTGATGAGGTCGGAGTAGATCCCGATGGCGTCGTCGTGCCAGCCACGGACGGCGGCGGCGCGGGCGAGGCGGTAGCGGGGCTCGAGGTAGTTCGGGTCCGTCTTGGCCGCCTCGAGGTATTGCTGCACCGCTCCCTCCTTGTCGCCCGTCTGGGCAAGGGCGTCGCCGAGCGTGAGGCGGGCTTCGCTGAAGGGGGGATGGAGCTCCACCGCGCGGCGGAGGAACGGCAAGGCGTCGTGCGGACGCTTGCCCACATTGAGGAGGATGTAGCCCACGCTGTGCTGCCCCGCGGCTTGTTCGGCGGCGTGGGGCCAGATCGTGATGTTCGACGCGATGGCTGCCACGACGAGGGCTGCGCCGGCTATGAGGAATCGGCGCGGCGAATCCCCGTCTCCGCCTCCGCCCCCGGACCTGACCCGCTCGACAAGCTCGGCCACGCCCGCGGCGGCGAAGGTGATGAGCAGGGGCACCAAGGGGAATCGGTAGCGGGCCACCACGTAGAAGCAGACGAGCGAGAGCGCGTAGGCCGCGGCCAGGCCCCCGATCGGCCAAAGGCCGGGGCGACGCCAGGTCAGGGCGATGCCCAGGGCGGCGAGGGGCACGAGCGTCCCGAAGTGGAGCAAGGCGCTGCTCCACCGCAGGAGCGAGGACCATTGGCCGTACGCCTCCTGGTCATCGGTGTCGACCAGTTCGATGCGGTTCCAGACCAGCATGGCCTTGCGCCCCATGAGGGCGAGCCACCGGCCTGGATCGTCGGCGATGGCGCGGAACGTCTTGGCGGTCCAGTGGCGGTTGACCTCGTTTGGATCGAGGCGGCGGCCAAGCTCGGCCTCGGCGATTTCGGTGGCGTCCCTGCGCTCGTAGATGTAGGAGCTGCGGCCGGCGCGGAGCGGGACGTAGGTGCCGTTGGCCTGGGGCCCGTTGCCGATGTAGAGGTTGGGCCCGGCCTGGGCGGTGGTCACCTGCCAGCCGCCGCCCATGGCGCGGTTGCGGGCGGCGACGGGGCCGAGGACCAGGAGCAGGCCCAGGGCGAAGAGCGCCAGTCGGACGGCGCGCCGGCGGCGCGTGGGGAGTTGCTTGGAGAGGATGATCCAGAGCGCGAGGATCGGCGCGAAGACGAGGGCGTTCTCGCGCGTGAGGGCGAGCAGGCCGGTGACGGCGCCGATGGCGAGCCAGCGGGCGTGGTCCGCGGGCGTGGGATTGGGGCGCGCGTCGGGGCTTGTGTCGCGGGCCGTGTTGTGGGCCGTGTTGTGGGCAAAGAGGGCGAGCAGGAGGCAAAGGAGGAAGGTGTCGAGGACGGACTTTTGCAGAAGGGCGTCGAGGAAGTAGGCGGTGGGGTAGACCGCGAGGAGGGTGCCGGCGACCAGGCCCGCGAGGCGGGAGTGGAGGCGCTGGCCGGCGAGGCAGAGCAGGGCGCAGGCGACGGCGCCCAGCAAGGCTTGGACGATCCGCACGGTGGTGAGACCGTCGCCAAGCGTGGCGTAGACCAGGCCGAGGAAATAGGGATAGAGCGGCGCCTGGTAGAAGGCGTCATGGCCGATCCAGTCGCCGGCGGCGATCTGCCGGGCCCATTGGTCGTAGGCGACGCTGTCGCCGCTGAGGTACGGGAAGATCGGGGAGTGGCGGAACTGCAGGAGGTAGAGGCCGCGGACCAGCAGGGCGAGGAGGAAGACCAGGAGCGGGTTGAGCCAAACGCGGGAGGGCGGCGCGGCGGTTTGCGGCGAGGACGGAGGCGATGGGGTTTGGCTGAGGGTGCTCATGGCCGTCACTTCACGCGGAACGGGTCTTCGTCGCCGAGGTAGTAGACGTTGGTCTGCGGCGGTTTCACGTCGATCTCAATCTGGGTGAGGCGCTCGCCCACGCGCTGGCGGCTGACGAGGTCCCAGACCGTCGTCGGCGCGGGGAGCGCGATCGTCCGCTTCCCGGGACGCACGGCGTGGACCGTCAGCGTCTTGCTGTCGGCGAAGACCAAGTCGTCCGTCTGGCTGTAGACGTGCGTGCCGCTGAAGGCGGCGATGGAGCGCAGGAGCGTCTCGGGCAGCGGGACGGCGGCGGAGAAGATCGAGGTCCAGTCGCCCTCGCCGCGTGGGGTGGAGGATGAAGCGGAAGAGGCGTCGTCACCCGCGCTGCCCCGGCCGAACTTGCGGAGGACCAGCCCCGCGCCGTCGCGGGCGTGGGGCCACTGGATGCCGCCGAGGCGGACGACGTCGGGGTGTTCCTCGGGGATGAGCAGCGGGCCAAAGGGGCGGGAGTCGCCGAAGTCGAAGCGGGGGAGGTCGCGGGTGATGGGGTGGGTGAAGCGGTCGAGGGTGACGAAGCGCGGCGACTCGCGCCGGCTGAGACGCAGCGGGATGCCGGTGAGGGCGGTGGCGGTCTCGCCCGAGAGTTGGCTGCCGTCGGTGATGCCGCTCGCGGGGCCGAAGATGGCGACGTTGCCGTTGCGGAAGACCTTCCGGCGGAGGAGGTCGAGGCGCTCGGGCGTGATGCGGAAGAGGTTGGGGAAGAGGAAGACCTTGTGGCAGGCGGGGAAGTCGGGGCGGGCGAGGTCCTCCAGCAGATGGAGGCGGAACGGCACGCCGCAGCGCGAGAGGCCGACCATGCGTTGGTGGATCACCGCGAGGTACTGGTAGTCGATCGAGAAATTCTCTTCGAGGACGGACCAATCGTCGACGACCATGACGATGGAGGGGACGTCCTTGCGGTCCCACCATGTCGCCGCTTCGTGGACGGGGCGGCGTTGGCCGAGCGTCTCCTGGACGCGGTCGTCCATGAAGAAGCTGGGGGTGGTGATGTCCATGGGGTAGGTGTTGTAGCCGCGGGAGATGGAGGAGCCGAGGTTGCGCCAGAGGCCGGCCTTCACTTCGTCCATGTCCTTGAGGAAGTTCCACCGGCCGCCCTCGTTGCGGGTGAAGGTGCGCTGGTCCTCCTCCATGAGCATCATCTTGCCGTGGAGGACGATGGAGTCGCCGATGCCCTCGCCCTCGTAGCCGAAGCCCATGCCGCGGTGGAGGTAGTCGTGGGGCGTGGCGACGACGTCGAGCTCGGGGAGGTCGAGGAGGTCGGCCATGCCGAAGGCGCCCGAGGCGGCGTGCATCGCGCCCGAGTGGGTCTGGTAGTCGCCGGCCCAGCGGGCGACGAGGGGCCAGCCGAGCATGGTCTGCTTGAAGGCGTCGATGCCGGCGAGGCGGTGGGGCGCGAGCTTGCGCACGGGTTGGAGCAGGGCGCGGAAGTTGCGCTCGGTCAGCTCGCGGGCGTAGAGGCAGTAGTCGCGCTCGGCGGCGACCTCGCTGGGCTCGGGCCAGTGGAGGCGGTGGGGCGCGGGCTTGGTCTCCGCTCCCGCGCCGGTGTCGATGAGTTCGCGCTTGGTGCGGCCGCGCTGGGCGAAGTCGAGGTCGTTGGGGACCGGGGCGCCGTCGAGCGTGACGTCGGGCTTGCTCCACGCGGCGCGGAGGGCGTCGTCGGTCTTGTACTTGCGGCGGAGGAACCCGCGGAAGCCGGCCCGCATGACGGGGCTCTGGTCGAAGAGCAGCCCTTCGCAGGTGAGGACGGTCGTGCCCTCGCCGAGCGGGTAGGCGAGGTAGCCCACGACGCGGTCGGCCCACGGCTGGCGCTCGACGAAGCGGACGATGTTGCCGACGAACTGGCTGACTTGGGCGATGTAGGTCTCGCTGGCGAGGGAGGGTTCGTCGTAGCGCAGGCCGTAGGCGTTGAGGAGCAGGTCGTCGGGCCGCTTCTTCCGCCAGCGGAGAGGCGGCGCAGTGTGGTAGCGGATCCAGATGCGGGCCTCGGGGCAGGCCTCGAAGACCATCTTGGCCTGGCGCGAGAGGTTGTTGGCGGCGACCTCGGCGGGGTCGGTGATGTCGGGGAAGAGTTCGTCGTCGGTCCAGAAGGCGGAGGTGCCCCAGTCGTTGTCGACGCCGCCTCGGACGTTGATGGTGAAGTAGCGGCAGCCGTGGCGGGCGAACTTCTGGTGGATCAGCGCGGCGCCGTCGAGGTCGAGGCTCAGGGGGTAGCAGTAGAGGTAGGAGGGGTCGGGCTTGCCGTCGATGAAGAGGGTGGGCTTGCCGCGGAAGGGGCGGATTTCGTGGCGCGGGGGCATGGGGGAGATCCAGGCGGGTGGGGGCGGATGGGCGCGGTTTGGCGCAGTGTACAGATCGGCCAACCGGCGGCGAGTTGGAGGACTGGGATGTCGGGACTGTTCATCGCCCGAGCAATGCCATCAGGCCCGCGGGCACGAGCGGGCAGTCGGGGCCGAAGGAGTCGAGCGAGCGCCAGACGGCGGGCGACGCGTGGCCGGCCTCGACGATCGGCAATTCGGGGAGGCGGTAGACCGACTCGTCCACGAATCGGCCGTCGTAGACGAAGACGATCTCGTGGCCGGACTTGCCCTGGTAGGTGAAGAGGTTTTCCAGCACGCCGAGCAGGCGGAGGGAGGTCACGGCCTGGCCGAGCTCTTCGCGGATCTCGCGGGCGATGGCGGCGCGCGAGGTCTCGCCCTGCTCCACGCCGCCGCCGAGCGGGCGGGCGAAGCGGGGCTGGCCGGGGGCGGCGGGCTCCTCGGCGACGAGGATGCGGCCGCCGTCGCGGAAGAGGCAGAGGGCGGTGACGCGGATCATGGGGGAGCTCCCCGTTTACGCGGGTCTTTTGAGGAAGCAAATGCCCGCCTGAAGGCGGAACTCCGAACCCCAGACCCGTGTCACGCGCGGGCCTTCTTTTTCTTCCGGCGCGGCAGCACAGGCGGGACCGGCTTGGGCTTCACGCCTAACGCGGCCTCGAGCAGCTCGTCGACGTTCTCGACGAAGACGAACTTGCACTTGCGCTTCACCTCGGCGTCGATCTCCTCCATGTCCCGGCTGTTCTGAGCGGGGAGGAGGATGGTCTTGATGCCGGCCCGCATCGCGGCGAGGGTCTTCTCCTTCACGCCGCCGATGGGCAGGACCAGGCCGCGGAGGGTGACCTCGCCGGTCATGGCGACGAAGGGCTTGAGGGGGACGTTGAGGAAGAGCGAGGCGATGGCGGTGTACATCGCGACGCCGGCGCTGGGGCCGTCCTTGGGCACGGCCCCTGCGGGGACGTGGATGTGCATGTCGCGCTCGGCGAGGGTCTTGGCGTCGAAGCCCATGCCGGCGGCGCGGGTCTTGAAGAGGCTCAGCGCGGCGGAGGCGGACTCCTTCATCACGTCGCCGATCTGGCCGGTGAGGGTGATGCGGCCGCGGCCGGGGTAGGCGGTGGCCTCGATGAAGAGGATCTCGCCGCCGACGGGGGTGTAGGCGAGCCCGACGACCACGCCCGGGACGCGGGCGCGGGAATCAACCTCGCGGATGAACTTCTCGGCGCCCAGGTGCTTGCGGACCAGCGCGGCGTCGACGCGGATCGGCTTGCCGTTGCTCTTGCTCTTGCCATTCTTCTTCACCGGCGCCTCGGCGACCTCCGCGGCGACCGCGCGGCAGACCGAGCCGATCTGCCGTTCCAACTCGCGCACGCCCGCCTCGCGCGTGTAGTCCTCGATCACCTTGCGGATCGCCTCGGGGGTGACCTGGGTGTTCCGCGACGTGAGGCCGTTCTCCTGGAGCTGGCGCGGGACGAGGTATTTCTTGGCGATCTGCAGCTTGTCGTTGTCGGTGTAGCCGGGGATCTCGATGACCTCCATGCGGTCGCGCAGGGCGGGCGGGACGGTGCCCATGTAGTTCGCGGTGGCGATGAAGATCACCTGCGAGAGGTCGAAGGGGACGTCGAGGTAGCGGTCGACGAAGGCGTTGTTCTGCCGCGGGTCGAGGACTTCAAGCAGCGCGCTGGCGGGGTCGCCTCGGAAGTCGGCGCCGAGCTTGTCGACCTCGTCGAGCATCATCACGGGGTTGTTGGTGCCCGCGCGGCGGAGCTCCTGGATGATGCGCCCGGGCATCGCGCCGATGTAGGTCCGCCGGTGGCCGCGGATCTCCGCCTCGTCGCGGATGCCGCCGAAGCTCATGCGGACGAACTTGCGCCCCATCGCGTCGGCGACCGACTGGCCCAGGCTGGTCTTGCCCACGCCCGGAGGGCCGACGAGGCAGAGGATCGGGCCGCGCCCCGCGGGGTTGAGCTTGCGCACGGCGAGGAACTCGATCAGCCGGCGCTTCACGCGCTGCAGGTCGAAGTGGTCGCGGTCGAGCGTCTTGCGGGCCTTCTTGAGGTCGAGGCTCTCCTTGCTCGCCTTGTTCCACGGGAGGTCGGCGAGCAGTTCGAGGTAGGTCAGGATGAGGGAGTATTCCGGGCTTGCCGCGGGGATCGACTCCAGGCGGTTCAGGTCGCGCATCGCCTCGTTCATCACCTTCTCGGGCGGCTTGGCCTCCTCGAGCTTCTTGCGCAGTTCGGTCAGGGCCCGTCCCGCGCCGGCGTCCTCGCCCTCGCCCAGCTCTTTCTGGATCGCCTTGATCTGCTCGCGGAGATAGAACTTCCGCTGCGTGTCGCCGATGGAGGATTGCACGTCCTGCTGGATCTTCTGCTGCAGCTTGACGATCTCGAGCTGGTTGGAGACGAGCTGGAGCACGATGCGGATGCGCTTGGCGACGTCGGCCTCCTCGAGGAGGTCCTGCTTCTGCTGGATGTTGAGGTTGAGGTTGGCGGCGAGGAAGTCGGCCAAATTGCCGGGCTCCTCGATGTTCACCAGGATCGTCGTCGCCTGCTCGGGGGCGTTGGGGGTCATCTCGATGAGCTGGCGGGCCTGCTCGCGGAGCTGGCCGACCGAGGCGTCGAAATTCTTGCCCAGCCCGGGGATGTCGTGGATGCGCTCGACCTTGGCGCGGAGATAGGGCTTGGTCTGCTCGAAGGCGCCCAGGCGGATGCGCCCCAGGCCGTGGACGATGATCGAGACGGTTTCGTCCGGCTGGCGGATGAGCTTGAGGACGTTGACGGCGGTGCCGACGGGGAAGAGGTTCTCGGCGGGCGGGTCCTCCTCGGAGTCGTCGCGCTGCGAGACCAGGGCGATGAGCTTGGAGGTGGGGAGCGATTCGTCGAGCCGCCGGCGGCTGGCGGGGCGGCCGCCGCCCTGTGGCAGGACCGTGCCGGGGATCATGACGGTGCCGGGGATGGGCTGGACTGGGAGTCCGTCGGGGATCTCGACCTGCGGCGGGGGCCCGCAGGTTACGGCACCGGGGTCACGCAGGGGCAGGCGTATCCAGAGCAGGCCGTTCTTGTATTCGGATTCGACGCGCGGGAGGTCGACGACGTTGGGCAGCTCGATGGTGCGGCAGAATCGGCCGTGGTCGATCTCCATGGCGAGGATGCGCATGCCTTCGCGCTGGTCGTGGGGCGGCTCGGGAGCGTGGCGGATGCCGCGGATGACGAGTTGCCCGGGCTCGATGTTGACGTCGATGGACTTGCGGTCGACGCCGGCGAGGTCGACGCAGACCTCGAGCCGGCGCTCGAGCCGGTAGAGGTTGATGGGCGGCGCCCAGGTGTCGACGGGGCAGAAGTCGCCGTGATGCCACTGCCAGAGTTTGGAGACCAGGTGGGCGACCTGGTCGCTGACTTGGTCAAGTTCGTCGTGGGGTGGGTGTCCCATGGGCCGGCCTCGGAAGGGTGCGGGGATCAGATCATCTTAGATGCGAGTCGGAGAGAGTGAAGCATGAGGAAACAATGCGCGCCCTGAAACATGCGCATCCATGGGTGCATCCAAGGGTGGACAACTTCAGTTGTCCACTCTCGAACGCGCTTCAAAATCACTTCGACGCGAGCTGAGGCGTGAGCGACGCAAGCTCCGTCACGGGCGGAATCACCTCGAAGGTGTTGTTCTGGCTCGACCTGCGCGCCGCGAGGCACATCGAGGCGCTCAGGAGCCCGTCGCGCAAGGTCGACGTCGGGCGGGCCTTTCCGCGGATGAGGTCGATGAACATCTGGCAGAGGACCTGGTCACCCCCGCCGTGGCCCGAGCCGGGTTTCACTTCGATGGTGTCGACGCGGTTGTTGCCGTGGTGGTCGATGACCTTGATGAGGTTGGTGTACCAGTCGAAGTGGAGGGTGCCCTTGTAGCCGACGACGGTGGCGCCGCGCGCCCCGGCGGAGCGTCGGCTGATGAAGTTCTGGGCGTAGCTGACGTGGGCGCCGTCGGCGTAGCGGATCAGAGCGGAGCCTGCGTCCTCGTTCTTGATCTCCTTGCTGAAGGCGCACCAGTGGTCCTCCATGCCCATGCCGCCGCCGTCGCCGCGGAGCTTGAGGGCCTTGGGGCTCTCGGGGCAGGTCTCGGTCTTGTCGCACTTGGAGCAGCGGAGGTCGTGGGGCATGTCGCCGCCGTAGATCTTGTGGGTGGTCATGGCCGAGACCATGGTGGGGCGGACGTCGAGGATGCGGTTGATGTAGTCGAAGTCGTGGGTCGCCTTCTGGAGCCAGAGCCCGCCGGTCTGGTCGAAGTTGCGGTACCACTCGCCGAAGTAGACGCCGCCGTAGGAGACGTTGTTGAAGGCCTGGACCTGGTTGATGGTGCCGAGCCTGCCCGAGCGGATGATGTCGAGCGCGGTGGTGAGCAGGGGGGTGACACGGAGCGGGAAGGAGACGACGACCTGGTCCTCGCGCCCGCGGAAGGCCTGGGCGAGCTGCGCGAGCTGCTGCTCGTCGATGGCGACGGGCTTCTCGAGGAAGAGGGGCAGCCCGGTCTGGGCGACGCGGACGGCCATGGGCGTGTGCATGAAGCAGCGCGTGCCGATGGCGAAGGCGTCGAACTCGTGGGCCTTGTCGAGCACCTCGTCGGCGGTGCGGAAGATCGGGACGTTCGCCCACTTGGGCATCCAATCGAGCTTGAGGCGCTCGCGCACGCCGGCCTCGTCGGGGTCGGCGACGGCGGCCAGCTCGAGCTCGGGGTCGAGCTTGCACATCTCGGCGACCATCCATTTGACGCGGCCGCCGAAGCCGATGACAGCGAGACGAGGCATGGGGAGACTCCGGGGGACGGGGAGGGGAAGGAGCGGGGGGAGACTGTACCGCGGCGCGGGGCGGGGAGACAGGGGGGAGGGTGCAGGAGGGACGCGTCTGATCCGCATCAGATCCGCATCTGAATCAGAGCCGGACACTGTGTGTCCGTCGATCGGGCGCGAGGCGGTACTCCGCTCGCGCGAAATCGGGCGTCGGCTTGACCGCTCGGGGCATTAAGATGGACGCATGCTGCGATGGTTGAACCGACTGGGGGCGGGGGTGTCGCTGGCGATCGCGGTCGCCTTGCTGGTGATGTGGCCGGTGAGTCATTGGCGGGTGCTGAGAGTGCACTTCGTCTATCAACCTTACACGATGTACGGATTTGGAGGGGCTCCCGGCATCGGATTGCTTTTCAATGATGGAGGAATGACTCTCTATCGCCAAAGGGCGAGACTCGCGAGCGTCAATTACATAAGCCCGGCGCGAGTTGAATGGATTGTCAGCTTTGATGAACTTGCATGGGAACCGTCAGCGGATAGCCGTGAATCGTGGGTCTATCGGTGGTTGGGTTTCGCTTGGCTGTCCGAGTTGTCAGGGTGGCCCAATAATTGGAAGTTTCACTCTTTCACAGTGCCTTGTTGGGCGGGCGTTTTCGCCGGTCTCTTGTGGCCGGTGTTGTGGGCAAAGAACAGGTTCCGTCCAATGCGACCAGGCCTCTGTCTCGCCTGCGGCTGCGACCTCCGCGGCAGTCCCGCGGGCGGGGCCTGCCCTGAGTGCGGGAAGGTTCCGGTTTCGGCGTCGGGGCATCAAGCCTGATCAGAGCCGGACACTGTGTGTCCGTCGATCGGGCGCGAGGCGGTACTCCGCTCGCGCGACGTGCCCCACGCGCGGGGGCGGTGCGATCCACTTCGAGGGCGCATCGAAAGCGTTTTGTCGGCGACACCATCGGTTTCCCGCGCCGTGAGGGCTCCCGGCGAGTCGCGCGGGCGGAGTACCGCCTCGCCCGAACTTCGGACACACAGTGTCCGGCTCTGATCAGAGAGACTCTGGTCAATGCCAAGCCTTCATGCCCTCGCGCATCGCCGCCGCCGATCCCCTATACTGACATGACCCCTTCTCCGCCCCCCGTGGCGGAGATTTTGACGGAGTTTCCCCCATGGCAGACGCACCCAAGATCCACATCGACAGCGACTGGAAGGCCCAGGCCCAGGCCGAGAAGCAGAAGCTCTCCGAGCATGCCGCGAAGGCGCCTGCGAAGGCGGCCGCGGGCGCTCCGGGCGCGGGCGGGATGCCCGCGGCGAGCTTCGAGACGCTGATCAACACGATGGCGACGCAGGCCCTGTTCGCGATGGGGGCGATCCCCGACCCGCGCACCGGCCAGCGGATGCAGCACCTCGACCTGGCCCGCCACCACATCGACATGCTCACGGTCATCGAGCAGAAGACCAAGGGCAACCTCACCGAGGAAGAGACCACGACGCTCTCGACGGTGATCTACGAGCTGCGGACGCGGTACATCCAGATGGCCTCCGCCGCCCGCGGGGGGTGAGACGGCCGGGACCGACCGCGAATCGGTCCGATCGTCCGGATTCGCCGCCAACCCGTCCCGACACCGCCGCATTCGATGCCGCCCTAGGCCCCGCGCAGGGACCGGCCAACGCCCTCTCCCCCGGAAACCCCGCAGCCCCCCGGAACCCGGAACCCCTCGCCTCGGTCTCCCGCTGAGAAAGGACTCCCTCCCGTGTCCCAGACCGCCGCACCCGACCAGCCCAAAGTCGGCCGCTACGCCGCCGCCGTCGCCCCCACGACCCCGTTGCAGAAGCACCACTTCCTGCTCCGCCGGCTGCACTCGCTCACCGGCATCCTCCCAGTGGGCGTCTTCGTCTGCTTCCACCTCTTCACCAACTTCCAGATGGTCTTCGGGACCTTCCAGCACGAGGTCGAGTGGATCCACTCCCTGCCCGCGCTGCTGATCACCGAAGTCTTCGGCCTCTGGCTGCCCATCGCCTTCCACGCCGCGCTCGGCCTGGCCTACACCTTCGGCGGGCTGCCCAACACCCGCACCTACAAGTACGGCGACAACTGGCGCTACACCCTCCAGCGCACCACCGGCATGCTCGCCCTGATCTTCATCTTCTTCCACATCGCCACGCTGCGCTGGGGCTGGACTTTCTTCGGCCTGATCGACACGCCTTTCGTCGTCACCGGTCCGCACGGAAGCCAGCTCGCCCTCGCCAGCACCGCGATGGCCTTCCAGGGCGAGTCGACCGGGCACCTCGTGGCCGTCACTTCGCTCTACGTCATCGGCGTCTACAGCGTGGTCTACCACTGGGCCAACGGGCTCTGGACCGCGGCGATCACTTGGGGGCTGACCGTCAGCGTGGCCTCGCAGAAGCGCTGGGGCGCGGTCTGCCTCGGGCTGGGGCTGACGCTGGCCGTCTTCTCCGCGGGGGCGATCTGGAAGGGCGTGACGTACGACGTCTCCCCGGTCGAGAAGGACGCGGTCCACGCCGCGGTCCTCGAGATGCGCAGCCCGCACGCCGTCGTTGCGCCCACCATTGCGCCCGCGGACGTGCTCACGCCGGCAGCGTCTCGCCAGATCCAACAGGAGCGCACCACGGAGGCGTATGGCGAGCCCACTCCCCTGCGGCCCGCCGAGCCCGCCCCCAAGGCGCCGGCCCCGACCACCGAGAACCCCTGATCCGCCGCCCGCGCCTCCGCGTGCCGGCTGGTCCACCCTGATTTTTTCGCTCCCGATTTCCTCGACTCCCTCGCACAGGTCCTCCCTCATGGCCAACAGCAAACCCCGTGTCATCGTCGTCGGCGGCGGACTCGCCGGGCTCTCCGCCACGGTCAAGATCGCCGAGAGCGGCGTGCCCGTCGACCTCTTCTCCATGGTCCCCGTCAAGCGCTCGCACAGCGTCTGCGCCCAGGGCGGCATCAACGCCTCCAACGAGGTCGCCCGCCAGCAGGGCTACAGCGAGTGGATGCACGTCGACGAGACGCTCTACGGCGGCGACTTTCTGCAGCACCAGCCGCCCGTCTACGACATGTGCCACGAGGCGCCCAAGATCATCGCCCTGCTCGACCGCATGGGCGTCCCCTTCAACCGCACGCCCGAGGGCAACCACGACCTGCGCATGTTCGGCGGGAGCCTCTTCAAGCGCACGCACTTCGCCGGCGCGACCACCGGGCAGCAGCTCCTGTACGCACTCGACGAGCAGACCCGCCGGCACGAGGCCGAGGGGAAGGTGAAGAAGTACGAGTTCTGGGAGTTCCTTTGGCCGGTGCTGGACGACAGCGGCGTCTGCAAGGGGATCGTCGCCCAGGACATGCGGAGCATGGAGATCCGGGCCTTCCGCGCCGACGCCGTGATCATGGCGACCGGCGGCTGCGGGATGGTCTACGGCAAGAGCACGATGAGCGTGATCTGCACGGGCGGCGCGGCTGCCCGCTGCTTCCAGGCCGGCGCGTGGCTGGGCAACCCCGAGATGATCCAGGTGCACCCCACCGCCATCCCCGGCGAGGACAAGTGCCGGCTCATGAGCGAGTCGGCCCGCGGCGAGGGCGGGCGCGTCTGGGTCCCGCGCAAGAAGAACGACCCCCGCGGCCCGGGGGAGATCCCCGAGAACGAGCGCTGGTACTTCCTCGAGGAGAAGTACCCCAAGTACGGCAACCTCGTCCCCCGCGACATCGCCACCCGCGAGCTCTTCTTCATCTGCCAGCAGGGCTACGGCGTGGGCGGCGGGCGCATGGTCTACCTCGACGTCTCCCAGCTCCCGATGGAGACCAAGCGCAAGCTTGCGGGCATCCTCGAGATCTACGAGAAGTTCATCGGCGAGAACCCCTACGAAGTCGCGATGCGCATCTTCCCCGCCGTGCACTACTCCATGGGCGGCATGTACACGACCTACACGGGCAAGCCCGACGGCAAGGGCATGGTCCCCGGCGCGCCCAACAACATGTCGACCAACATCCCGGGGCTCTACGCCTTCGGCGAGGTCAACTACCAGTACCACGGCGCCAACCGCCTCGGGGCCAACGCGCTGCTCAACTGCATCTTCGACGGGCTCTTCAACGGGCCCAGCGTGGTCAACTACGTGCGCGACGTGGTGAAGGCCCCGGCCGACCACACCCCTTCGGGCGCGTTCGACGCGATCGTCAGCCAGGAGGAGGGGCGGATGCGCCGCCTGCTGGAGTCGAAGGGCACCGTCAACCCGTACAAGCTCCACGCCCGGCTCGGCGACGAGATGACCGACGCCTGCACCGTCGTCCGCGAGGAGGGCCGGCTCAAGCAGGCGCTCGAGAACGTCCGCAACATGCGCGAGGAGTTCAAGGGCGTCCGCCTGACCGACACGGGCATGTGGACCAACCAGAACCTCTCCTTCGCCCGCGCGGTGGGGGACATGCTCCTCTACGGCGAGGCGATCGTGCTCGGCGCGCTGGAGCGCCGCGAGTCGCGCGGGGCCCATTACCGCATCGACTACCAGGACCGCAACGACGAGAAGTTCCTCAAGACCACCGTCGCGAAGTTCAACCCCGTGACCAACTCGGTCCGCCTCGAGTACGAGGAGGTTCCGCTGCCGCTGCTCCAGCCGCGGAGCAGGACGTACGGCGCGGTGGAGACCAAGGCGGAGAAGACCGCCGAGGCCCCGGCCACCGTCGCCGGCAAGGCCTGATTGGATTTTGTGGCCGCCCGTTGACGCGATTCGTCCCCCGCCCTGACGCAAACGACCGGTTTCCCCGCAAGGACCCTTGCCGATGACCGCCACGCACACCAGCGCCCCGAAAGTGCCCGCCCCCAACGTCAAGCAGTTCACCGTCAAAGTGAAGCGGCAGGACAAGCCCGACTCGACCCCGTATTGGGACGAGTTCGTCGTGCCCTACCAGCCGAACCTGAACGTGATCATCGTGCTGCAGTGGATCGCGGCGAATCCGATCACCACCGCGGGCAAGGAGGTCGCCCCGGTCGCGTGGGAGGCCGCCTGCCTCGAGGAGGTCTGCGGATCGTGCACGGTGAACATCAACGGCCGGGCCCGGCAGGCCTGCTCGACGCTGATCGACGTGCTGCTGGCCGAGGGGCCGGTGGTCGAACTGGCGCCGCTGACCAAGTTCCCGGTGATCCGCGACCTGGCAGTCGACCGGCAGCGGATGTTCGACTCGCTGATCGCGATCAAGGCGTGGGTGCCCATCGACGGGACGCACGCGCTGGGGCAGGGTCCCAAGGAGTCGCCCCCGAACCAGGAGACGCGCTACGCCCTCTCGCGCTGCATGACCTGCGGCTGCTGCCTCGAGGCCTGCCCGCAGTACACGCTCGACAACAGCTTCATCGGCGCGGCCGCGATCAGCCAGGCCCGCTACTTCAACATGCACGGCACGGGCAAGACGCTCTCCGACCACCGCCTCACCGTGCTCGAAGGCCCCGGCGGCATCACCGACTGCGGCAACTCGCAGAACTGCGTGAAGGTCTGCCCCAAGGAGATCCCGCTCACCGAGTCGATCGCCTCGATCGGCCGGCAGACGACGGTGCACGCGATCGGGAAGTTCTTCACGGGCAAGTGAGGCGCTTTGCGACGTGAAGCGATTCGATGCGCGATGCGCATCGGACTGACGAGAAGCCCCCAAAGCCCAGGCGCTGCGTGCCTGGGTTTTTCTTTTCGCGTGGATCTCATTCCGCGCCGGGCTTCGGGATCTTCTCGTTCCCGCGCCGCGCCTTGAAGAACGCGCGGAGCAGGTCGCCGCACTCCTCCGCCAGCAGCCCCCCGCGCACCTCGAGGCGGTGGTTGAAGCGCGGGTCGGTGCAGAGCCGGTGCAGCGAGTCGACCGCGCCCATCTTGGGGTCGGCCGCCCCGTAGACCAGCCGCTTGACCCGCGCGTTGACCAAGGCCCCGGCGCACATCGGGCAGGGCTCGAGCGTGACCGCCATCGAGCACTCCTCGAGCCGCCAAGAGTTGAGGACGCGCCCCGCCTCGCGCAGGGCCAGGACCTCCGCGTGGGCGGTGGGGTCGCGGTCGATCTCGCGCCGGTTCGCGCCCGAGGCGATCACGATGCCGTCGCGGTAGACGATCGCGCCGACGGGCGTCTCGCCCCGCGCCGCCGCCGCCCGCGCCTGGTCGAGCGCCAGCCGCATCATCGCGAGGTCTTGGTCATGTTCGGGTTTCGAGGACATGGAGGCCCCGTTTGCCTTGGACGCGAAGGCTCTTTCTGGTGCCACATGTCATCGTACTCGTGACATGTGCCGGCCGGCCGAGGGCTTGGGATCTCGCGGGGATCTCTTCAAGATCTCGTGAAACCCCATGATTCGAGCGGTTTCAACGGTCTCGTCCGTCGCGGAGCGAACGTCCTCTCAAGACACATGTCACGGGTACGATGACATGTGGCACCAGACCGCCCGCCTCACACAAACCTGAACCGCGGAAACACCTTGATGTTGTGGAAGCTCGGCCCGACCGGCTGGTAGGCCTGCAGCAGCGTGGGCTTCTTGTCGTAGTCGATGCGGTAGACGTTCCCGCGCCAGACCACGCCGCGCTTGAGCTTGGTGTTGCGCAGCGGCGCCAGCGCGGCCGAGGGGATGAAGATCTCCACCGACCAGCCCGTGACGCTCGCCCCGGGCTCCGCGGGGCCGCCGCGGACGTGGACCGCCCGGCGGACCTTGCGCTCGCCCTCGTAGTGCCAAGGCGACCAGCCCATGAAGCCCTCGCCTAGGTTGGGGATCAGCAGCACGAGCTCCGACCCCAGCGGGCTGATCTCGTACTCGAAGTAGAGCGGGTAGGTCTCGTCGGGCCAGAGGAAGACCTCGGCCACGTCCTCGCGGTAGAGGTCGCCCTGGTCGGGCAGCTTCGTCACGGTCAGCTTGGGGTCGGTGCAGTCGATGAAGAAGTAGACGCCCTTGTTGGACCAGAGGGCCTTGAACCAGGTCGCGCGTTCGCTGGCCCCGGCGGTCTCCTCGACGAAGGACATCGGGATTTGCGCGGCCTTGGCCCACGCGGGATTGTCGCCCCGGCCGGTGACTTCGAAGTCCTTGGTGTGGGTGATGTCGAGGGTCTTGAGGGCGGTGTCGGTGTCGAGCGTCACGCAGGTTTCCTTGGGGGCAAGTCGTTTTTGGAGGGGGGATTGTAGCGGAATTCGAGGGCGTCGATCAGAGCCGGACACTGTGTGTCCGTCGATCGGGCGAAAGGCGTACTCGCCTCGCGCGAAGTGCCAGACTTGCAGGGGCGGTTCGGCCCACTTCGAAGCTGCGTCGACGCCATTCGGCCGGTGGTGTCGTCGGCTTCCCGGGTCTTGGATGGTTTCCGACGAGTCGTGCGGGCGGAGTACCGCCTCGCCCGATCTTCGGACACACAGTGTCCGGCTCTGATCAGAACTTCCATGTGGCGCCGCTTGTCGCCCCCGCACCCCGCGCCTACACTCGCCCGCGCATGCGGTATCTCTGCGCCCCCGACAGTTTCAAGGAATCGCTCAGCGCCCTGGCGGCGGCGGAGGCGATGGCGCGCGGGATCCGCCGGGCCGACCCGCGGGCGGTGGTCGACCTCTGCCCGATCTCCGACGGGGGCGAGGGGACGGTCGACGCGATGCTGGCCGCGACGCGCGGGCGGCGGATGACGGCCCGCGTGCTCTCGCCTTTGGGCGAGCCGATCGAGGCGGCGTGGGGATTGCTCGGATCGCGCGAGGGCGAGCCGGCGACGGCGATCGTCGAGATGGCCGCCGCCGCGGGGCTCGGGCTCGTGCCCGCGGACAAGCGAGACCCGATGCGCACGACGACCTTCGGCGTGGGGCAGCTCATCAAGGTCGCCCTCGACGCCGGGGCCCAGCGGCTCATCCTCGGCATCGGCGGGAGCGCGACCAACGACGGTGGCGCGGGCATGGCCCAGGCGCTGGGCGTCGTCTTCCGCGATTCGCTCGGCCGTGTCCTGGCCGCCCCGATGACCGGCGGGCTCCTTGCCAACGTCGCCGCGATCGACCCGTCCGGGCTCGACCCGCGCCTCGCCGCCACGCCCGTCGTCGTCGCCTGCGACGTGACCAATCCGCTCACCGGCCCCAGCGGCGCCTCGGCGATCTACGGCCCACAAAAAGGCGCGACGCCCACCCAGGTCGCCCAGCTCGACCGCAACCTCGCTCACCTGGCCGCGCTCCTTCGCACCCGGCTCGGGCGCGACGTCGAGACGCTCCCCGGCGCCGGCGCCGCGGGCGGGATGGGAGCGGGCTCGGTGGCCTTCCTCAACGCCCGGCTGCAGCGCGGCGTCGCCCTCGTGCTCGAGGCCGTCGGCTTCGGCCAACGCGTCGCGGGCTGCGACTGGTGCTTCACCGGCGAGGGCCGGCTCGACGGGCAGAGCCTCGCGGGCAAGGCCTGCCTGGGCGTCGCGCGGGCCGCGCGGGAGCACGGCGTGCCGACCTTCGCGCTGGTGGGCAGCATCGGCCCCGGGGGCGAGAGGGCGCTGCAGGAGGGGCTCGCCGGCAGCCGCGCGATCGGCGAAGGGCTGCCGGTGGCGGAGTCGATGCGCCGCGCGGCGGACCTGCTGGAGAACGCCGCGGCGGAGGTGGTGCGGGGATTTCAGAACAAGGTGGGTTGAGTGGCGCCGCGCGATGTCTGATCAGAGACGGGGACTGTGTCCCCGAAGATGGGGCGATAGGCGGTACTCCGCCTCGCGCGAAGTGCCAGACTTGCAAGGGCGGTTCGATCCACACCAAAGCTGCGTCGACAGCATTATGTTGGCGGCATCATCGGCTTCCCGGGTCTTGCATGGTTTCCGACGATTCGTGCTGGCGGGGTACCGCCTCGCCCGATCTTCGGACACACAGTGTCCGGCTCTGATCAGACGCCGTCGTCGCGCGTTATGCTGGTGCGCTCGCCGGCCCTTGTTCCCGTGCCATTGCGTGCCATTGCGTGCCATGCGAAACGTGCGATGAAAGACTGGCTTGTCCGCATCCTGGTCCTCCTCACGCTCGGCGTCGTTCTGGGCGTGCCCTTTGTCCTGCGCCCCGCCGACGACGCCGGGGCGGCGATCGCCTCCGCCACCCAGCCGACGACGGCACCTGCAACACGGCCCGAGACCCAGCCCGCCGCCTCGTCCGGGGGCGCCGTCGCCGACGAACTCCGCCTCGTCATCCTCACCCCGCACAACGAGCAGATCCGCTACGAGGTCGCCCACGCCTACAACCGCGCCCGCGTCGCGCACGGCCTCGCCCCGATCGTCTTCGACTGGCGATCCTCCGGCGGGTCGAGCGACCTGCGCAAGCAGCTCATCGCCGAGTACCAGAACGCGATCGACCACCAAGGCGAGCTCCCCGGCTACGACCTGATGTTCGGCGGCGGCGATTTCGAGCACAACATCCTCGCCAAGGGGCTGCTCATCAAGCGCGGCAAGGCCGAGTCGCGCCTCCCGCTGACCGTCTCGGCCGGGCTGAGCCCCGCGGACTTGAAGGCCGCGTTCCCCGACGCCGCGATCGCCGGCGTGAAGCTCTACCACCCCGAGCAACGCTGGGTCGGCGTGGTCCTCTCCAGCTTCGGCATCATCTACAACCGCGACGTCCTGGGCATGCTCGGCCTCCCCGAGCCCACGACGTGGACCGACCTCTGCGACGGCGCCTACCGCAACAACGTTGCCTTGGCAGACCCGGCCCACTCCGGCTCGATCGCCGTGACGTACAACACGATCCTCCGCCGGATGGGTTGGAAGGAAGGCTGGGGCTCGCTGCGGCGGATCTTCGCCAACGCGCGGTACTTCACGACCAGCGCGGGGAAGGTGCCCGTCGACGTCTCCGCGGGCGAGGCCGGGGCGGGGATGTGCATCGACTTCTACGGGCGGTTCCAGGCCGGTGCGGTGGGCAACGCCGCCGTGGGCTATGTCGACCCCGCCTACATGACCGCGATCACGCCCGACCCGATCTCGCTCCTCCGCGGCGGGCAGCACCCCGCGCTGGCCCGCGAGTTCATCCGTTGGCTGGTCTCCGCGCCGGCCCAGCGGATCTGGCAGGCCCGCCGGGGCGAGCCCGACGGCCCGGAGCGCTTCGAGCTACGCCGGCTGCCGATCCGGCGAGACCTCTACCAGCCCGAGGAGACCAAGCATTGGGTCGACCGCGTCGACCCCTGGTCGATCGCCCGGCCTCTCCCCGCAGGCATGCCAGACTTCTACCCCGCCGTCGGCCCCGTCACGCACGCGATGGCGATCGACCTGCACGACGAGCTCAAGGCCGCGTGGCAGGCGATCCTCGCCAACCCCACCCATCCGCGCCGGGCCCGGATGCTGGAGCTGTTCGACGCGATGCCGCCCGAGCTGACGATTGTCTGGCCCGACGCGGAGCTGGCGCAGCAGTGGCAGGCGATCCTGCCCGACGCGAAGCATCCGAGGCAGGCGGAGGCGGCCGCGCACCTCAAGAAGTTCGTCGACGGGCTCGCGGCGCGTTACAACGGGTGGAAGGACGCCGACAAGATCCTGTCCGACCGGCTGGCGTGGACGATCTTCTTCCGTGGCAACTACAAGCAGATCATCGCGATCGCGGGGGAGCGGTGAGCGGACATTCCGGGGCTGGCAGGGGGTTCTGAGGCATATGCGACTCTTCATCATCCGACACGCCGACCCGGACTACGAGAACGACACGATCACCCCCGCGGGGCATCTGGAGGCGGCGGCGCTGGCCGACCGACTGGGCTCGCACGGGCTCGACATGATCTACAGTTCCTCGATGGGGCGGGCGATGGCGACCGCGGGCTACACCGCCGACCGGCTTGGGCTGACGCTCGAGTCGCAGGAATGGATGCGCGAGCTGAGCCACTGGAAGATCCAGGAGCGCGGGCTGGGCACGACCTGCGTCTGGGACATCCACGGGCAGACCGTCCGCGCCCACCAGCCCCCGCTCCACCACCAAAACTGGTTCGAGGCTCCCCCGCTGGACGACCCCGCCTTCTTCGTCGGCTTCGAGGCGCTCAAGAACCATTCCGACGAGTTCCTCGAGCGCCTTGGCTACGTGCGCGACGGCGGGGTCTACCGCATCCGCCGGGCCAACCGCATGCGCGTCGCGGTTTTCTGCCACGCGGGCTTCGGGCTCACCTGGCTGGCCCACTTGCTGGAGATCCCGCTGCCGCTGATGTGGTCGAGCTTCTTTCTCGCGGCCAGCTCGGTGACGACGGTGCTCTTCGACGAGCGCTCGCGCGACGTCGCGGTCCCGCGCTGCCTCTCGCTGGGCGACACATCGCACCTTTATCAGGCAGGCCTGCCGGTGCAGCCCGCGGGGCTCCGCGGGAACGCGACGTGAGGGGGGTGAGGACCTTGTCTTCCCCGATGGATGCTTGGCAGCAACTGTGCGTTACTTGGCCGAGGGAACGCCGAGTTCGACTCCGTGTTGTCGGGCGAATTCCCGCATCTCCGCGACATCAAAGGGGTATTCCTTCTTGCGCTCGGCGCCTGGATCGCCGTAGTACGGCTGGATGTTGATCTGTGTGCCCGTGGGCAAGCTCGCGATAGCTGTATGAAGCGCGGCCAAGCCGTCCGCGCCGCGGCCCAGAACCTTGTCGGCCAGGATGTAGACTGCATTCTGCGGGTCGTTTGTGCCGTCGTAATCGCGCCAGTTCAATGTCAGCCGCGACGGCGCAGGAATCAGATTCGCTTCCGTCGCTATCTTGGTTTCGTGGGCGTTGGCGGCCGACTCCTTTGGCGCAGGGGGAGCCTCGCGTTCACACGACAAGAGCAGGGCCAACGGCAACAGGAGGGCCGCTCTTCTCTTCATTCCAACGGGCCTCGATCGAGCTTGCCCCTGATGGACTGCCGCACGCAGCGAGTTCAAGGGTCATCCAAAGTCACGCCCGCCACGTCACGCCGTCGCCTTCGGGCACGAGCGTGCCCGCCGCGCCCGCGGCCTTGAGGCTCCACTTCCCCTCCGTGCCCGGGTCGAACGTCCACTCGCCCGGGTCGCCCGCGCCGTCGATCTTGATCCCGAAGAGGAACTCGAACCGCTCCGCCTGGCGGAAGGGGGCGAAGCTGCGGTACTTCACCTTCAGCGTCTGCTCGACGAGCGTGTCGGAGTTCACGTAGACGCTGGTGCGGGTCACGTCGCTGGTCCGCCAGCCCATCGCGCGGTCGGGGAGGAAGGGCGTGACGCTGGCCTTGACGCTCGGGGCCTGCAAGAGCGTGACGACGCCGCGGTCGCTGGCTTCGCCCACGTGGTGCAGCAGCCACTCGGTGTGGCGCTCGCCCTCGCACTCGACGACGTCGCGGATGACGACGTGGTCGCGCCCGACCAGGACGATCGTTCGGATGAATTTCCTCAGCAGGCCGGGGTAGCACTTCGAGGCGTCGCCGACGACGCGCTGCCACGAGCCGCCGTCGTGGATCGGGCCGAGCGAGGCCGCGTATTGCTTGGCGTGCGATTGTCCGCGTCCGTCGACCATGAGCGTGCTGTGGCCGACGGTGCCGGGGCCGTCGAAGTTCCAGCGGAACTTGCCGGTGTCGAAGAAGCCCAGGAAGTGGGCTTGGGGCCAGTAGGGGTGGTCGATGACGAGCGGCTGGCCGCGGGCCTCGATGACGAAGGAGTTGGCGTCGAGGTGCGAGTGGCCGGCGGTGGGGTCGCCCGCCTTGAGGCCGACGAAGGTGGCGTCGGGCTTGCCGTCGCTGCGCATGACCGCGGCCCCGCTGCGCGGGAAGCGGGCCTGGCGACGGGTGGGCGGCGCGGAGGCGATCGCGGGGTCGTCGCAGGCGAGCCAGAGGGCGGTGTCGGCCGGGGCGGCGCGGGTGATGCCCATCCAGTCGCCGCGCTTGCGCTCGACGGCCAGCATCGCCACCGCCTCGGACGAGCGCTCGTCGAGCGCGGGGGTGTTGTCGTTGAAGTTGTAGATCCGTCCCGCGGGCGTGGTGAGCATCGTGGCGAAGTCGCCCGTGACGCGCAGCGCGGGGTGCTCGAAGAGGTTGACCGCCCCGTTCGTCGCCCGGCGGAGCGCCCGCGCGAAGCGCAGGCCCATCATCAGCGTGCAGAACCAGTAGTTGATCCCCTCGGGCCAGTCGCCCTCGGCGGGCACCTTGTCGAGCGTCTGCAGCACGCCCTGGGCCGCGCGGGCGACGGCCTCGGGCACCTCGGGCCAGACGTCGACGAAGCTGAGGAACCCCAGCCCCGACTCGCCGCAGGTCATCACCTTCCAGTTGCTCTCGGTCGCGTCGCGGAACCACCACTCGGGGTCGTCCTTGGTCGTCACGGCCAGGAATTTCTCGAAGGTCTGCCGGCGGAGCCCGTCGATGAGGGCCTTGGTCTGGGCGGGGGAGTAGAGGTCGCCGAGGTAGTCGTGCACGACGGCGACATGGGCGGAGATGTTGCCCATGCAGTGGTCGTAGCGCATTTTTCCATGCACGGGGGCGCACCACGTCTCGAGTTTCATCACCGCCTCGATGCGGCGCTGGGCCCAGCGGGCCGCGGCCACATCGCCCAGCAGCACGTAGGCGTTGGCCATCTGCACCGCCTCGTCGGCGGAGACGTAGGCCTGCAGGGCGTTGGCCTCCTCGGCGGGGGTCTTGATCAGGCGGTCGCGCTTCGCGCCCAGGCGCTGGGCGAGCCCGGGGTTGCCCGCGACGCGCTGGCGCAGGCCGGCGATGGCGGAGGCGTCGAAGAGCAGCCACGGGCGGGACTTGCCGGGGAAGAACTTCGCGGTGCGGATCTGGGCGACGATCGACGGGGTGTCCATCAGGAAATTCCAAAGGTGGGGGCGGCGACAGGCTCGCGCCATCGGGTGCCACATGTCATCGTACTCGTGACATGTGTCTGGGGAGGAACGAGGATCGACGTCATTCGGGAAGCGCTGGAAGGGCCTTAGATCAAGGGCTTTTGTCACAATGCGACGAGGTTGTCGCGAGGCCGTGGACCATCGGTTGCTCGGCACATGTCACGAGTACGATGACATGTGGCACCAGAAAAACTCACAACTCCCCCGGGCGCACCGCGCGGCCGGTCTCCGCGGCCAGGTGCACCGCCTCGACCTTGCGCATGTAGAGCAGCCCCTCGGCGAAGTCGGGCGTGACCTTCCACGGCTTGCCCTGCCTGGCCGCCCGCACCGCGGCGATGAAGTCGTCCTCCGCCCACCACGGCTTCTGCTGGCTCGCCGGCACGTCGACGGGCTTGAGTGGCTGCCCCGCCTCGGCGAGCTCGATCGTGTTGCCGAAGGTGTAGCGCAGCGTCCCCTTGAGGCCCCAGATCGTGAGCCGGTCGCCGGGCGTGGTCGTGTCGGCGGCGAGGCCCAGGTGGTGCTCGAGGGCGAGGGCCCCGCTGGCGAGCCGGCCGGTGATGGTCACGGCTTGGGGCACCTTGATCTCGACCTTCGCGCCGGAGGCGTCGGTCTTGCGCGGGATGAAGATCCCGGTCTGGGCGGAGAGCGACTCATACGGGCCGACCCAGGCGTGCAGCGTCTCGGCGTAGATGCCCATGGCCATGACCTGCCGCCCGCTGATCTCGACGCGCTCGCGCCAATGCACGGCGTCGGGGTTGCGGTTCGCGGCGCCGACGCTGAGCAGCTCGACGGAGGTGATCGTTCCCAGCCGGCCCGAGGCGAGCGTCTGCTGGATGAACGGCTCGAAGGGCATCCGCGTGGGCGGGGGGCAGATCATCTTGACGAGGTCCGGCCTCGCGTCTCCCGCGGCCAGCATCGCCTTGCCCTCGGCGAGGTTCATCGCCATGCGGGCCTGGCAGAAGACGTGCTTGCCCGCCTCGAGCGCGGCGACGCTCATCTCGCGGTGCATGTTGGGCCAGGTGCCGATGAAGACCGCGTCGACGTCGGCCCGACGGACCAGGGCCCGCCAATCCTCCATCACCTCGGGGATGGCGAACTCCTTGGCGATGGCTTCGCCGCTGGCGCGGGTGCGGTTGGCGACGGCGACGACCTTCACGCCGGGAATCTTGGCGAGGTTGGGCAAGTGGCGGGAGCGGGCGATGGCTCCCGCGCCGATGAAGCCGATGCGGAGGTTGGAGGAATCGCTCATGGATTTTCTCGCGGGTTGTGGAAAACAGGTGGATGATTGGAGTCGGGGGCGGACGGGGGAATGTCCGGTTTGGTTGCCATTTCAGCGGTTTTGTTTCTGTCCAGATCGGGATTTACGGGAAGAAACGGCGGCGAGCCGCGGTTTTATTTGCGTGAATAGACGTTTTCGAAGGCTTCCCCCGCTTGCATGCTAAAGAGCCCGGGGTATGATTCAACCTCGTTCGACGACCTCAGTCGAACGCCTACATTGCCCCCGGAAGGGCTCGGCATGGCTTCGGCCGGCCGGGCCTTTTTTATTTCCCGGTCTATTCCTAGGGTTTCCCGCGGCGCTCATGCGCTTCCCACCCACTTTCGTTGATCGACCCGATTCGCCCGCGGCCGGATGGCGGGGGATTTTGTCGCACGATTGCGGTTCGCGCTTTTTCGTTCCTGCGCCGAGCGATACGATCGTCATCATGACGACGACACGCAAACCGGCGGCGCGCGGGTGGGTGGGACGGTGGCTATGCTTGGCCGCGCTGGCGGGGGCGGCATGGGGCCCTGGCTCGCTCGCCGCCGAGCCCGCGGTTTCGGCCGAGGCTCCCTCGTCCGCCCCGACGACCAAGTCCGACGCCACGGTCGTCAAGTTCTCCGCCACGCAGCCCGCGACCCTCCCGCACATCCGCGTCGACCCGCAGAAGCGATTCATCGACGTCGAGGGGCACGTCATCGTGCGCGACGCGAAATGGCTCGAGCTCCTCGCCTGCACGCCCAAGTCGCGCGAGCACGAGGCCCTGCTCACCGTCGACGCACGCCCCAGCCACATCCACCTCGCGCTGCTCCTGCTCGGGCTCGAGCCCGGCTCGCCGCTGACCTGGAAACGCGAGGGCGAGAAGATCGAGGTCACGCCGCCCCACGGGCCGCGCGTCGCGGTCACGCTCATCTACGAGAAGGAGGGCAAGCCCGTCGAGGTGCCCGCGAACAAGTGGGTCGTCAACCAGAAGACACACGAGGTCTTCGCGGGCAACATCTGGCTCTTCGCCGGCTCGAAGATGGTCGAGTACGAGGGGCAGTCGATGTACCTCGCCGACGCCAACGGCACGGCGATCGCGCTGGTGAACTTCGGCGACGACCTGCTCACCCGCGACACGAAGATGACCAACCAGAGCGACGACGAGACCTGGGGCTGCAACACCGCGGAGATCCCCCCGGTGGGCACGGCGGTGACAATGCGCATCCGCCCGGTGAAGGAGGCCGCGGGGGAGACGGGCGCGGCGACGCAGCCGGGGGCTCCAGGGGCGACCAAGCCGGCAGTGAAGTGAGCGAGGCGCATTGTTGGCCGGAAGCGCAAGCGACGGGACGGGGGTACCTCCATTCACAGCCACGATGGGCAGCGCCAATCGGTGACGGCAACACAACGACTCGCTTACGCCGTGGATGATTGGGCGTTCGCATTCTCCTCCGGCCTTGCTGTGAATTGATCGACCCTCGTCCCGTCGCTTGCGCTTCCGGCTAACAAACTCGGGGGAATCCATCATCACAACCCGCGCCCTGACCCACACAGACTTGTCTGGTCTGCTTCGCCCGCCCTTCACACACTGACCCGCCCGCCCCATCTGGCCGATATCTTGGACACCCGATGACCTTCAGGCCGAACATCGTGATTGTCCTCGCCCATGGGCTGCGCTCCGACGCCCTGAGCGACAGCCAGGCGTGGCCGCTGCAGACGCCCGCCATGGAAAAGCTCGCCCAGCGCGGTGCCCGGGCCGTCGCCTCCTCTGCCTGCCCCGCCGACTGGGGCGGCCTGCTCAGCCTCTTCACCGGCGTCCACGCCCGGCAGCACGGTTATCTGGACCAGACCCGCGGCCTCGTGCGCTGCGAAGGCTGGCCCGCGGCCCTCCACGAGGGCGGTTATCACACCGTCGGCGTCGGCCTCGTCGGCGGCCTCGAGACCTGGCTCGACCGCGCCGTCGTGGTGGACGACCCCGACCAGTTCGACCCCGCCCACTGCGCCTACCTCGCCCACGCGCGGTCGCGCAATCTCCTGGCCGCGATCGAGCAGCAGCGCCGCCAGCGCCGCCGCTCCGGCCCGTTCGAGCCCGACCGCCTCCTCCTCGAGCCCGACGACGACATCGACGGCTACATCGCCTCCGAGGCCCGCCGGCTCCTGCACGAAATGCCCTCCGACAAGCCTTGGGCCCTGATCGTCTCCTTCAGCGGCCCGGGCAACGACCTCCCGCCGCCGCCGCTCTATCAAGGCTTGGTCGAGCGCCGCGAATTGACCGCGGGCTTCGTCCCTGCCGACTTCCGCCGCATCGACGTGCGGGCGGAGCTCGACTACCCGCGCAGCATGCTCCAGCGGCTCGAGCCCAACACCATCGCGGGCATCCGCTCGGACTACCTCGGGCGCGTCGCGCTGATCGACCACGGCGTGGGCACGCTCACCGCCGCGGTCGATCGCCGCGTCGACCGCTCGCGCACCTGGTTCGTCCTCTCCTCCGACCGCGGCCACCTGCTGGGCGACCACGGCCTGGTGGGGCACCGCTCGTTCCTCTGCGGCGCGGTCGAGGTGCCGGTGATCATCGCGGCCCCGCCGGGCGGGGCGATGGCGCCCGGGCCCGAGGCCGAGGGCGGCCACTTCTTCGATGGACTGGTGAGCACGGTCGACGTCGCGGCGACGATCGCCGCGATCGGCGGGTGCGACCGGCCGCCCGCGTGCGTGGGGCGCTCGCTCCTGGCGGCGATGGGCCCTTCGCCGACGATCCCCGGAATCGTCGGCGGGTGCGTCAGCGAATTCGGCAAGCGCCTGATGCTCGAGACGGAGCGATACAAGGTCATCTTCGACACCGAGACGCAGCGGGCCTTGGCGATCTTCGACCTGCTCAACGACCCCGACGAGGCCACCGACATCGTCGAGAGCCCGATCGGGGCGAACCTGCTTGACTCGCTCCGCTGGCGCCTCGGCGAGGCGCTGCTCCCCCTGCGGGCCGGTCCCGCGGGGACGATCGGGTGAGGCGGGGCGAACAAGATCACATCGCCGCCGCGATCCGTTCCGCCGCCTGTTCGCACGTGACGCCGGCCACCGTGATCGTCTTCCGCGGCTGACTCATCCCCGCTGACACGCGGACGTCGCGGGCCGAGACGCCCATCGCCTCCGCCAACAAACCGCACACCGCCGCGTTGGCCTTCCCGTCCTCGGGCGGGGCCGCGACCGCCACCTTCAAACGATCGCCCAGCACACCCACGATGCGCGACCGGCTCGCCCCCGGCACGACCTTCACGCGGATGGCCACGCCCGCGCGACTTGGCGATGATGACGAGGCCGGGGCCGGATCGATCGTTCCCCGCACCGCCTCCGCTGCGTTGCCTGCCGTGTTTCCCGCTCCATTTCCCATTGCGGCGAGGATACTCGACGGGTAGCCTTCAGGCATGGCCGGGCCGCACCTCCTATTCCTCCTGGCCGAGCAGATCCGTTTCGACGTGCTCGGGGCCTACGGCGACAAGCAGTGCCCCACGCCCCGGCTCGACACGCTCGCCCAGCGCTCCGCCATCTTCGACCGCCACTTCACCCCCTGCCCGCTCACCATTCCCGCCCGCGCCAGCCTCATGACCGGGCTCCATCCGCGCCAGCACGGCTCGATCATCAACGGCTGGATCGAGAACGAAAAACCCTTCGCCACCCTCCGCCCCGGTCTTGACCTCCTGCCGCTCCGTCTGCTCGAGGCCGGCTACCGCGTCGTCCACGTCGGCGTGCAGCATGTCCGCGCCAAGCCCGAGTTCCATGCCCAGCTCCCCGGCGTGGAGTTCGTCGGCCCGCCCGGGCCCGCGGAGTACCACCACGAGCTCGAGCAGCGCGGCCTCATGCTCGGCGACCGCTCGCTCTTCCGCGATCCGGTCATCGACTACGACCAGGGCCGCCCGGTCGTCTTCTCCTCGTCGGCCCCGCGCCCGTCGGTCTTCCCGCTGCGCGAGGACCTCCACTACGACGAGCTGATCTCGCGCGAGATGGCCCGCATCATCCAGACGCACGCCAGCGACAAGCCGCTGGCCCTCTTCGGGATGTTCGGCCTCGCCCACCCGCCGATGTGGTCCCCGCGGGCCTTCGCCTCGATGATCGACCCCGCGGGCGTGGAACTTCCCGGCACGGTCGGCCGGCTCTTCTCGGGGATGCCCGCGATGCAGCTCGCCAACATCCCCGGGCAGCTCGGGGCCCACCTCTCGCTCGACCAATGGAAGCAGGTCTGGGCCGCCTACATGGGCATGATCGCGCTGCTCGACCGGTGCGTCGGGCGTGTCCTCGCGGCGGCGGACTACGCGGGCATCCTTGACTCCTCGATCACCGTCTTCACCTCCGGCCACGGCGAGATGCTCGGGAGCCACCGCCTGTACGGGAAGATGTGCCTGTACGAGGAGGCCTGCAGGGTGCCGCTGATGATCAAGCTGCCCGGGCAGACGCGCGGGCGGCGCGTGACGGACCTGACGCAGCACATGGACCTGACGGCGACGCTGCTCGAGGCGGGGGGGGCCGTGCCGATCGCCGCGAGCTCGGGGCAGAGCCTCATCGACCTCGCCCACGGCCGGCCGACGCCCGACCCGCGCCAGGCGGTCTTCGCCGCCTACGACGGCAACGGCGGCCGGGGGTTCGCCCACCGGATGGTGCGCACCGCGACGCACAAGTTGATCCACAACATCAACGACCGCGCGGAGCTCTACGACCTGATGGAGGATCCGCGCGAGATCGTCAACCTTTCGGGGAAGGAGACGGTCAAGGCCGTCGAGCCGGGGCTGCGGGAGATGTTGAACCGGTGGATGGACGAGATGGGGGATGATGCGGCTAGGTGTTGAGAATGGCCTATCTCGGCTCGCGTGGGGATCGTTTATCACGATCCTGGCCAGAATCCATTTTTTCTGGTGGCAATAGTTGCCACAATAATCAATTCACCTAAATTGATCGCTCTAATGAATCAAAACAGAATCGCTTTTGGCGACAAGCCATCTGCGTGTTAATCGAATTGAAATCCAGATACAACCCAGCTCAGTCCTTAAACTGGTTCGGCTTAATGACGCCGTCAAACTTTTTTGTGTTGTATCCAGTGTCCCCGCTGCCACCCCCATTAATAAACGTCACATCGGTCTTTTCGCCCACGTACTGAGCTTTCACGGTGGTTGAAGCTCCGTACCCCTGTTCTATTACAAGCGGAGTGGCATTTGCCGGCTTCACGTCAAACTTCACCTTAATCGTGGTTGTCACCTTTGGATCAAAACGCACTGAACCCCGATGGTCAGGATCGCTCAGATCAATCTTCGTCCCGCTTGGTAGTGCGTCAACGATTTCCCATTTCCGATCAGGAAACCCTAGGGATACCCAAACAGAAGTGGTCTGAATCGTGAATACCATGAAAAATGTTGAAGCTTCACCTGCTTGGAGTTGCTGAATCGCGTTTTCTGTTTCCTTGATTCGCGTGCTAAGCTTCCCCATTTCGTCAGTGTCACCCGACTTCGCCACTGATATCGCGGCCTGTTTCAAGGATCGAATGTAGGCTTGAGCTGCGACAAGTTTTGCCCTTCTGAATTGGTCCTCGGCATCCTTCGTTGCTTTGGCGTAGACGGCTTCTGCCGTAGCTGCTCGCGTGTCTTTCCACTCAGGCTGATCGCCAGCAGATGTTGCGTGAGCCAACAGCAGCATTAATACGAGCGACGCAAGAATGATTTTCCGAGTAACGCTCAGATCGTTGTGTCTCGCTGTCACCGATGGTCCCATGCCGATTGCTCCTGTTAGCGTCCCCAGAGTGTCCCCATTGATCTTACCCGTCCGCCAATAAAGCCGAAAAGCCCAACGCTGGCAAGCGAGATTGTTCTAAAGAATTGCATCGCAGAGTGTTGTCAGCCGGATGCGCAGGCGACGGTGTTGGGCGTTCGGTGGTCCGGGTGATTTCACGCTGTTGGGCGGTTCAAGCCGTCGCTTGCGCGTCCGGCTAACGGGGTCGTCGTCAAACTTCGCCTGACGACGCGTCTGGTTCATCAGTCTTCGATTCCGGCGTCGCCGCCTCGCCCGCGGGGATGTTCAACTGCGGCCTCTTCTTCTTCCGCTTCACGCCCAACTGCTCCCCCAGCGTCTTCTTCCTCCGCAGGATGTGGTGGTAATGCTGCGCGAAGCGGTGGGCCTCGTCGCGGATCGCCTGGCAGAGCCTCAGCCCGTGGTTGTTCCGGCTGAGCCGGATCGGGGCCGATTCCGCGGCGGTGTAGATCAGCTCCTCCTTTTTCGCCAGCGAAATGACCATCGGCAGCTTGATGTCGAGCTGGTTCAGGGCCTCGAGCGCGGCGTGGAGCTGGCCGAGCCCACCGTCGATGATGATCACATCCGGATACAGCTCCATCCCCTTGCCCGCCTCGCGGTACCGCCGGCTGACCACCTCGCGGATCGAGGCGTAGTCGTCGTTCTGGTCCGACGTGATCTTGTAGCGGCGGTACTCGTTCTTGAACGGGCGCCCGTCGATGAAGCAGACCTTCGAGCCGACGGTCTCGCCGCCCTGCAGGTGGGCGATGTCGATGCACTCCACGCAGCGGATCGGCTCGTTCATCTCCAGCGTCTTCTGCAGCGAGACCAGCCCCTTGCGCGGGTCGATGCTGAACGACTCGCTCTCGGGCTGCCAGCCCTCGCCCACGGCCCCGCGCTCCTCGAGCTTCTCGATCGCGCGGTATTGGTCGCGCAGCGTCGCCGCCCGCTCGAAGTTCAGTTCGGCCGAGGCCTCCTCCATCTCCTGCTTCATCTGCCGGAGCATCACCGAGCGCTTCGACTCCAAAAAGCGCACGAACTGCTCGACGTCCCGCCGGTACTCCTCCTTGCCCACCTTCGCGGCGCACGGGGCCGTGCACTGCTTGATCGGGTAGAGCAGGCAGGGGCGGAAATACTTCCGGCCCTCGTCGGCCTCGCGGATGTCGAGGTGGCAGGTGCGGAACTTGAAGACCCGCTGCAGGAGCAGGACCGATTCGCGGAGGGCGTAGACGCTGGTGAACGGGCCGAAGATCTTGGCGCCCTTGAACTCCGGGGCTTGCGGCTCGCGGGTGACGAAGACGCCGGGGAACTCGTCCTGGAGCGTGATGGCGAGGTAGGGGAAGGTCTTGTCGTCGGTGAGGCGGGCGTTGAAGCGCGGGTGGATGTCCTTGATCAGCCGGTTCTCGGTGAGCAGGGCCTCCCATTCGCTCTCGCACTCGATGACGTCGAAGTCGTCGACGACCTCGAGCATCGGCTGCTTACGGACGCCCAAGGCTGTGGAGGGGACGAAGTAGGAGCTGACGCGATCGGGCAGGCAGGAGGCCTTGCCGACGTAGATGACCACGCCGGCGGGGTCCTTCATGAGGTAGACGCCGTGGACGCGCGGGAGGGCCCGGGCCTTTTCGAGGAGGCGCTGCAGGCGGTCGGGGGCTTCCGGGGTGTCCGTCATGAGGATGAGGGTTCGAGCGGGGCGCGTGTCGGGGATTATAGAGGTGCACTGGGGGCCGGGTGGACGTCTGAAGGCGTTCGCCCTTGGCGGCAGGGGCGCGCCTTGCGTGCGTGCGGCACGGGGGGGATATTACGCGTCGCGTTGTTGCGGGAACGTGTCGAACCCAACCCTTCCGATCACCCAACCTTCGGGTTTTCAGCGGAGCATTTCCATGTCCACCTACGCCGTCCCTTCCGTCGCCAAGGCCCCCAAGCTGGGCAAGAAGCAGGTCCAGCTCATCGCGAACGGCGACCTGCGCCTCTCCGCGAACCAGAAATGCTGGGCCGCCCAGCAGGAGATGGAGCAGACGCTCACCCGCGCCGTCGCCGCCGCGGGCTACGAGCTCCGCCGGGCCCACCCCTACAAGGAGGAGGAGAAGCACGGCTTCATCGGCTCGCAGAAGGAAGGCATGTGCGTCTTCGCCGGCATCGACCCCGACGCCCCGATCATCGTCGCCGAGGCCGTCTGGCAGTACTCGCACCACATCCTCCACGGCCTGATCTCCCACCGCGGCCCGATCCTCACCGTCGCCAACTGGTCCGGCACCTGGCCCGGGCTCGTCGGCATGCTCAACCTCAACGGCTCGCTCACCAAGGCCGGCGTGAAATACTCCACCCTCTGGAGCGAGGACTTCTCCGACGACTACTTCAAGACCAGCCTCAACAAGTGGCTCACCACCGGCGCGTGCAAGCACAAGACCGACCACGTCAAGAAGCTCAAGGACGTGAAGATCGGCGGCGCGGAGAAGAAGCTCGGCGAGGCCCTCGCCGCCCAGCTCGCCCGCAACAAGGCGATCATGGGCATCTTCGACGAGGGCTGCATGGGCATGTACAACGCCATCATCCCCGACGAGCTGCTCCACCCCACGGGCGTCTACAAGGAGCGCCTCTCCCAGTCGGCCCTCTACCACGAGTCGACGCAGGTCTCCGACGAGGAGGCCCGCGAGGTCCGCGCGTGGATGGAGGCCCGCGGGATGAAGTTCGTCACCGGCAAGGTCGAGACGGAACACCTCACCGACGCCCAGATCCACCAGCAGTGCAAGGTCTACGTCGCCTCGGTGCGCATCGCCGACGACTTCGGCTGCCACACCATCGGCATCCAGTACCAGCAGGGGCTCAAGGACCTGCTCCCCGCGAGCGACCTGGTCGAGGGGACGCTGAACAACTCCGACCGCCCGCCCGTGACCAGCCGGGACGGCAAGCGCGTGCTTTATTCGGGCCAGCCGCTGCCGCACTTCAACGAGGTGGACGAGTGCGCCGGGCTCGACGGGCTGATGACCTATCGCGTGCACAAGGCGATGGGCCAGCCGGTGGAGAACACGCTGCACGACCTGCGCTGGGGCGACGTCGACCCGACGGGCACGGTGAAGGACTACGTCTGGGTCTTCCTGATCTCGGGCTCGGCCCCGCCGGCGCACTTCATCGGCGGATGGAAGGGCGCGAGCAGCGAGCGCCAGCCGTACATGTACTTCCGCCTGGGCGGGGGGACGCTCAAGGGCATCTCCAAGCCGGGCGAGATCGTCTGGAGCCGTGTGTTTGTCGAGGGCGGCAAGCTGAAGATGGACCTGGGGCGCGCGGAGGTGGTGACGCTGCCCGAGGCGGAGACGAACCGCCGCTGGCAGGCGACCACGCCGCAGTGGCCGATCATGCACGCGGTGACCTACGGCGTGTCGCGCGACCAGATGATGGCCCGGCACAAGGCGAACCACATCCAGGTCGCCTACGCGAACAGCGCGGCCGAGGCCGACAAGGCGCTGCTCGCCAAGGCGGCGATGGCGGCGGCGATGGGGATCGAGGTCTCGGTCTGCGGAACCAAGAAGGGCGGGAAGGCGTGGTGAGCCGGCGATCGGCTCGCTGAACCGTCTTGGATTTCCGACTCGCTGAATGTCGAATTCAAGAGCCCCCGGCCTGCACAGGTCGGGGGCTTTTTGTTTGGTCGCGAAGCCGGACGTGAGCGCAAAAAAAGAGGGCCGCCGAAGCGACCCTCTGTGAAATCATTTGGATGTCAGCGGAATGTCGGCTGCGAAGCCGGCCTTCGCTCAATAGCGACGGCCGCCACCACCGCCGCCGCCCGAGCCGCCGCGGCCACCGCCGCCGCCGCCGAACCCGCCGCGGCCACCACCACCACCGCCGCCGCCGCTGCGGGGCTCACGGGGGCGGGCCTCGTTGACCGTCAGGGGACGGCCCTCGTGCTCCTTGCCGGACAGGGCGGTAATCGCCGCGTTGGCGTCGTCATCGCTGCCCATCTCGACGAAGCCGAAGCCCTTGCTGCGCCCGGTCTCGCGGTCGATGATCACCTCCGCGCTGGTGACCTCGCCGAACTGCGAGAAGAGTTGCTCCAAGGTCGCATTGGTGACCTGGTAGCTGAGGTTGCCGACGTACAGTTTCTTGCCCATCACAGACACTCCCGAGACTAAGGAGATTCGGCCCTGTCGAGCTTTCGGGGCCGATGCGAAAGGGCCCGTGGTTCCGGGCCGGGAAGGCAGGGGAGCGAAGCGAGAGGGAGCGCGGGGTCACGTCGGACAACAAGCGCGAGCTCGATCGATCAACTTGCCGGCGATATTGTAACATCCGGCTTTCGGGGAGGCCATCGGAAAATCACCAGGGGTCGGCCCCCATTTTCAGTGCGTGGGTCGGGGCGGGATGGAGGATCTGTAACGTCCTCCTCCCACACGGTTTGCCTGACGAAGCAGCCGATGATTCCGCCCTCGCGGAACTCGGTTCGAGGGGTCCACCCAGCCAAGCCCCGCCCGTCTCATATTCCGACTCGGAGAACCCGCCCATGCCCGGATGGACCAGCCTGCGCAGCCTCGTCAATTCGGAGTTCTACCAATCGCACGAGGAGGGGCGCGACCCCGCGGCGATCGAGGCGCTCCGGCCGGCCTTCGAGCAGGCGGGGAACGATGAACGCCGGCTGCGCGCCGTCTGGGCCGATCTGCTCGCGCTGCCGATCCGGACCGACTTCCCCTTCCACGAGCCCAGCGACTTGGAGGGCATCCGCGCCGCGCGACCCGGCGGCCGCGCCGATCGGCCAACCCGCCCGCATTCCCTCTCCGATGCCGCCTTGCTCGACCGCATGCACGGCGCCTGGCTCGGCCGCTGCGCCGGCTGCGCCCTGGGCAAGCCGGTCGAGGCCTTCATGGAGTCGCACAACGGGCTCACCAGCCGCGGGCGGATCAAGGCCTACCTGCAGGCGGTCGCCCCGCACGAGTATCCGCTGCGCGATTATTTCCCCGCCCAATCGCCCGCGAAAGACCGCACGGGCCCGCTCGGCTGGAGTTCCTCGACCCGCGAGAAGATCGCCTTCATGGAGAGCGACGACGACATCCGCTACACCGTGATCGGGCAGAAGATCCTCATGGCCAAGGGGCCGGGCTTCACCACGCACGACGTCGCCCGCGCCTGGCTGGCGGAGTTCCCGTACCGCACGGTCTGCACCGCCGAGACGCAGGCCTACCGCAACTTGGTCATCCGCGGCGATTTCCACCAAGACCCGACCAAGTCCGACGAGATCGACTGGAACTGGATCGCCACGAACGACAACCCCTACCGCGAATGGATCGGCGCCCAGATCCGGGCCGACCCCTGGGGCTACGCCGCCCCGGGCCGGCCGACGCTCGCGGCCGAGTTTGCCTGGCGCGACGCCCGCCTCTCGCACGTCAAGAACGGGATCTACGGCGAGATGTTCTGCGCCGCGATGATCGCCGTGGCCTTCGTGCTGGACGACCCTGCCGCGATCGTCGAGGCGGGCTTGGCGGAGATCCCCGGAGACAGCAGGCTCTATTGCGACATCAGCGCGACAGTCTGCATCTGCGACAGATTCGGCCGAGACCCCGCCAAGTTCGAGGCTGTCATCGACGAGATCGACGTCCCGTTCGGCAAGATGAGCCCGGTCCACACCATCAACAACGCGGCCTTGGTCGTCGTGGCCCTCCTGCTCAGCGGGGGCGACTTCGAGCGGGCCATCACCCTCGCCGTCATGGGCGGGTGGGACACCGACTGCAACGGCGCGACGGCCGGCTCGATCATCGGGGCGATGGTCGGCGCGGCTCGCCTGCCGAAGAAGTGGATTGCCCCCCTCAACGACACGCTCCGCTCGGAACTCGTGGGCTACGACCCGATCTCGATCAGCGAATGCGCCAAGCGCAGCGCGGCCATCGCGAAGGAGGTCTCCAAGGGAACCGCGGGCCATTGAGGCTTCGCCATGCTCCGTTGAAATGCCCGGACCAGACAGGAAATCGCCTTTTCTGCAGGGCCAACGGCCCGTCTTATCCCAGCCTGGGGCAAAGCCCCAGGTGCATGCGTCCAAAAGCAATTGAAGGGCCGAAGGCCCGTTTTATCATGCGTCCGAAGCCGGATAATTCGGGCCTTCAGCCCTCGATTCTTCCAGGCGTCTTGTTCCTGGGGCTTCGCCCTCGTTGTACTACACAAGTCGCCGGCTGCGTCTCGTCCCTTCTTCCGCCCCGGAGGGGCGGTGGAATGTAGCCACGGGTGGAGTGTCGTCCGCCTTCGCCCAGAAGGCGGATGACGCGGAACCCGTGGAACGCCGCGTCGAGAATTCTTCTGCCCCGGCAGGGGCAGCGGAACGGTGCCTCGCGGCAATGCGACGTTTGCACGGACAACCATCGCCTTCCCGCGCGCCGCGGCATTTCCGTTGCCCCTGCCGGGGCAAAAGGCTTTTGGAGGCATGATTTCCACGGGTTGCGCGACGCTCGCTTGGCGCTCGCCTCGCTCCACCCGTGGCTACATTCCGCCGCCCCTCCGGGGCGAAGACCACGGTCCTCGATCACCTTCTGCGTTGTCCGACTTGTGTAGTACAACGAGGGCTTCGCCCCAGGCTGGTATAAAGCCGGGCCTTTGGCCCTTCGGAATCAACGGGATTCGAAGCGTTTCAGGGCGGCAGCTTCGCCCCGCCCCTGGAACATAGGGGAGAGGGAGGCGGACTCGCGAGCCTCAATCATGATCCGCATCATTTCCCCGGCTCATACCACAGCACGACGCTCCCGTTCGCGAACGCCCGCGTCCTGGCCAGCCGCAGGCCGATCTTCGCGTCGACGCCTGCGAACAGCGGCCTGCCCTTGCCCAGCACGAGCGGGTTGACCACGACCTGCAACCCGTCGAGCAGGCCCGCCTGGAGGAGCTGCGCGACGAGGCTCCCGCTGCCGAGGATCGCGATGTCCTCGCCGGGCGATTGCTTCAACTTCCGGATCTCCGCCGCGAGGTCGCCCTTGATGAGCGTCGTGTTCCGCCACGACGCCTTGTCGAGCGTGCGCGAGACGACGAACTTGGGCAGGGCGTTCATCCGCTCGGCGACGACGGGGTCGTTCTTGGCCGCCATCGGCGAGGGCCAGTAGCCCGCCATCATCTCGTAGGTCACGCGCCCGAAGAGCAGGGCCCCGCCGCCCGAGGCGTTGCCCGCGACGAAGGCGTTCCACTCGGCGTCGTCCTTGGGCTTGTGGGCCCAGGAGATGTCGCCGCTCTCCCCGGCGAAGAGGCCGTCGAGCGAGACTTGGATGAAGGCGCTGAGTTTCCGCATGGTGCACCTCCGGGGATTGCATGTCGGCCCGCGGGTCCGCGCGCCGTCTGGTGCCACATGTCATCGTACTCGTGACATGTGTCTGTAGCGGAAGTGAAATGCCCCGTCGACAATGGGCGTCAGGTCCAAGGATGCCCTGTTTCGATCCTGAACCGCCGACAAACCCAAACGATTCGCCGTCATTTTCCGCAGCCCCAACGGGGCGCAAGTTGATAGCCCGGGGCAACGCCCCGGGAAAAAATGCGCCATTGATCACGAGCCCTGTAAGGGCGAAACCGGTTTCATTCCGCGGCGAGGTTGCGCCCTTGCAGGGCTTGAAATCAACGCGACGACCCAACCCGGGGCGATGCCCCGGGCTATCAACTTGCGCCCCGTTGGGGCTCGATGCAAAGCCAACGCGCCCGGCATCGTCGAGGCGAACGAGCATCGACACAGCGCCGCCCCGTGAATCACGGGGTTTTCAATGGACCGACAACGTTGTTGCAAGGCCGTGGGCTATCGTTGGCCGGCACATGTCACGAGTACGGTGACATGTGGCACCAGACCGCATCGCCCCGCCATCACCTACCGCGCCGCGCCCGCCTCGACCAGCCGCGGGTAGCCCAGCTTCTGGCGGATCAGGACGTTGAGCTTGCGCAGCGCCTCCTCCACCGCGGCGTCGTCGCGCCGCGCGGTCAGGCCGCCCTTCACCGCCGCCTGGCCGAGCAAATCCTCGAAGCCCGGGCTGCGGTCGGTCAGGCGGAGGTTCGCCTGCCAGACGCCCGCCTCGAGCTTCTCCGCCTCGCGGTCCGACGTGGGGTAGATGTACCCCGCGCCGCTGTAGACCCCCGCCTCGGCCTTCTCGGCCCCGGCGAAGATCACGTAGTGGATCGTCGCGTTCGTCGCCGTCCCGTCGATGGGCGTGCGCCCCGCCATCGGGGCCCAGAGCATGCGGATCGTCACCGCCTGCGTGGGGTTCTCGATCGGCCCGTCGAGCAGGACCACCGTGAAGTGGTTCCGGTCGTCGTAGCGGTAGATGCCCGTGGTGAACCCGCCGCGGAGGGTGGTGTCTCGCTCGGTCAGGCTGCGGATCGAGAGGTTGCCGCCTCCCTGGGGCGTGCAGCCCATGGCCGCGAGCATGAGCCCCAGCAGCGCCGCCGCGCGGAACATCGAGAGCGTTCGGGTGTCGCGCATCACGCGTGGACTCCTGCGTCGTTGCCCTTGCCCGCGGGTGCGGCTTCGGGGGATGTTCCGGGGGAACTTCCGGGGAGAATTCCGGGGGGAATTCCGGGGGCGGGGGGTGGAACGGGGATGCCCAGGCAGGTCAGCACGTCGCGGCGGACGATGCCGTGGATCGTCTCTCGCGCGATGGCGGGGAGGCCCGCGCCGCGCCCGCCGGTGTGCGTGGCGTAGAGCGCGGCGATCGCCTGCTCGGGCGTGTGGAACGGGAAATCGCTCCCCATGAAGAGCTTGTTCGCCACGCCGCGCTCCTCCGCCGCGAGCAGCACCTGGCGAAGCTGCCCCGGGCGCGAGGCGAGTTCCGAGAGGTCGGCGTACAGATGCTCGTGGCGGTCGAGCATCGCGAGCGTCAGGTCGGTCCACGGGTCGCCCACCTGCGCGAGGACGACGCGCAGGCGCGGCAGCGCGCGGAGGATGGCGTCGAAGGGCAGGGGGGAGAGCAGTTCAATGCTCTGGCCGCGCTGCAGGTGCGTGTCGGGGTGGACGAGCACGGGCAGGCCGAGGGCCTCGCAGCGCTCGAGCACGCGCATCGTGCGCGGGTCGCCCGCGGGCACGTCCTGCGTCGCGGGGCTGATGACGATGCCCGCCAGCTTCAGCTTGCGCACGGCGTCGACCTGGGCCGGCGCATCGGGGGCGGTGGGGTCGACGCCGGCGAAACCGAGCAGTTTGTCGGGGCGGCGCGAGACCCACTGTGCCACGCTGGCGGCGGGGATGGCGGCGCCGATGGCGCGGGAGTCGAGCCCCAGGACGAAGGCGTAGCTGACCGGCTGCGTCGCCAACTCGTGGGCGAGGGCCGAGCCGTCGGGGCGGGCCCAAGGGGCGTCCTGGCGTTGGCGAACGCGCTGCGCGGAGCCCGGGCCGAGCTGTTCGAGCGAGTCCCAGAGGTGGGTGTGTACGTCGACGATCATGCGACCCGTCCGATTCACATCACGCCGACGCCACGTCGATGCGTCGCGGCTGATTAGCTGTGGCCCTTGTCGTAGTCCGCGCCCGAGAGCAGCTTCTCGATTTGAGACGCGTCGGCGGGCTTGAGCTTGATGAGCCAGCCTTGGCCGTAGGGGTCCTGGTTGATCACGGCGGGGTTCTTGATCGCGGCCTCGTTCACCGCGGCGACCTCGCCCGCGACGCCGCTGTAGAGCTCGCTGGTCGCCTTGACCGACTCGATCTCCCCGAACGACTCGCCGGCCTTGACCGTCGAGCCGACCTTCTTCTTGATGTCGAGGAAGGTGATGTCGGTCAGCTCGTCGACCGCGAACTGGCTGACGCCCACGGTGACCAGCCCGCCCTCGGGCTTGTGCCACTCGTGCGAGGCGAGGTAACGACGGTCCGTCGGCGATGCGGCACCCATGGTCGGCTCCAGTGAATCCTTGGCCGAGATGATACGCGCAGCGCCAAGGGGGCACAAAGAACAAGCCGCAGCGGCACGAAACCCAGGAACGACACACAAAGCCCAAGCACCGCGTGCCTGGGTTTTCATTCGGCGATCATTCCCGCGCCGTCGACGCTCTGGGCGGGATCGGCTCCCCATCGTCGCCAAGATGTCATTCTATTTCTGTCCGGCAAACGCGGAGAAAAAAAGGTCCAATTGAAATCGCATGCCTGCCCGCTTTGACAGAGGCAAGACATCGCAGTCCCGAATGCGGTTCCATCCCCATTTCCGGAGTCGCTTTCGGAACTCCCAATTCAGCCTGAACGCGATCCTGTTCCATCGCATGCGCCAAGCGCATCGCCCGATTGCGAATTCATCGGCCTGATGGCCGTTCGATGAAACAGTCACGCATAGGGACGATGCCGAGCGCAGTTGGCCGACGGTTGCTTTCGCCCACTCGTCGATTTCGAATGATCTGAGGCGAAACTCGGCCACCATTCCCTTTTCGAGCGTGAATTCGTCCGCATTCGCCAAGATGCTTCCGTTGCGGATCGGATGAAGTTGGACGGACAGCCATCCCTCCGGAGTGAGCCCGCGGACATGAATGGTCGCGCTGCTCAGCGGCATCCCGACATTCATGAGCCTGACGACCAATTGGTTGAACCGATCTTGATTGTTCGCGCCGACTTGTTCTACGGTGCTTGAATTCACTTCGAGAAGCCGAATTACAATTGAATGAGCGCGCCGAAAATTGTTCCATGCGATCAGAACGCCGCAAAGTGCGAGCGTGACACCACAGATCGCCACGACAATTTGACCCACCGGGAACCCCCTTCGGCGCAGCGGATCATTTTTGCGGTGCTGTCGTCTGCGTCGCCGCGTCCGTCGCCTTCTGCGTCGCGGGCGTGCCGACGACCTTCCCGCCCTCGCTCTTCCAGAGCTCGAGCCCGCCGCGGAAGTCCAGGACGTTCTTGTAGCCCATGGCCATGAGCGTCTTCGCGGCCGCGGGGGAGGTGTAGTCGGTCCAGGTCGTGCCGTAGACGACGATGGTCTGGGCGTCGGCGAGGGCCTGCTCCATCGGCTTGAGTTCGGGCAGGGGGATGTTGATCGCCCCCTCGATGTGCCCCTCGTCGTAGCGCTTCTTGGTCCGCGGATCGACCACCACGGTGGGGTTCTTCTCGTCGGCCATCAGGTCGCGGAGCTGCTTATACTGGACCTGCTTGATGTCCTCGTCGCTGACCTTGATCTTCTCGTCGCAGCCGGCGGCGCCCAGCCCCGTCAGCGCGAGCAGGCCCAGCGTGATCCAGCGACGATGCGTCATCGGCTTGAGGGACATCGGGAGATCTCCGGCGAGTTCGGGGGCAATTCGGGGCGTTCCGGGGGACATTCCGGGGGCATCAGGCGATTCGGCGCGGCCGAGGACGCGGCCAGCAACGAGGCAAAGCGGTGCCGGTGCACGCGGTCCGCACGTCGCCGCCACAGGATACTCTCCCCGCCCGTCGCCGCTACTGGCGGCCAGTTTCAAGGAGCGAAGCCATGGACATCTCCGCGCTGCAGCGCCTGCACGAATGGCGGATCTGGATGGACGGGCGATTGATCGCCGCGGCGACCCCGCTCGGGCCCGAGCAGTTGTCGCGCCCGTTCGAGATCGGGCAGGGCACGCTCATCAAGACGCTCGAGCACATGGGCAAGGCCGATGAGATCTGGCTCACCCGGCTGACCCGCCGGCCCGAGGCGCAGCTCGCCGAGATGCCGCCGCGGGAGACGGTGGCCGCGGTGGGCGCGGCGTGGGACGCGGCCAACGCCGGCTGGCGCGAATACCTCGCCCGGCTGGATGCGGCGGAGCTGAAGCGGACCCTGCGCGGCAAGAGCGGGGCGGGCCTGCCCTTCGAGATGCCGGTGCTCGACGTCGTGCTCCACGTGGCGGTGCACGCGAGCTACACCGCGGCCCAGGCGAACAACATCCTGCGACATCTTGGCGCGAAGGTGGAGGACGTGAACCTCGCGCCGTTCAGCAGGCAGTCGCGGTTGCAGGGGTGAAGGGGGCGGGAGTGTGGCGTGGTGCGTGGACCCTAGCACGCGCGGCATGGTCCGCCGACGCACGCCCGATAACCCAATCGCGGGGAATCGCGACACTCAGCGGATTTCGATGTCTTTTTATTCCCGGATCTGCCGATATGAATTCATAGCGGTCACCCTTGCCACGCGTTGCGGCATCGCATGACTGAATATGAGGAGATCCCCATGTCTGCCATCAGCGCCACGACTGGACTTCCGCCCGTTGCCGACCGGGGATCCGCTGCCGCACCGCCGCCCGCGCCCAAGCCTGCCGAGACGATCAAGCGCGACAACGACACCGCCACGATATCGGCGGCCGCCAAAGCCGCGGCAAGCGGCGGCGACAAGGACCACGACGGCGACGCAGCCTGAGTCCGCCCGCCCTCGCACGCAGGATCATTTCCGCCCCGGAGTCTCTCCGGGGCGTTTTCATTCCGGTCCATCTGGGGTTCTCAAGGGGGGGCCGGGGGCTGCATGATGCCGATTCACACTTATGATCGCGCTTGTCGCGGGGAGCGCTGGGGCCTTGGTGACGGCGATGTGGAAAGGTTATTCACGCGTGAATCAACGTGAATCAAGATGGATGAATCAGGCCAGCGGACGGGGGTGGAGAGGCCGCTCGCGAGGTGGGGCGAATTTTGCGGCCACAAATCATTTTGCGAGATCGTCTTATAAGGCCGAAAAACCAGCCTCGTCCGCCGATCTCAGAGGCCCGCGCGGGCCCGATTTGATTCTGATTCAGAATCAAGAATCATGTTGGGGATAAGTCAGGGCGTGCGGCGGCAGTCCACCGCATCGCCGCGAAAGCCGCGCGCAAGTCATCCATGCATGTCGTGGGGAACGCCGGGGGTCAGAAGCTGTCGAGCGCGATCAGCCGGGGGTTGGCGCGGTCGAAGCTCGACAACAGCTCCTGGGCCTTGCGGAAGTCGTCCTCGGCCCGCTTGGAGTCGCCCGCCGACTCATAGGCCTGGGCCCGCACGGCGAAGGCGATGGGGTGGCGGGGTTGCTGGACGAGGGCCAGCTCCGCGTCGCGGATCGCGTCCTGGGCCTTGCCCTTGTCGAGCCAGACCAAGGCGCGGAGGACGTAGCCCGCGGGGTCGCGCGGGTTGAGCTCGATCGTCCGCTTGGCGCAGTTCATCGCCGCCTCGGAATTGCCCGTGGCCCGTTGCACCATGCCCATGACGTATTGGCAAGCGGGCTGGTCGGGATTCAGCCGCAGGGCCTGGTTGGCGAAGGCCTCGGCGCGGCCGGCGTCCTGCTGGCGTTCGAGGAGCACCAAGGCGCGAATCGCGCGGGCCTGGGCGCTGTCGGCGTCGGCCTGGATCGCGCCGTCGGCCTCGCGGGCCGCGGCCGCCTGCTGCCCGTCGGCGAGGTAGGCCAAGGCAAGGCTCAGGCGGGCGGAGGAGAGGTCGGGCCGTAGGGCCAGGGCCTTGCCCGCGTCGACGATCGCCTGGGCGAAGTCGCCCTTGTCGCGCATCACGTCGGCCCGCAGGACGAGCACCGACGCGGCCTTGGGCATCGCCTGCCCGGCCTTGTCGAGCTCCGCCAGCGCGGCGTCGATGTGCCCCGTCCGGCGGAGCGACTGGGCCCGCCCCAGCACGGCGTCGACCGTCGTGGGGTCGATCCGCAGGGAGCGGGTGAAGTCGGCCTCGGATTGCTCGAGGTCGCCCAAGGCGAGGAAGGATTGCCCGCGGACCGCCAGCGTGCGGGCCGAATTCGGGTTGAGTTGCAGGGAGCAGTCGGCGTGGCGGATGGCGGCTTCGTGCTGGCCCCGCTCGGCCAGGACGGCGGCGCGGGCGGTGTGCCCGCGCCACGAGGCGGGGTCGAGCAGCAGGGCCTGGTCGGCGTTGGCGAGGGCCCGGGCCCGCACGCCCGCGTCGAGGTAGGCCATGGAGCGGCGGGCGTAGGCGTCGGCGTTGAGCGGGTCGATGCGGAGCGTTTCGTTGTAGTCCGCGAGGGCCTTGAGGCAGGCGCCTTGGGCGAGTTGGAGGTCGCCCCGGCGGAGGTAGCCCAGCGGGTTCTGCGGGTCGAGCTCGATCGCCTGGGTGTAAGCGGCCATGGCGCGGTCGGCGTCGCCGCCTTGGGCCGCGAGGTCGCCTTGGCCGATCAGGGCCAGCGGCATGCGGGGGTTGATGCTCAGCGAGGCCTCGAAGTCGACGGCGGCGGTGCCGGTCATCCCGGAGGCGACGAGGATCAGCCCGCGCTCGGCCAAGCCTTCGGGGTCCTGGCCGTCGAGCTCCAGGGCGCGGTTCCAGTCGCCCAAGGCGGTCTCGTTTTCGTTGTGGCTGGTGAGCAGCCGGGCCCGCTCGCGAAGGGCGTTGACGCTGCTGGGGTTGGTCGCCAGGGCGGCATTGAGGTCGTCGAGGGCGGCGTTGAAGTCGCCCAGGTCGCGGTTGGCGCGGGCTCGGGCGACGAAGGCGTCGACGTCCTGCGGGTCGGCGCCGATCGCGGCGTTGGCGGCGGCGATGGCGGCGCGGAGG
>JAPLMQ010000206.1 GCA_026386955.1 Planctomycetota bacterium
GTGAAGCCGGCCTTGGTGACGCCCTGGAGCACGCTGTCGCGGAGGCCCAGGGATTCGAAGGTCGCTTCGTTGAAGATTTCTTTGGTGGTCATGACGGGAGCGGTCGTTCTCCGGCCGGTGCGTTTGCCGAAACAGGCCCGCATGTCGGGAGCGCGGCAGGCGCTCGGGGCGGCGGGCTGGAATCGGCTGGGGCGATGGCCGGTTAGCGAAGGACCCGTCGGGACTGACGAGGTGCTGAGTGCGGTGTGCTGGAGGCTGGCGGAGCGACGGTTCGCCGACAGCGTCGAGCACAATTCACTCAGCACCTCCGCACCAAAGGCTCTCTCGCTGAGCCGGGCCGGGCGATGCCGGCCGGGCGGTGGGTGAAGACCCTGGGTGCCTGAGGGACAGGCGGAAGCCGAGGATCGCTCCACCATCTTAGCGCAGCGGGGTTTGGGATACAACCCGCGACGAGGCCCGACGCATCGCGGGAGCGGGCGGCGAGAGGCTTGCAGACCTTGCCCCCCACCCCCCCTCACACTAATCTGGACCTCCCCCACACCGGCTTCCGCGCTCCGGAGATTCATCATGGCCACCCGCCCCACGCCGCACCCGCGGCTCTATGTCTCTTCGCAACAGATCCAGGCCCTCGCCGCGATCCCGACCCCGGCCGCGGCCAAGCCCGTCGGCAAGGCCCGCAGCCCCCGCAAGCCCGCTCCCGCAACCAAGCTGGGCCTCGTCGCCCGGGCCAGCCAGAACGTCGCCGCCAACGCCGAGATCTTTTGCCAGTCGACCGACTTCGCCTACGACATCAACACGCACAACGCCCACCTCGTGCGGGCCCGGATCGCCCAGTCGCGCGTGGTCACGCTGATCGTCCGCTTCTTCCAGACCGACGAGTCGCGGTTCCTCGACGCCGCGATGAAGCACATCGAGGCGATCGGCCACTGGGAATACTGGTCCTGGATCACGTGGCGGAAGAACGACGCCGACCCGCTGTCGATCTTCGACCTCTCCTACGGCGAGAACTCGACCACGCTGGCGATCGCCTACGACTGGCTGCACGACCGGCTCGACGCCGACCGCAGGGCGTGGTTCGTCCGCGTCGCCCGCGAGCGCAGCTTCGCCTCCTTCCTGAAGAACACGCCCGCGAGCCCCGACGCCAAGGGCTCCGCGTGGTGGTACGGCAAGGCACAGTCGAACTGGAACACCGTCTGCGCCGGCGGCGCGGGGATGCTCGCGCTGGCGATGCTCGAGGACGCGCCCGAGGCGGCCGAGGTGCTCGAGCGCGTCGAGCGGTCGATCAAGCCCTACTTCGATGAGCTCAAGGCGACCAACGGCGCCTGGCCCGAGGGCATCGGCTACTGGAACTACGGGATGCGCTACGGGTTCATGTACCTGCTCAGCCACGAGCGGGCGACGGGCGAGCCCCACCCGATGCTCCGCCAGGAGGCGACGCGCAAGACGCTCTGGTTCCCGCTCGATTTCTCGCCCAACGGCGTGCCCTGCAGCTTCGGCGACGTGAACAGTTGGTCGGCGCTGCCCTTTCACCTCGCGACGGCGCAGGCGCTGGGCGAGACCGCGCTCGCCGCCGAGTTGGTGTCGCGCATGAGCCCGCGGATCAACTTGGACGGCACTTGGCCCGACGCCGCCGAGACGCTGCTCTTCCACCCCGCGCAGCCCACGAAGGTCGGCAAGCCGCCGCGCGCCGAGCGCTCGGTCGTCCGGCTGTACGAAGGGCTCGACTGGGGCGTCGTCGCCGACCGCCTGCCCGGGCCGAGCCTCTACCTCGCCATCCGCGGCGGGACGACGGAGGTCCCCCACGGCCACCGCGACCTCACCAGCTACCACTGCGTCCTCGGCGACGAGGCGTTGATCACCAACCTGGGCGTGGCCGAATACCTCGACACCACTTTCAGCGGCCGGCGCTGGGAACTCTTCGAGACCATGCCCGCGTCGAAGAACGTCGTGCTCATCAGCGGCGTGGGCGTCGCGGGCCCCAGCACAGTCACGACGACCAAGCTCGACCTGGGCAAGGGCGTGCACGGCCTGCACATCGACGCGACCGCGGCCATGGGCGCGATGCGCGACGGCCCGGTGGCGCAGCTCTATTCGCGGGCCTTCCTCTCGCTGCGCGACAAGGCGATGCTGATCGTCGACCACGTGAAGCTGCCGCACCCGGGACGGTTCGAGTCGCGGTTCCACACGACGGCGGAGGTGAAGGTCCAGGCCGGCGCGTCGGGCGACAGCGTCACGCTGCGCGGGGAGCGGCAGTCGATGCGGGTCGTGCTGGCGGCGAGCGAGCCGGCAGCGATCCACACCGGGGCCAACTGCCCCACCACGCCCGGGCGCGACTCCACGGCCGTGCGCTGGTGCGTGCGCAGGCTGCAGACGGAAGTCGTGATGGCGACGCTGCTGGTCCCGGGGCGCGGGAGCGCGACGCTGAAGATCGAGCCGGGCAAGGCGGGTCCGAAGCTGACGGCGGCGGGAACGGGCTGGCGGGTCGGGCTCGACCTCGCGGACGACCTGCGCTCGGGCTCGGTGTCGATGAGCGCAAGCGGGATTTAAAGACACGCAGGGACGTCAACGTCAGTGGGTTCGGAGAGACGCATGAAGAAGTGGCTGATCGTGATTTTGCTGCTCCTCGCCATCGCAGGCGGAGGCGGGTGGTATTGGTACAAGCGCCAGGTCGCGGCCTCGCAGCCCGCGCCAGACCCCACGGTCGTGGTGGAGCGAGGCGCGATCCGCTCGATCGTCGCCAGCACGGGCAAGATCACCTCGAACCTCGACGTCGACATCAAGTGCAAGGCCAGCGGGGAGATCATCAAGCTCCCGTTCGACGTCAGCGACGCCGTGAAGAAGGGCGATCTGCTGACCGAGCTCGACCCCGTCGACGAGAAGCGCCAGGTCGACCTCGCCACCGCGTCGTTGAGCATCTCGCAGGCCCGACTCGAGACGGCCAAGCAGAACCTGCTCATCGCCGAGCAGAACCTGAGCACCAGCAGGGAGAAGGTCGCGTCGACCGTCAAGTCGGCCCAGGCCCGCGCGGTCGACGCCCAATCGAAGGCGCAGCGCATGGCCCAGCTTTTGGAGAAGAAGCTCGCCGCCCAGGAGGACTACGACACCGCCCAGACCTCGGCCGTGCAGGCGGCGGGCGATTTGCGCAGCGCCCAGATCGCGATCGACGAGCTCAAGGCGCAGGAACTCTCGCTGGAGCTGCGCCGGCAGGACATCAAGCTGGCGGAGGCCCAGGTGGCCGCGGACCGCATCACGCTCTCCGACGCGACCCAGCGGCTGACCGACACCAAGGTCATGGCCCCGATGGACGGCGTGATCGCCACGCGCCCCGTGCAGATCGGGCAGATCATCGCCTCGGGCATCACCAACGTCGGCGGCGGGACGACGATCCTGACGCTCTCGGACCTCTCGCGCATCTTCATCAGCGCCACCGTCGACGAGAGCGACATCGGGCGCGTGAAGCTCGGGCAGGCGGTCGACATCACCGCCGACGCCTTCCGCGGCACTCGCTTCAAGGGCAAGGTGATCCGCATCGCGACCAAGGGCGTGAACGTCTCGAACATCGTGACCTTCGAGGTCAAGATCGAGGTGACCGGGGAGAACAAGGACCTGCTCAAGCCGGAGATGACCACCAACGTCGAGATCGTGGTGGCGGACAAGAAGGACGTGCTGGCGGTGCCGGTCGAGGCGGTGGTCCGCCGATCGGGAAAACAGACGGTGACGCTGGTCAAGGGGCTGCTGGAGACGGAGGAGCAGCGGACGATCGAGGTGGGGATCAACGACGGCGTGCGCTACGAGGTGACCTCGGGGCTGGAGGAGGGGGACAAGGTCAAGATCCGCAAGGCCGAGGCCGACAGCAAGTGGAAGGCCGGCGGCAATCCGCCCGGCAACAAGGCGGCGGAGCAGCGCACCCGCCAGAACATGATGGGCGGAGGCGGGCCGCCCCCGCCGCCGGGAGGGGCGAGGCACTGATGATCGTCGCCACGGACCTGGTCAAGATCTACGAGCTGGGCGGGCAGACCGTCCGCGCGCTCGACGGCG
>JAPLMQ010000182.1 GCA_026386955.1 Planctomycetota bacterium
GGCAGGTCGGCGAAGAGGCGCAGGGGACCGCCGGGGCCCCCGGCGTCCCCGGCGTCCCCGGAGACGGGGTCGGCCATGGCCGGGCTCCAATGCAAGGGGTGAGGTTGTGACGGCGAGTTCGCCTACGAGCCACACCCTACCTGCACGAAGAGGCGGGCGCAAGGCCTAACATGCGCCGTGCTTGCCGTGGCGCGGCAAATGCGCCGGCCCTGCCTCGAAGCGCTCACCATCGACATCCCGATCCGCAACGAGGACGCCGGCTACTACGGCTTCTGGACGGGCAAGCAATGGTTCCGCGGGTCGGCCGACTACCGCGCGACGCCGCAGACCGCCGGCGTGGTCTTCGAGAGCACGAAGCCCGGCAGGGAGACCAACCCCGCGATCAAGGGCAGCTTCATCCCCTTCGTCGTCCTCGCGGGCGAACAGCGGGCGATCAACTGGTTCGCGGAGAACGACCGCGGGTGGACCAAAACCAGTGGAAAGCCCGATGAGCAAGCCGCCGTGCAGATCCTGCGCGACGAGACGACGACCACGCTGCGCCTCCGCGTCATCCAGGCGCCCACGCGCATCGACCGTCCGCTGACGATCACCTTCGGCCTCCATCTCGCCCCGATCAAGCCGATGCCCGCGAACCGCCGGTCGATCGCGTGGAAGGCCAACTTCAGCTTCGTCGACGCCTTCGGCGGGCGCAGCCTGAAGTCGGACGTGAACGACCTCTTCTCGTTCAAGCTCATGCCCGACGGCGACGACTGGGAGGCCGCCGCCGACCGCGCCCAGATGCACCGGCAGATGAAGTCCCACCAGCGCGGCTACCCCGGGCCCATCCTCTACATCGACCGCAACTACGCCTCCCTCCCCGCCGACGCCGGCGAGCACGCCGTGCAATGGTACGCCTCGGGCGGTCTGCGCTACGTCTCCACCACGCGGGACATGCACATCTGGTGCATGAACCAGTGGCTCGACCACAAGCTCATCAACGGCGTCTACATCGACGACATCTGGGTCCACCCGATGGGCGACCCGAAGACCGGCCCGGCCTACGCGCTCGACGACGGCAAGGTTCAGCCCGGCTTCGAGTTCTTCGACTACAACGCCTACATGCGCCGGCTGCGCTGGCTCTTCGTCGACCACGGCGTCGAGCCGCTGATCTGGGTCCACGCGACGCAGACCTTCTTCCTGCCCATCGTGGGCTATGCCGACATCGTGCTCGACGGCGAGGACCGCTTCCCCGAGCAGGGCGGCAAGTCCAACTTCATCGGCTCCTGGGGCCTCGCCCGCCTGCGCTTCAACCAGCCCGACCGCTGGGGCCTGGTGACCGACTGGATGTTCAAGTCGGCCGGGCTGCGCGGCACGCTCATGCCCCAGTTCCGCCACTGGGGCTACCGGCAGGACCGCGCGTTCCAGGCGGGGCTGATGCTTCACGACATCGCCTTCGCCGCCGACACGCTTCCCACCGGCGCGCTCGACCAAGGCGGATTGGGCGACGACCGCGCCCGCGTGATCGGCTACTGGCAGCCCGAGACGCCCGCGAGCTGCGAGGCGAAGGACGTGCTGGTCACGACCTACCTCACGCCCCGCGCCGACGGGAAGAGCAAGGCCTGCCTCATCATCGCCAGCCTCGGCGACGCGGACCGCACGATCAAGGTGAGCGTCGACGCCGCGAAGCTGGGCATGGCCACGCCCGCGTCGGCTTCCGCGTCGCCCTCAGCCGCGCCGCTCAAGGCCCGCGACGTCGACGACCTACGCCCGCCCCCGGGCGAGGACGCGACCACGACCACCGTCCCCTCGGGCGTCGGCGCGGCTGGGCTCGATCTCCACGCCGACAAGGCGAAGTCCTCCGCCGATCAGATCTCTGCGGCGATCGACTCCGCCTTCGACGAGCAGGACCCGGTCAAGTCGCGGGCGGCCTGGTTCAACGACCACAACTTCAAGTGGGAGGCGGGTACGCTCGAGCTGCGCGTGAGGGCCCACGACTACCGCGTGATCGTGATCGAGCCGTGGCGCGGTGGCGCGAGTACGATGTCGCGTCGATTGAAATCCGCCCAGGAGTTCCGCCCCATGCCCCCGCTGACCCCCGAACAAGCCCTCCAGAAGCGCCGCGAACTCGTCGAACTCGGCTACTGCGTCGTCCCCGGCATCCTCAAGGGCGACCTGCTCGCACGCCTCCGCGCCTACACCGACGGCCTCTTCGCCCGCAAGCCCGTCAACCCGGTCTACCGCTACCAGGGCAGCGACTTCCACATCATCACCGACCGCGTCTGGAAAAAGCAGCCGCCGGGACTTCCCCCCACCGTCGATCATGACCCGATCGTCGACGAGGTGATCGACATCCCCGAGGCATGGGAGGCCTTCCGCGCCATCGGCCTCGAGAACCAGCGCCCCGACGAGACGATCATCGTCCTCTCCAAGCCCGCCCACGGCCCGCCGCTCTACTGGCACCAGGACATGATGAACTGGAACCACCCCGAGTCGGCCGCGCCCTGGCCCACGCGAATCTTCGTCTCGTACTACATGACCGACACGACGCTGAAGAATGGCTGCCTCCGCGCCATCCCCGGCACGCACCGCAAGCGCATCCCGCTCCACGCCGACTTGCCGCCCGCGCACGGCCCGGTGATCCAGGCCGTGACCGACTACGCGAACCACCCCGCCTTCGCCGACCACCCCGACGCCGTCGACCTTCCCGTGAAGGCCGGCGACATGGTGCTCAACGACGCCCGCCTGCTCCACGCCGCCCGCGCCAACCAGACCGACCAGCGGCGGACGCTGGTGCTGCAGTGGCACAACCTGTTCGAGTTCCCCAAGCCGCCGAGCTGGTGGACCGGGCCAGTGCCGGAGGCGATCCGCAACTTCAAGCCGGGCGGGGAGTACGTGCCGACGCGCACGCCGGGCGAACACTTGAAGTGAGCGGACGCGGCGCTGCGCGCGACCGCAGGTGAAGCAACCTCACTCCCGCGCGATCGTCGGCGAACCCTTGGCCGAGAGCGTGACCGTGTCCGTCCCGGTGGCCCGCGAGATCGTCGCCGTCAGAACACCGTCCTTCGCCTCGAGCGCGACCGCCTGCACGCCCGGCTTCGCCTCGCCCTTCACCGGCTCGATCGCAACGGCATACATCACGCGCTTCCCGCGGCGGGTGAGCATCACCATTGGCACGCGTTCGTCGACGCTCGCGCAGGGGCCGTTGCCCCAGCGGGCCTCCGTCGCCCCGCCCGGCGCGACGACCAGATGCGTGGTGACTTCCCCGTCGTTGAAGCGGACGTGGGCGTCCTTGTCGGTCGTCCCGCCGCCCTCGAAGCGGACGTACTCCTTGCCCGGAAGCGACGCGGGGACCAGCGGGTCGAGCGGGCCCAGCGGGTCGCTGGCGACGCCCGTGCCGCGGTTGTGATAGACCCAGTCGTACCGGTGTTCCGTCTCGCTGGCGAGGTCGTCGATGACGAGCAGATAGTCGTCCATCAACACCATGGCCCGGCGATGCGTCACGCCCGGATAGGCCTCGGTGCACGCAGCCACGACCGACGCGCTGCCGTGCCCGGCGTTGAAGCCCAGCAACTCCCCCTTCGCCGGGGCCTGCGGCTTGCCTTCGACCAGCACCGCGTTGTGGCTGAGCGTCGCCTTGTACCAGTGCGTGTGGATCGGCAGGCGGTAGGCCTGGCTGGCGGCCCGGCCGGGGTCGACGCCCAGCTCGCGGCCATGCCCGAAGAGGACGAACGAGAGCTTGTCGAAATGGCCGTGGAACCCGCCGTAGGGGCCGAAGGTCAGCGCCGCGGTGAGGCCCGCGGGGCCGGCGCCGCGGAGGATCGCGTGGCCCGCGTCGGGGAAGGCGCGGCTCGTGAGCGGCGGCGGCGCCGCCGGGCGCGTGGACGTGTCGCGCCCCGCCATCACGCTGGTCCACGTGGGCGACGCAGACAAACTCGGCAGCAGCGCCGTCTCGTGGTAGACGGCATAGGCCGCTTCAAGGTCCTCCTTGCTCGCGCCGTTCGAACGCCCCACCGCGTCGCCGAAGCGCGGGAGCGAGCCGTCGGCCATCGTGTACTGCGCGGGAAGCTCAAACATCTTGCGGAACCGCGGTTCGCTCCAGAGGTCGATGCCGCAGCGGCGTGCGTACTCCGCGTGCCGCACCAGGGCCGAGAGCGTGTAGGCGTGGTAGCTCCAACTGTTCTCGTACCACATCCCGTCGTCACTGACGCTCACCTTCATCTGCTGCCGGAAGCCGTTCGCGGCGTCGTCGATCGTCGCGCGGGCCATCGCGGCGTCCCCCAGCAGGACGGCCGCGGGGAAGATGCCCGCGTTGTGCCAGCTCTGCCAGTTGCTCTTGCCCGCGCGGTTGCGGGCGATGTTGTCGACCATCGGGCGCAGCAAGCCGTCGCGGATCTGCTTCCGATCCTCGTCGGTGGTGCCCGGGGCGTCGTGGATCAGGTCGAAGGCCGGGGCGATCTCCAGCGCGAGCGAATAGCCCTCGTTGAGCGTCTGCTCGAAAAGGTGCCCGCCGGCGGGGCTCCTTGCGGGGTCGGTCCGCCGGTCGTTGGTGTGGTACGGATATTCGCGGTAACGCCGCGCGTAGCCGAGAAGGATCGCCTTGGCGTCGGCGGCGAAGGGCTCGCGCCCCGTGATCGCCCAGGCCCACGCGGCCTTGCTCATCCGCGCGAGGTTCTTGTAGTGCTGCCGCTCCATGATCACGTCGTCGTACGGCTCGCCCGAGTATACGGCGTGGCAGGTCGGGCATTCGTGGTGCGTATCGTCCACCGTCTTGAGCGCGACCTGACACTTGTCGCACTGGTACCACTGGTTGTGCTGCCCTCCGCGCGGGGGGAAGGAGACCGGCTCGCGCAGCGATGCCTCGGCCTGGGCGATGACCTGCCACACCGCGGCGTGTCCGGGCGCCTTCTCATCGCTCGCCGCGGCCCGAAGCCGGGCGAGCTCCTCGGGCGTGCAGGCGAGGAAAGGATGGGCGCGGGGCTGGCTGAGATCCGTCGCGGGCGCATGAGGCTGGGTCATGGCGGTTCCGTTGGATTTCGCGGGAGCGGAGGTGGACTGGGCGCAGGCGAAACGGGCAACGCCGAAAACGCCCGCAAATGCGGCAATCAGAAAACACAACAATCGCATGGGTGTTGTCTCCGGATCAGAAGATTCGTGCACGGCGGACGCGTCGCCGATCAACCTCGCCGATCAAGGCTCGCGAACGGCCTCGACGCCGCAGAGGATCGGCGGCCGCTTCGATCCCGCGGCCGGGCGCAGCTCGACCTGCAGCGCGTCGCGCACCGAGACGCCCTTGAACTCCTTCACCAGCCCGCGCCGCGTGCCGCCCGTCTCGGCGAAGACGTCGAGCCCCGTCGCCGCCGGCTTGCCCTGCAGCAGCACGTCGAAGACGCGCTGTCCGGCCGCGACGGCGTCGGGCTCGGCGAAGAAGAGCCGGACGGTGTAGGCCCGCGGCGCCTCGCCGCCCAGGTTGACGCGGAGCGAGCCGGCGAACTCCGCGCCCGAGGCCGTGACCTGAGGCGACGGGCCCTGGACCTCCATCGAATGCCGGCGGAAGAACCGGGCCGGGCCCTGCAGGTCGACCTGCAGTTTCGGGCTCTTCCCGCCGACGCTGGGGAAGTCGATCCAGAGCGTGCCCTCGGGGCTGGTCCAGTCTCCGGGCGCGCCGAGGTTGATGCCGACGCGCTGCACGGGGCCGGCGATTTGGTCGTAGCTCTGCGCCGTCCAGACCTCGACGTCGGGCATGGAGACCAGCGCGAGCGAGCTCTGGTTCTGGTAGCTGCAGGTGCAGGTGCGCGTGAAGTCGGGGGCCACGAGGATGCCGTCGGCGGGGATGAGGTTCGCCGTGCAGCTCGACTTGAAGCCGCCCCAGTTGGCGGTGCCGGCGTGGGTGCCCAGGTCGCAAAAGCCCGCGGCGGCGGAGCGGAAGAGCAGCATGTGCTGCCCACCGATGGGCGTGTTGCAGCCGTAGCCGCGGGAGAAGGTCCAGTCCGTGGGCTGCCCGGTGATGGGGTTGGCGAGGCGCAGCGGCTTGCCGGTGAGCAGGTCGACGCCCGCGCCGTCGGTGTAGACCGTCGAGCCGTGGAGGATGGGCGTGCCGACATACTTGAAGTCGCGGCGCCAGACGGGTTCGCCGGTCCCGCTCTTGTAGACGGCCATCCCGGTGCCGGCCTCGTCCTTGGCGCGGTCGCGCGCGGGGCTCCCTCCCGCGAGCAGCAAGTGGTGCTCCTCGGAGTAACCCAGCCACGTGCCGCCGACCTGTTTCTCGGCCTTCCAGACGACCTCGCCCGTCTTCGCGTCGAGCGCGAGCAACACGGGCGGCAGCTTCGGCTCCTCGCCGCGGCGGCGCAGCAGCTCGAGCTTCGCGGGCGGGACGGCGTCGATGCAGAAGACCTTGCCCTCGCCCGCGACGACCGCGTTGTGCCGGAACATCTGCTGCGCGTCGCGCTTCCAGAGCACCTTGCCCGCCTGGCGGTCCATCACCACCAGCCGCTCCGAGGCCGAGGCGTAGGCGACGTCGCGGTCGACGCGGAGCGGGCCGGCGCTGTCATCGTCCGCGGCGTGGTCCTCGTCGCGGACCTGCGGCTTGGCGGGCGCGGCGGCGGCGGCTCCGGCGGTTCCGGGGGCTTCGTTCCCGCCGCGGACCGTGACGGGGCTGCCGGTGGCGATCAGCAGGTTTTCGTAGACGCCGATGTAGCCCCAGTGCGGCGGCTGCTGGCCGGGCTCGTGCGGCATCTCGAAGGTGGCGAGCGTCAGCCCCGTCGCGGGGTCGAGCTTGAGGCACTGACGTTGGTAGACGAGGTAGATCGCGTCGGCCTGCGAGACGTAGTTGCTGCCGATCTCGCCCGCGCCGGGCTGGTGGGCGGTGTTGTCGTAGAACTTGCCCAGCCCTTCGAAGGGGCGCTGCCAGAGCAGCCGGCCGGTGTAGGCATCGATGGAGCGGAGCATGTTCGGCCCCTCGATGATGAGCCGGCCGCCGATGACCTGCGGCGTGGGGCCGTGGCCATGGCGCGGGAGGATCGCGTCGTTGGAGGGGCCGCCGAACCAGAGCAGGCCGAGCGGCGGCTTGACGAGGTCGTCGCGCGAGACGACGGAGTTGGCGACGTCGGCGTATTGGTGCGTCCACGGGGCCGAGCCCGGCAACGCGCCCTCGCGGCGGACCTCGACTTGCCCCTCGGCGTTGGCGATCTTCGCGCCGGGCAACGCCGCCGCGGCGAAGGCCTTGGCGAGTTGGCCGCGCTGCGCCTCGTCGCCGGCGAAGAGGATGCGCCCGCCGTACGGGCGCAGGCAATGGAACGCGGCCCGGGCCAGCGCCTCGCCCTCGGCGCCGAGCGAGCCGACGTCGTTGATCTCGATCCGGCTGGCGACGTAGGGCGGGAGCTTCATGGTCGCGGGCGAGCCGAGCAAAACCTGTGACCGCCGACCATAAATCCCCGCGTCGTCGAGCTGCCGGCGGAGCGCGTCGACGCGCTCGGCCTGCGGCGCGATCACGATGACGAAGTAGTCTTTCGCCAGCGTTTTCACGTTCTCAAACGTCGCGTCGTTCGCGCCCCAGATCATCGCGTAGCCCTCGGGGCCGGGCCCCTTCGCGGCGCTCTCGGGCGCGGGAAGTTCATGGACGATCGGCTTCGATTCAGCGGCCGGGGCCGAAGCCGTTCCCGCATCCGCGGCGAAGCAGGAGATCGTCCCCGCGGCGGTGACGACGAAGAGCTTGCTGTCGCCGGGAACCATCGAGAAAACCTCGCCCTCGACCTGGGCCGACCAAGGTGGCGCGGCATTCCCGGCAGCAGCGGACTTGCCCGGCACGGGCGGGAGCGGCACGGCCCCGATGCGCCCGCCGTCGCCTGAGCCGAAGACGCGATCGCCCGCGACGAAGTGGAACCGCTTGAGCGGCAGCGCCGACTTCAGCGGGCCGCGCGGCGGGAGCGAATAGCTCACGCGCACCTCGTCGTTGCCGTGGCGGTCCTTCCCGGCCTCCTCCGTGCGCACGGCGGGGAAGCCGAACAACTGCAGCCCCGCGTCGGTGGTGGAGACGGCGACGTCGCCGAGCACCTGCAGCGGCCCCTTCACCGCGGGCTCGCCGTTGCCCAGGCCGTAGAGGTCGCCGCCGTTGAGAAAGCAATTGCCGACGATCGTCGAGCCGTACCCGCCGGAGCTTTTCTCGAAGACCCGGCTGGAGACGTTGAAGTAGAGGAACGCGCCGGTGCGGCGGTTGTAGGCCGCGGGAACGGTGCGTCCGCCCGAGACGAGCAGCACGTCGTCGCTCGCGGAGAAGTAGCCCTGCGGCGCGACGCCGGCGAAGGCGGGCGTGTTGTGCTGCTGCACGGTGTAGTCGGCGCCGGTGCCGCTGTTGGTCCAGACGATCGCGCCGGTGCGGGCGTCGACGGCGTGGATGAAGGTGCCCATGAAGGGCCAGATGCTCGCGGCGAAGTAGAGCGTCGCGGAGCCGGATTTCGCGTCCTCCCAGAGGACGGGCGCGCCGCGCGCGGGCCAGACGGAAATGAGCCTTTCGTTGCCCAATGCGAGGCGTGCGTCGGGTCCGCCGCGCAGGCTCCAGCGCGGCTTGCCGGTCGCGGCGTCGAGGCAGTGGAGCAGCCCGTCGTCGCTGACGCAGTAGACGTTGTCGCGCCACGCGAGGGGCGCGAAGCGGATGGGGCCTTGGGCGTAGAATCGCCAGAGCTCCTGGCCGGTCTGGGTGTCGTAGGCGGCGAGGCGGTCGGCGACCATCGAGGCGACGAAGAGCCGCTTGCCGGCGACGATCGGCTCGTAGGAGGCGTCGAAGCGCAGCTTGCCCTGCGACGCGGGCCAGGCGGGGATCGGCGAGCCGAGCTTGCGGCTCCAGCTCAGGCTGAATGACAGCGGGAATTCCGCGGGGCCGGCGGCGGTCCGGCCTGCGTTGCCGCGCCAGGTGGGCCAGTCGGTCGAGGCGGGCGAAGCGGCTTGCGACGTGGCCGAGGCGGGCTGGGTTTCGGCTGCGATGGCGCGCGGCGCAAGCGATGAGACGAGCAGCGCCAAAGCCGCGAGCAGCACGGCGTGGAGGAGCGCGGGCCGGGTCGAGCGGCGGCGCGTGGAAATCTCGGGCATGATCGGCAGCGCGATGGATGTTTCCGTGGTCACGGGTTCTCGCAAAAATGGGGTTCGCAGCGTGAGCTGCATTCTAGTCGGCGTGGCGACGCAACTCGCGGGTCCGAGTGGGCAACTGAAGTTGCCCACCCTTGAGGCCGCGGGGGAGGTTGACGAAAAAAGAGTGCGCCCCCGTAAGACCCGCACACGTGTCCGGCGAAATCCGGACAACGGCGCGCAAGTCGTTGTTTTTGATTTCGGGTTTTGGCGTTCGTCCGGATTTTTCCGGACGCTGGTGCCTATGTCTGGCGGGGAAAATCGGCCCTGAAAAATGCTCTAAAAGGTGCCGCTCCTGCTCCATTGCGGTTCCGCTCGCGTATCGCGTCGACACCGGTCCGATGCGTCTTCGGGATCGATTCGAGGCCTGGCGTGCCGCTGCTCGCGCGACTTGGGTGTGCGGGCTCGGAAGCGGTATTCGGGCGAATTCCTGTAAGCGGTGGCCGCTTCATTCGTTGCGTGTCACGGTGCCGTTTTGGCTGTTCATGGCCACTCCGGCCAAGTGCGTTCGACTGCGCTCGTTGAGTGAATTGGAGCGTTAAATTGCCCCGCTCCCGTGCCGCGGCCTGCCGGCTCTTTCACCGCCGAGGCGCGCGGGGCTCGTTCTGAGCGTTTCCAGAGGGGTGGGCGATCCATTCCGTTTGTGAAATGGGCAGTAAATATTTTTTTGAATTCAGGGAGAAAATTTCCGCGCCCCCGGAATGCGGGGACGCGCCGCGCGAGCGGGTCTGGGGTTCGGAGTTCCGCCTTCAGGCGGGTCTTCGTCTTCTCTTGAGTTTTGAGAATGCGGCGCGGGTCGAGTTGAAGGATCGCGTCGTGTTAGCCGGACGCGCAAGCGACGGCCTTGGACGCACGGCGTGACGTTGCGTGCTCGGTTGGTCGGACGGTTCAAGCCGTCGCTTGCGCGTCCGGCTAACCCAGAGTCGCGAGGGCGGGCGGATTCCGTTTTCCAAAGACCGCGTAAACGCGGAACTCCGAACCCCAGAGCCGGTGGGCTTCGCGAGTACGCTCAACCCACCCTACAAGGCCGACGATGTCGCCGTTTTACCGCTTGCTCCGCCGCGGATAGCATCCCCTTCCGCACGCTTCCCGACACCGCCCCCGGACCCCGGCCCCCGCCTCCCGGAAACCCGCATCCCCGCACCCCCTGACGTTCCACCCCGCATGACTTCTCCCTCCACCAGCGGCTCGAGCCTGCCCGGCTTCACGCCCCGATCCGTCGCCGCCTCCCTGCTTTGCATGCTCTTGATGGGCATGCATCTGCAGATGGTCGAGGTGCTCCTGGCCGACTCCAGCGCCGAGGCCGAGCACGCGCTCCCCCTGCCGGCGATGCTCGTCTTCGTGGGCCTGCTGCTCCTCGCGGGCGGCGTCTGGTGGCTGGCCCGCGTGGCGGTCCTCTCCCGGCAGGAGATGCTCTGCGTCCTCTTCTCGATGCTCATCGCCGCCCCGATCATGACCCAGGGCATGTGGCATCGCTTCGTGGGCCTGATCTCCGCGACCCCGCGCTACGGGCACTTCGACTACATCGACACCCTCAACGACAAGCTCTGGCCCCATGGGCCCAACCTCACCGCCGGGGCGCTCGACCAATCCAACACCGCGGCGCTGGCGATCCAGGGCGACATCACCTGGGCCGGGCTCAAGACCGACAAGGGCGAGATCTCCACGCCCTTCATCCGCCACGGCAAGGCGAGCCAGGTCAGCACCATCTCGCTCAAGGTGCCCGTCGCCGCGGAGGGCAAGCCGGGCATCGTCCCGGGCGAGCCGTACCTGATCAGCTTCCTCGCCAAGCCGGAGAGCGCGGGGTCGGACTTCAAGTATTTCTGCCGCGTCTACTACGACGAGACGGAGAATTTCCAGGGGCTGATCGAGACCAGCGAGAACTCGCGCGTCACCTTCATCCACAAGGACGGCACGGTCCGCGCGGGCGTCTACGGCGTGCGCTTCAAGAACCCCGCGGGCGGGCAGGTCCGCCTCGAGCTGGGGCTCAAGGGCGCGGGCACGCTCGCGCTCACCGACCTGAAGCTCCTGAGCGTGGCCGCCCTCGAAGGGGCCTACACCGGGCGCAAGATCGTCTCCGCCGAGACGTACGCGCAGCTCCCCGTCGAGGAGCGCGCGGGGCTGATCGTCCGCCCCAAGTCGTACCTCTCCGTCGAGGGGCTCAAGTTCCTCCTGCAGGGCTACATCCCCTTCAGCGACTGGGCCCAGACGCTGCTCTCCTGGTCGACGCTGGTGCTGCTGATCCTCGCGGGCACGCTGTCGGTCAACGTGCTGATGCGCAAGCACTGGGCCCAGAGCGAGCGCTACCCGTACCCGATGTTCCGCATCCCCGCGGAGCTGCTCGGGGGCGACCACGCGGGCTCGGCGCCGATCTTCTCGGCGATCTGGAAAAACGGCTGGATGTGGGGCGGGCTGGCCGCGTCGCTCGCGTGGTGCCTCGCCCGCGGGTGGCATTTCTACAACCCCGCGGTGCCCGACCTCGACGTCAAGGTCAACTTCGGCGACTACATCAGCGACCCCGTCTGGGGCGAGACGTGGAAGATCTCCTTCACCGTCAGCGCCATCTACCTCAGCATCGCGATCTTCATGGAGCTGAACATCCTCATCAGCCTGGTGATCGGCTTCGTCGGTTACCGGTTGATGCACTGGCTGGGCGAGGCATCGGGGCTCAATGCCTACAACGGCTACCCCTTCCGCTACCAGCAATCGATCGGGGCCTACCTGGGCTACGCGCTGGTGGTCGTCCTCCTCGCGCGGCGGCACATCACGTGGGTCGTCCGCTCGGCGATCAAGGGCGACAAGGCCGCGTGGGCGGGCGAGGCGATGTCCTACCGCGCCGCCCTGCTCTTGCTCATCGCCGCGCCGGTCGGAGCCGCCCTCTGGGCCCACTGGCTCGAGGTGCCCGTGATGGGCATCGTGCTCTTCTTCCTCTTCCTGGTCCTGCTGGGCTTCGTCGCGGCGAAGTTCCGGGCCGAGTGCGGCCTGCCCACCGGCTACTTCACGCCCTACAACGCCATGCTCTTCGTCTCGCTGCTGGGCGGCATGGCGGCCTTCGGCGCCGACGGCATGATGACCTGCCTCATCGCCTCGGGCTTCCTCACGGTCAGCGTCTTCTTCTTCATCCCCGGGGCCCAGGCGGAGCTGATCGAGTTCGGCAGGCGATTCAACGTCACGCCCCGGCACCTGGTCTACACCAGCCTGTTCGGCGCGGTGGGCGGGCTGGTCATCGGCGCGTGGGTCTTCCTCTCCAACGCCTACGCGCTGGGGGGCGACTCGATGAAGTACGCCTGGGCCTTCCGCCAGGACTGGTTCTTCAGCGCGTACCGCGGGGAGATCTCCACGGCGACGGGGCAATACCTCCGGGCGGCGTCGGGCCAGACGGAGAGCGTCGGCGTGACGCCCTCGACGTGGATCTACCTGATCTGGGGCGTGGGGGCGGCCTTCTTCGCCGTCGCGCGGCAGCTCTTCCCGGGCTTCTGGTTCCACCCCATCGGGTTCATCCTCGGCTCGTCGCACATGGTCGAGGGGGCGTGGGGCAGCCTGCTGGTGGCGTGGGTCGTGCGCGGGCTGGTGCTGAAGCTCGGCGGCGCGATGACGCTGCGGACCAAGGTGATGCCGATGGCGGTGGGGATGTTTTTGGGGGCGCTGGCGAGCCTGGTCTTCTTCAACGTGCTCAGCGCGTACATGCTGTCGCGCGGGGTGCCGACGACGTATGGGGCGCTGCCGTGAGGGGCGGGTGAGACGCGGCGGACGCCCTCTGGGTTGGCCGGACGCGCAAGCGACGGAGGTTGGCGCAGGTTGTGGCCTTGCCCACGACTCGTGTGCAAGGCCATTCCATCAGGCGCAGCCTGATCAGAGACGGACACTGTGTGTCCGAAGATCGGGCGCAGGCGGTACCCCGCCCGCACGACTCGCCGGGTGCAATCCAAGACCCGGAAAGCCGATGACGCCACTGACAGAATGCTGTCGTTGCGGCTTTGAATTGGATCGAACCAGCCCCGCACGTGCGGCACTTCGCGCGAGGCGGAATACCGCCTTTCGCCCGATCTTCGGGGACACAGTCCCCGTCTCGGATCAGGCTGCGCCTGATGAAACCGAAAACAGCCGTCGCTTGCGCGTCCGGCTAACCCAGAGGGCCCTCACGCCGGGTCGAGGTCGACGTCGCAGTTGAGTGAGCCGCAGAGTTCCTCGAGCTCGGTGCGGAGTTGCTTGACCGCGACGCCCGTCGGCACGGTGAGGCGCATCTCCATGGTGAAGAGCGGCGTGCCGGTGTAGGAGCCGGGCTGGAGGCGCGTCTGCAGCTCCTCGATGTTGACGCCGCGGCGGTGGAGCAGGTGCGTCAGGCGGTGGACGATGCCGGGCTGATCCATCGCGTAGGTGCGCAGGCGGAAGGGCACGCCGCCGCCCGCCCGGCCCGCGGGCGGCGCGTCGGGCCCGAGCGTGACGTGCAGGCCGATCTTGCTCCCCGCGGCGACCACGCCGTGGCGGATGTTCTGGGCCTCGGCGTCGTTGGCCTCGATCAAGAGCAGCACGGCGAACTGGCCGCGGAGGTTGACCATGCGCGAGTCGGCGATGTTGGCGCCGGCCTCGAGCAAGAAGCCGCTCAACTCGTTCACGAGCCCGGGACGGTCGGGCCCGACGGCGGTGATGACGATCTCGGCCATGGCGTGCGGCTCCTGCGTTTCGAGGGAGGGAGACGAACGCCATCGTAGGAAACCTCGACGGTCGCCACCAGCGCGGAGGCGCGGCATGTCGCTGCCCCTCTCCCGGAGGGAGAGGGTGGCACGGATGTACTCATCCGTGACGGGTGAGGGCGTGGGCGTCGTGAATCCATACGAACTCGGAAGCAATCCTCCGCGAGTCCCAGGATCGCCGTTGACTCACGCCCTCACCCGGCCGGAGTGCCGGCCACCCTCTCCCGGAGGGAGATGGGCAGAGGGGCGCCGCGCGAAGTTCGCCGTGGTGATGTCCGCCTGTCCTCACACCGAGCGGTCCACCGCCGCGGCGATGCGCTTGAGCGAGGCGACCAGCGTCGCGAGGGTGTCGGGCGTGATCGACTGGGCGCCGTCGGTCATCGCGTGCGAAGGGTCGGGGTGGACTTCGATGATGAGCCCGTCGGCGCCGGCGGCGACTGAGGCCTTGCACATGTCGGGCACGAGCCGGGCGTGGCCGGTGCCCTGCGAGGGGTCGATCACCACGGGCAGGTGCGTGCGCAGGTGGAGCTCGGGGAGCACCGAGAGGCTGAGCGTGTTGCGCGTGTGGTCCTCGAAGGTGCGGATGCCGCGTTCGCAGAGGATGACGTTGCCGTTGCCCGCGGCGAGGATGTACTCGGAGGCCTGCAGGAACTCGTCGAGCGTCATCGACATGCCGCGCTTGAAGAGGACGGGCTTGGGCTGCTTGCCGGCGGCCTCGAGGAGCTTGAAGTTCTGGCTGTTGCGCGTGCCGATCTGGAGGCAGTCGGCGTATTTCGCGACCAGCTCGACCTCGCCGGGGGTGACGACCTCGGTGACGATCGCGAGGCCGGTGGCGTCGCGGGCCTCGGCGAGCATCTTGAGGCCGTCCTCGCCCAGGCCCTGGAAGGAGTAGGGGTTGGTGCGGGGCTTGAACGCGCCGCCGCGGAGGGCGTTGGCGCCGGCGGCCTTGCACTTGGCGGCGGCGTCGAGGATCTGCGCGCGGCTCTCGACGCTGCAGGGGCCGGCGATGATGGCGACTTGGTTGCCGCCGACGGTCGCGCTGTTGCCCAGCTTGACGACGGTGCGGTTGGGCTTGCTCTCGCGGGCCGCCATCTTGTACGGCGCGAGGATCGGCACGACGCGGTCGACGCCCGGCACCTGCTCGAGGGCGCCGCGGTCCTTCTTGCGGTCGTCGCCGATCACGGCCACGACGGTCAGGTCGGTGCCCTTGATGATGTGGTCCTTGAGCCCCATCTCGCGGATGAGCTTGGCGACCTGTTCGACTTGTTGCGGGGTGGCGGAGGGGTTCATGACGACGATCATCGGGTGATGCTCCTGATGCCGGCCGCGATGGTGAATGCGGCGGGCGCGGGTGGTTCGGGCGAGGGGTTCAGCGAAACGACTGCGTGGATCGAGTGTTGTTGCGAGGCGTGTTGCGGGATGCATTCCGCGAGCTTGTTCCGGGGGCCAAAAACAAAAAACCCCGAGGCGTCCGCATCGGGGTCGAGTGGTCAAGGATGGTTCCGTGCCTACACCGAGCCCGATGCGCCATGGCGCCAGGTAAACGAAAAATAGGCAAAAGCGAAGGAGGAGCGATTCATCGTGCGGGAAGTATGGCACACGAATCGGGTTTGTCAAACGATTCGGCGCGGGCAAATGTGGCCCGAAAAAACATGCGGAATGGGAAAATCACAAACCCAAGCCCATCGATCCCGACGGTACGCCGGCGGGTTCGGTGGGGTAGACCACCCAAATCGTCAAGCGTGGTCAACCTCGGAAAAGCCGCCTCGCGTTTCCTCCGCTTCACCTCGATAGGGAAGCCTGACCCCACGGAACGCGACGGCGTACCATCGCGATCCGTGGGCTTGGAGGTGCGCGTCATTCACCCGCGGACGATCTCGGCGTCGCTCAGCGCCGCGCGGAAAGTCTCTTCGCTCATCCCGCGCGGCGAGTGGAAGTAGGCCGGGGCCTTCGCCATCCGGTAGACGTAGCCGTCGCAGAGCGGCGCCTCGAGCCGGCCATCGACCAGCCGGACCAGCGGCTGCTCCGGCTCGGCCAAGCCCACGTCGCCGCAGACCGGCTTGAACCGCGGGCGGGGCCAGAGACGGATGCCGCGTTTGTCGGTGACAGTCAGCCCCGCGCCGTCGCCCGACAGCCGAACGCGCGAGGCACGCTCGCCCAGCGACGAGCCCTCCGCGATGAAGATCGCGAGGAATCGCGCGGGCCCCCGCCCCTTCTGCTGGAAGAGGAACAGCCGCCCGCCGCCCTTGATCGGCAGCGTCTCGATCCACCGCGCCCCGAGCAGGAACGCGGCGTCGCACATCGTCATGTCGAACTCGATGTCGATCGGCCGCTCCAGCCGGAGCAGCCGGCGAAACGAGAGGCTGTACTTCGAGACGCACCCCTCGAACGACGCGCCCCACGCCCGGCCATGTAGCCTGCGGCGGTCGAGCCGCAGGCCGCGGCGGACCAGCTCCTTTTCGAGCAGCGCGGCGCAGGCGCGGGCGTGCAGGCCGGTCTCCATCTCCTCCTTGTTCCAGGCCGAGCCCTGCCCGAGGCAGAGGTCGCGCAGGTCCTCCAGCACGCCCTTGGCGAGCTTCGCGTCCTGCTTGGCCCAGAAGGAGGGGCTCAGGTAGTCGGGGCAATCCATCGGGATGAAGCGATTGCCCAACGCCGCGCGGGCGAGTTTGTAGTAGTCGGCCGTGCGCTCCGACGCCAGCCCGGGGAGTGGGACCATCGCCAGCGCCGCGTCGTCGGGGAGGGCCGCGGTCTCGCGCCGCCACGCCTCGACGCGCTGGTCCTCGAACGGGCCGTAGGGCCACTGCTTCAGCGTCATACCGCGTGCGGCGTGGTGGCCGTAGCAGAATGGGTGGATCAGAAAAACAAGATGTCGGATGAGCATGGGGATGCTCGCGCGAGGGATGTCTTGGATGTCGCGGCGACGACGGCGACGCGGAACCGGTCCGAGCCTCAGCGCGCCGCCGGCGCGGCCCGCACGCGCCGCCACGTCTCGACCTCGCCGCGGTGGTTGAGGATCAGCGTGTCGTCGACGAACTTGTATTCGTAGGGGATCGTCCGCGTGCGCCAGTTCCCGGGGAGGTCGACCTCGATGTAGTACTGCAGCGAGAGCGTGTGGGCGTCGACGCGGTAGGTGAAGTCGGCCACGGGGGCGAAGTCCGACCGCTGCATGCGCCCGCTGCCGTCGGCGCGGAAGGCGATCCACTCGCGGAACTGCCCCTGGCTGCCCACGTGCCGCTCCCACGCCGTGGAGGCGAGGTCGGCGATCACCGCGGGCGTGTTGATGATGCGGGAAGGCTTGTCGTGTTCCCAGACGCAGCCCGACGCGAGGCAGGCGAGCAGGGCGAGGCCCATCGTTGGCAAGGAGAGGCGGACGGTGCGGATCATGGTCTTTCCTCGGGCGTCGCGACCGAGCGTCACTTCACGCGGACGGCATGCGATGCCGGCCGGCGACACGAGCGGACAGTCTACACCAGAGCGCCCCGCGGCGTGAACGGCTCCGCGCCCTTCCTCGCACGCCGGCCTCCCCCTATTTACAATCGACCCATCGCCCTCTCCCCACCGGCGCCCGGGCCGCGCCTTGGCCGCTTGTCCGATGCTGTCCGCCGAGAGCTACTCCTTCCGACAGAACGCCGGGCTCGCGATCTCGCTGTCGTGGGTCGGCGGCTACACCAACGTCGTCATGCTCCTCTGCACCGGGCGCGTCATCTCCCACATGACGGGCACCACCACCGCCGTCGGCCAGATGGTCGGGCTTGCCGACTGGCGCGAGGCGAAGTTCCTCCTGCTGATCCTCCTCTGCTTCGTCGCCGGCGCCGCCTCCAGCGCCTTCCTCACCGAATGGGCCCGCCGGCGCAGCGTCCGCTCGCGCTACGCCCTCCCCGTCGCCCTCGAGGCCGTGCTCCTCTCCGCCCTCGCGGCCCTCGTCGCCGGCCACCACCAGTTCGACCCCACCGACGCGCCCAACCTCCTGCTCCTCACCGGCCTCGCCAGCTTCTCGATGGGCCTGCAGAACGCGACGATCACCAAGATCTCCGGCGCCGTCGTCCGCACGACCCACCTCACCGGCGTCGTGACCGACATCGGCCTCGAGGGCATGCAACTCCTGCTCCACTACCGCGACAACCTCCGCCGGCTCTCCGCCGAGCGGACCGGGCGATTCCTCCGCGTCTCCCGGCGGCATCCGCCTCTCCTGCGCGTGCTCCTGCTCATGAGCATCTTCACCAGCTTCCTCTTCGGGGCGATCTTCGGCACGCTCGGCTTCGTGCATGTGCCCGATCTCGCCCTCCTGCCTCCGGTGACGATGCTCTGCGGCATCCTCTTCCTCAACTGGTTCCGCCCCATCACCGACGTGCAGGAGCTCGACGTCCTCAACGACCCCGAGCTGGCGGGGCACGGCATCGTCAAGACGATGCTGCCGGGGAACGTGGGCATCTACCGCTTCGCGGGCGGAGCAAGGGGCGCGGGCAAGGCCGCCCACCGCGCCCCGCGCTTCGAGGCCTGGGCCGCGCGCGTCCCGGCCCATTGGCAGGTGATCATCCTGGCGATCTCCCGCCACACGCGCTTCGACGACCACGCCGTGGGCGACCTGGCGACGGCGATCGACCGGCTCAAGCGCCAGGGGCGGCACCTGGTGCTCTCAGGCGTCACGCCCTCGCAATACAAGGCGCTCGAGAAGCTCGGCCGGCGCCGGCGGCTCGACCCGCAAAACCTCTGCCCCGACATCGAGTTCGCCGTCGGGCGGGCGATGGCGATCGCGCATGGCCTCGAAGCGCGGGGACAGGCGGCGGAGGCCCCGCGCGACGCGGCGAAGTGAGCGGGTCGGGTGATGGCGCCTTGTTGAAACGCTCTTTCTGGGCTCTTTTCTGATCAGAGCCGGCGACTGTGTCGCCGAAGACCGGGCGAGGCGGTACCCCGCCCGCGCGAATCCTTGTCTTGTAGTGTGGCCGCGGGCGCATCCCCCCTCACCTTCGCAGCCGCGCCACCGGCACGACCGGCACCTTGTAGATCTTCCACAGCTCCCGCCTCATCGCGCCGTCGCCGCGGGTCAGGCCGCGGACGCGCTTGTACTGGCGGACGAGTTGGTGCACGCCCCGCCCCGCGGCGAGGCTCGGGCGCTCGTCGCCCTCCGCCAGGCCCGCGAGCGTCGTCGAGGCGTCGTGGAGGATCGCGTAGGCCAAGGCGCGGATCATCGGCGGCTCGGGCGTCGGCTCGGACCGGAAAAAGCCGCTCTTGGCGGGGGTCTGCGCGCCTTGCCGCCGGTCGCGCAGCACGTCCTGCATGAACTGGTCCGCGGCCCCGTACGTCACGTCGCAGGCATAGGCCGCTCGCCGCGCCGCCACGGGCATCGCCGCACTGACGTGACCAACGGTCAACCCGACATAACTGTGGAACCGGTGATACGTGCGGGCCTGCTGGGCGGCCTCCTCCTCGCTCACGCAGTAGACGTGGCAACCCATCGACCGGTAACCCGCGAAGGCGGCCGCGATCGCCAGCGCGATCGAGCCGTCGCCCGGCGGCGGGAGCACCGCGATGCAGCCCGCCTCCATCGCCAGGGCCCCGGCGACCTGCCCCGCCGGCGCGTGCGACGGGCCCGCGCGGCGCATCGCCTCGCAGACGAGCGACATCGCGTCGTCGATCTGCTGGCCGCGCACCTTGCCCAGGCGGAAGAGGCCCGGGAGCTGGGTGAGCCGGAGGTGGAACTGCTCCTCGCCGAGGCTGCGCATCGACCGCGCCGCGAGCAGGACGTTGCGCACGCGCGGGCGCGAGGCCGCCCGCCCCGCGGCGAGCGAGGCCCAGTAGTCATCGGACTGGCTGCGTCCGGCGCTGCCGACCTTCAGCGCCTGCTCGATGTCCTCCCGCGCGGGAGGCGAGGCGTGTTCAAACCCAAGAGCCGCCACGGCGGGCTCCTGGGGATTCGTGGGCTGGCCGGGCCGCTGGGGAACCAAGTCGAAAAGACCCGAGCCGGAGGGCCTGGAGCCGACGTCCACCCGCACCGGCGCGTTGCCGACTTGGGCGCTGCGCCCCACGACCGCGACAGCGCCACGCGCCGCGGGGGCCGCGTGCCCCGCGGGCCTCTGCGTCAGCGCGACCCGCACCGCCCGCGCCGCCGAGGCCGGGGCCCGTGAGGCGGCGACGCGCGGGCTCACCGCCGCCGCGGGTTGGTGCGCGGCGACCACGTCGCGCGGCAACTCCGCCACGCCCACCGCCGGCTGCTCCGCGGCCCGCTCGCGCGGCGAGGATCGCCGGGCCGCCGGGGATGCCGGCGCCGGCGACGCGGCCAGCATCGCAATGGCGCCGCGCGCCGTTGAGACGATCGTTGAAATCCCCGACGCTTCGGCGCGCCACGCCTCGCGTTGGACGACGCTCGGCCCCGTCGGCCTCAGCCGCACCGCCAACATGATCGACTCGCCCGAGGCCACGCTCGGCCCCGCCGATCCGCCGACGCGCGGGCCCCGGCCGTCGTGGGCCTCCCCCGCCCCGGCCTCCCGCGCCGAATCACGGGGCGACTCCCCCGCCGCGCGGTCGCCCGCCTCGGGGGAGGGCCGATCGCCCCCGCCCGTCGGCTCCGGCTCGTCGGCCAGGTCGTCCACAAGGTTGTCGGCGCGGTCGTCGGCCAGATCGTCGATGTCGTCGAGCCCATCCACTTCGTCGACGTCGTCGAGCACCCCTTCGTCGGCAGGCGCGTCGTCAAGATCCAAGTCGGTCGACGTCGGCGCCTCCAGGCCCGTCACGCCCTCGACGATCCGGCCCGCCGAATCCTCACCCACCTGGAGCGACGGCTCGTCCGCGTCCCATTCGTCCGCCAGCGCGGGCACGATCAGCCGCGAACGGCAGCGCGGGCAGCGGATGATCGAGAGCGAGAGGTAGAACGGGGAGCGCAGCTTCTGCCGGCAATTCCCGCAGCGGAAGAGCACCTCGGCGTGGCCGTCCTCGCCCTGCCGCTCGGGCGCGAGGCTCGGGAAGAGCAGCGGCAAGGGGACGAAGACGATCTTCGCCTCGCCGATGGCGATGGCGTCGCGCGGGCGCAGCACGCGGCGGTTGATCACGCGCTCGCCGTTGACCCACGTGCCGTTGCGGCTGCCCAGGTCCTGGATGAACCAGCGGTCGTCGGTGCCCTCGATGAGCGTGTGCTGCCGCGAGACGAGTCGCGACTCGATGCGCAGCGTGCACAGCTCGGAGCGCCCGATGCTGGTCGAGCCGCGGAGCGCGAGCGAGCGCCGTTGGTGGTTGATGTGGACGACGATGGCCGCGGACATGGTGAACTGCCTGAGGCGGCGCGCGGCCGCGGACACGGACATGGGCACGGAGGGCGGACGGCGGGACCGGGGGACCGGGGGACCGGGGGGCCGGGGGGCCGGGGGGCCGGGGGCCGGCTACTTCGCGACCGC
>JAPLMQ010000149.1 GCA_026386955.1 Planctomycetota bacterium
GAGGGCGAATGACTCACTGAAGCGAGAGATTCCTGTTCGGCGAGCGGGGTTCATGCGGTATCATCGTCCGCGTTGGCCCTCGACGTTCGTGGGCCGGAGTCCAACTGGGAAATCCCAGGTATTACGTTCTGATACTCGTTCTGCTCCAAGCTTGCGAGCTGATACACTCGAAAATGCGCGCAATTCTCAATTCCAGACTGCGGCCTTGCAGTCACAATGATGCGCGTTTTTTCATGCCGCCGAATTATCTCTTCCATCTCGCCAATTAGACGCTCGCGCTCACTCTCACGAACTTCATCAAATGCATCTAGAAATAAAGTTATCTTTCCAGACGAAAGTAAAAACAAGAGCAACGTCTGGTCAACCACAAGGCCCAGATTTGCCAACTCCTCAGTCATGAGCCGATCAAGCGAGACGCCCGCAACAATTTTCCGGAGCTCAATGAACAGCGGTAAAGTAAGACCTCGCTGCATTTCGCGAGCCACCAAAAATCGAAGAAATATTGACTTACCCTGCCCAATGGTCCCCTGAACGACAATGCTTCCTTGCCAAGGGAAATCCCCTAGATTCTGCACAACAACACGCTGCTTGTCGATTAGAACGCGTGATGGGTGGTAAAAGGAAGCAAGATCAACCTCTTTCTCAAATTGCCAAATTGTTTTGACAAATCGGACATGCTTAATCTTTTTGTACAACGTTGCCAAAACGTCTTCTGCTCGCCATTTCCTCAAACGCGATTGAAAATGGTCTTTTCCTAACTCGTATATGTCATCGACAACACGCTCAAGAGCTTTTTTGGCGACCGTTGCACCCGCAAATAGCGCTACGCCCATGGCCTTTATCACCGGAAAAGTGTTTAGTTTCGCTAGACGCAGATCACTTGAACCATCGCTGCCGAAAGTCCGACGCATTTAGTACTCTGGAGGCCTGTAGGGTTGCCGCTACCCCCAGAATTCTCACGCCCCCCCTCACCACTTCCCCTCATAAAAAAACTGCTCCCTCACGATCTTGTCCCCCTTGACCGTGTACACCGCGACCTCCTCCTGGCTGACGCGCTGGCCGGTCGCCTTGGGCGTCACCTCGAAGGTGGTGTGCACGGCGAACTGGTCGGGGCCGTTGAAGTACGGGCCGCGCATCTTCTCGCCGTGGAGGGTCAGCGTCCCGGCCCAGACCTTGGACTTCTCGATCACCGGCCCCTTCCCGGCCGTCTCCTGCCCGCTCGACTCCACCGAGACGATGTCGTCGGCGTACATCGTCTTCATCACGTCGAAGTTCTTGCCCTGGTTGCACAACTCCACGAACTGCTTGGCGAGGCTCTGAAGGCTCATCGAAAACTCCTTGCTTCGATTGGGGGGACCGGGGGACCCGGGCACAAAAGCGGCCATGGAACGACATCGGACAACCGACCCGCCAGAGATGCGGGCGGACGAATTGTAGCACCCGCGGGCGATGTTCCGCCTCGCCGGCCGGGCCTCGCGACTCTGGGGTTCGGAGTTCCGCGTTTACGCGGGTCTTCGGAAAACGGAAGCGCCTCGACCGCGCGGCTCTGGGTTAGCCGGACGCGCAAGCGACGGCGTTGGGCGCACGGCGGACCGGGCGCGTTCAGGACGCGGGGCGGCACAAGCCGTCGCTTGCGCGTCCGGCTAACAAGACGGTCACTCGCTCGCCACAAATCCCGCCTGAAGGCGGAACTACGTGCCCCAGACCCGCTCGCGCGGCGCCCCTCGGCCCCGCGGCATGACCCAGCCGCTCCCCCGGGCGTTCGCACCCATTTCCGTCGCGGAAGGATTGGATCAATCCTCCCCCCACGTCGGCCTCGGGGCGGCGGCGGCGCGAATAGGCTCGAATCGGCGCGCAATCATGCACGAGGTGGGGCCTGAAGGGCGCCGAGGAGAGCCCGTGGAGGGTCTCGGCGGAGCATTTTCGGCGCGCGCACCCCTGAAATTCGCCTGAAAACGCGGGTCGTTGTCCGGGAAATTCCGGACAAAAACCGCGAAAACGCGCGCAAGTCCTGATTCCGGGTCCGGCTTGTCCGGATTTGGCCGGACACCTGTGCGGGTCTTACAGGAGGCGCACTCTTTTTCTTGGAGGGTCTCCAGGAAAGTCGTCCGGCCGGAGCCGGACACGGCCTCTCCGTCGATCGGGCCCGATGCGGTGCTCCGTCGCCGTGAGGCCCGTCGACCGCCGGACTCGCATGGTCTGGTGCCACATGTCATCGTACCCGTGACATGTGTCTTGGAAGGACGTGAATTCCACGACCCCCGAATGCGTTGAGACCCCTTGAATCACAGGGTTTCGACGATGATCCGACACGCTCGCCTCGCCCTTCTGAACCCTCCGCAGTCCCGCACATGTCACGAGTACGATGACATGTGGCACCAGACATGGGGCCCGAACCCGATCCAGGGAACCCCACCTCGTCTCGCGCGTCGAACTTCCCGGGGCGCGGGCGCCAACGCCCCCGCACCAGTTTTTACAGCCACGCCACAATACCGAAACAACCATTCTCCGCACGACCCACGCCGCTCCCCTCCCGCCGCAGGCACTCGCGCCGATGGCCAGAAGCGCTGGAACGAATCGAACTTCAAGGAGGCCTACGCGATCTTCAGCCGGCTCGCGCTCGACCCCAAGACCGACCCCGAGGAGGCCGCGGACGACCTGTTCGACGCCGTGAACGGGCTCAACGCGCTGGGGCAGATCACGCAGGTCGACGACCTGTTGGAGAAGGCGATCGCGGCCCACGCGGGCAACTGGCGCGTGCTGGCGCGGGCCTCGCAGATCCAGCAGACCGTGCCGCACCAGGGCTTCATCGTCTCGGGCAAATTCATCCGCGGGTACAACTCCGACAAGACCGGCAAGCCCGTCTTCACCGAGGAGCGCGACCGCGTGCGCGCCCTGCAACTCCTCGTGCAGGCGATGCCGCTGGTCGACAAGGCCAAGCCCGACGAGGCCGGCCCGTTCTACTACATGCTCGCCCAGTTCTTCGTCAGCGGGCGCGGCCCGGGCGGGGCGTGGCAACTCGTCGACGCGACCGACCTGACCAATCTGCCCGACTACGAGGAGGCGCCGGCGGGCCCGATGTACGGGCGCGGGTTCCGCGGCCGGGGCTACTACGGCGGCTATCGCCAGCCCGGCGAGGACAAGGGCGCGCCGGTGAACCCCGACGGCGGGCCCGTGCTGCACAAGCTGCCCGCGAGCTGGGACGAGGCGACGACCGACGGGCAGCGCTGGCGGTGGTGCCTCGCGCGTTCTGGCCAGGCGGGGCCGAACCACGCGGACCAGGCCGACCTGGCCTTCGCCCACTTCATGCACCAGCAACTGGGCGTGCAGACGATGCTCAACGCGGGCTACCGCGGCGTCGCGCAGAGCGAGGAAGGCGAGGACGGAAAGAAGAACGAGGCCGGGCCTTTCGCCGTGCGCACGCTCAGCGACGAGGAGACGATCGCGCGGCTCGCGACGGGCATCAAGCGATTCGCCGTGCCCGACGAATACAACGCGCTCCGCATCTACCGCAGGCTGCTCGGCAAGCAGGGCTCGCCCGTCCGCCACAACGCGGGGCAGGCGCTCGCCTCGGCCTATCTCGACCGGCAGCAATACGACGCGGCCGCCAAGGTCTACCGTGACCTCATCGCCCTCAACGACGAGAACCTCTCGCGCGGCTACCGCGAGCAGCTCGACCAGATCGAGAAGCCCTGGGGGCGCTTCGAGCAGGTCGCGAGCCAGCCCGCGGGCGTCAAGCCGACGTTCGACTACCGCTTCCGCAACGGAAACAAGGTGACGTTCACCGCCTTCCAGCTCAACGAGCGCAAGCTGCTCGAGGACACACAGACCTACATCGAGGCCCACAAGGACGCGAAGAACGTCAAGTGGGAGATGATGCAGGTCGGCCAGGTCGGATATCGGGTGCTCAACAACGGGCAGAAGGAATACCTGGGCGAGAAGGTCGCGGAGTGGGACGTCGCGCTGCAGCCGCGCGAGGCCCATTTTGATCGGCGCATCACCGTCGCCGCCCCGCTGGCCAAGGCGGGGGCGTACATGGTCACCGCGAAGATGGCCGACGGGAACGAGTGCCACGCGGTGCTCTGGGTCGCCGACACGATCCTGGTGAAGAAGCCGCTGGATGGGGGCAAGTCGTTCCTCTTCGTCGCCGACGCGATGACGGGGCGCGGCGTGCCCAACGCGAAGCTGAATTACTTCGGCTACCGCCAGCGCTGGGTGAACGACGAGAAGAACCACAACAGCTACCCGGTGATCGACACGCTCCGCCTCGAGGGCGCGGCCGACGAGAAGGGGCAGTGCGTCTTCGACCCGGGCAACGACGAGGCCCGGCAGCAGTACCAATGGATCATCACCGCGAACGCGCCCGAGGGGCGGTTCGCCTTCCTGGGCTTCACCTCGACCTGGGCGGGGAACTACCGCGACTACGAGTACAACGAACACAAGTCGATCTTCATCTCCGACCGCCCGGTCTATCGCCCGGGGCAGACGGTGCAGTTCAAGTTCTGGCTCGCCCGCACGCAGTACGACCAGCAGGGCCCGTCGCAGTTCGCCGGGGCGCAGGTGCAGGCGACGATCCTCGACCCCAAGGGCGAGAAGGTGCTCGAGAAGGTGTTCAGCGCCGACGAATTCGGCGGGATCGCCGGGCAGCTCGAGCTCCCGCAGGGGGCGACGCTGGGCGTCTACACGGCCTTCGTCGGCAACGCGCCGCAGCGCGGGACGTTCCGCGTCGAGGAGTACAAGAAGCCGGAGTTCGAGGTGAGCGTCGACGCGCCGACCACGCCGCTGGAGCTGGGCGAGAAGTTCACCGCGACGGTGACGGCGAAGTACCTCTTCGGCGCGCCCGTCGCCAATGCGAAGGTGAAGTACAAGGTCATGCGCTCCGCCCACACGGCGTCGTGGTACCCCGCTTCGACGTGGGACTGGATGTACGGCTCGGGCTACTGGTGGTTCGGCTGCGACTACCGCTGGTATCCCGGGTGGGGCGAGTGGGGCTGCGCCCGCCCGGTGCGGGCGTGGTGGCCCTGGTGGCGCGCCGAGGCGCCGCCCGAGCTGGTCGCCGAGGCCGAGGCCCCCCTGCTCGCCGACGGCACGCTGAAGATCGAGATCGACACCGCGCTCGCCAAGGCGATCCACGGCGACGAGGACCACCGCTACGAGGTCACCGCCGAGGTGACCGACGCCTCGCGGCGGATGATCGTCGGGCAAGGGACGGTGCTCGTCGCCCGCAAGCCGTTCAAGGTCTACGCCTGGGTCGACCGCGGGTACTACCGCGCGGGCGACGTGGTCCGCGCCTCGTTCTCCGCCACGACGCTCGACCGCAAGCCCGTCGCGGGCAAGGGCACGCTGCGCCTCCTGCGCCTGACGTACGAGGCGCCCGACAATTTGCCGAAGGAGACGGAGGTCGAGCGCTGGCCCCTCGACCCCGACGCGAAGGGCGGCGCGAGCCTGCAGATCAAGGCCGCGAAGCCCGGGCAATACCGCCTGAGCTACAAGCTCTCCGCCGCGGAGGGCAAGCAGGTGATCGAGGGCGGCTACGTCTTCTGCGTGCTCGGCGAGGGCGCCAACGCCATCGCCGACGCCAACCAGGGCTTCCGGTTCAACGACATCGAGCTGGTGCCCGACAAGCGCGACTACCAGCCGGGCGAGTCGGTCGACCTGCACATCAACACCGCCCGGGCCGACGCGTGGGTGCTGCTCTTCGTCCGCCCGACCTACGGGATCTACCTCGCCCCCAAGCTGCTGGAGCTCAAGGGCAAATCGGCGGCGGAGGCGATCGCGATCCAGATGAAGGACATGCCCAACTTCTTCGTCGAGGCCTGCACGGTCTCGGGCGGCAAGGTCTATTCCGAGACGCGCGAGATCGCCGTGCCCCCGGCGTCGCGCGTGCTCGACGTGAAGGTCACGCCCTCGGCCCAGCGCTACAAGCCCGGCGAGAAGGCGAGCGTCGCCATCCAGCTCACCGACCCCGACGGCAAGCCGTTCGTCGGCTCGACGGTGGTGAGCATGTACGACAAGGCGGTGGAGTACATCAGCGGCGGGACGAACGTGCCCGAGATCCGGGCCCACTTCTGGAAGTGGGCGCGGCAGCACAACCCGCGCACCGAGAGCAACGACTCGCGCTCCAGCGCGAGCATGACGCGCCCGGGCGAACGAGCGATGGGCGACCTGGGCGCGTTCGGCTTCGCGTTGCTCAGTGACGAGATGCTGGCCAAGGGGATCGGCGGCGGGGGCGGGGGCGGGTTTGCGACATCGTTCGCATCGACCGGTGTGATGGCGGGCCGAGCCCGCGGCCAAATGAAGAACTCCAGCAACCTGCGCGGGCAGCACCAGGGCGAGGTCGCCGCCGCCGCAGCGCCGATGATGGAGGCGGAGTCCGATTCACTTTCACTTGACGACAGCCGGGACAAGGACAGCGGCAAGAAAGAGCGAGCCAACCGCAAGTCCAACGAGGAGGCCGGTGGTGAACCCGACCTGGTCGAGCCCGCCGTCCGCTCCAACTTCGCCGACACCGCCTTCTGGTCGGCCTCGGTGAAGACCGACGCCCAAGGCATGGCGAAGATCGAGCTGACCATGCCGGAGAACCTCACGGGCTGGACCACGCGGGTCTGGGCGATGGGCGCCGGCTCGCGCGTCGGGCAGGGCGACGCGCAGGTCGTCACCAGCAAGGACCTGCTCGTCCGCCTGCAGGCCCCTCGCTTCTTCGTCGAGAAGGACCAGGTCGTCCTCTCCGCCAACGTGCACAACTACCTCGACGCCGCCAAGTCCGTGAAGGTCGCGCTCGAGCTCGACGGCCCGGTGCTCAAGCCGATGGACGGCCTGGTCCGCACCGTCAAGATCCCCGCCAAGGGCGAGGCCCGCGTCGACTGGCGCGTGCGCGTCGCCGCCGAGGGGCAGGCGGTCGTGCGGATGAAGGCGCTCTCCGACGCCGAGTCCGACGCGATGCAGCTCACCTTCCCCGCCTACGTTCACGGCATGCTCAAGACCGAGTCGTTCACGGGCTCGATCCCCGCGTCGGCGGGCGACAACGACGCCCACGCGGCCGTCGCCCTGCGCGTCCCCGCCGAGCGCCGCCCCGAGCAGACCCGCCTCGAGGTGCGCTACTCCCCCACCCTCGCGGGCGCGATGGTCGACGCGCTGCCCTACCTCGTCGACTACCCGTACGGCTGCACCGAGCAGACCTTGAGCCGGTTCCTCCCCACGGTCATCACCCAGCGCATCCTCCAGAAGATCGGCGTAGACCTGCGCGACATCCAGAAGAAGCGAACCAACCTCAACGCCCAGGAGATCGGCGACGACGCCAAGCGCGCCGAGGACTGGAAGCGCCTGAAGAAGGCCCGCAACAGCGAGGAGCAGAACCCCGTCTTCGACATCGACGTCGTGCGCGACATGAGCAAGGCCGGCGTCAGCCAGCTCATGCGCATGCAGTGCGCCGACGGCGGCTGGGGCTGGTTCAGCGGCATCGGCGAGCAGAGCTACCCACACACCACCGCCTACGTCGTCCACGGCCTGCAGATCGCCCGCGAGAACGACGTCGCCGTGCCCGACCAGGCGCTCGCCCGCGGGATCGACTGGTTGAACCACTACCGCGACGAGCAGCTCACGCTCCTCCGCAACGCCGAGGAGAAGGAGCGCGACAAGAGGAACCTGCGCTGGAAGCAGAGCACCGACGACCTCGACGCCTTCGTCTACATGGTCCTGGTCGACGCGGGCAAGGACAGCAAGGCGATGCAGGACTTCCTCTACCGCGACCGCGGGAACCTCTCGGTCTACTCGATGTCGATGTTCGGCATGGCGCTGCACCGCCTGCAGGCGCAGGAGCGGCTGGCGATGGTCCTGCGCAACATCGGGCAGTTCCTCCAGCAGGACGACGAGAACCAGACGGCCTACCTCAAGCTCCCCAACGAGCGTTATTGGTGGTGTTGGTACGGCTCGACCAACGAGGCCAACGCCTACTACCTCAAGCTCCTCTCGCGCACCGATCCCAAGGGCGCGGTCGCGCCCAAGCTGGTGAAGTACCTGCTCAACAACCGCCGGAACCCGACGTGGTGGAACTCCACGCGCGACACCGCGCTCTGCATCGAGGCCTTGGCCGACTACCTCAAGGCCTCGGGCGAGGACAAGCCGGACATGAAGCTGCAGGTGCTCCTCGACGGGAAGCCGGTGAAGGAGGTCACGATCAATGCGGCCAACCTCTTCACGTTCGACAACAAGCTGGTGCTCGAGGGGCCTGCGGTGGCCACCGGCAACCACAAGGTCGAGCTGGTCCGCACGGGCAAGGGGCCGGTCTACTTCAACGCCTATCTCACCAACTTCACGCTGGAGGATCCGATCACCCGCGCGGGGCTGGAGGTGAAGGTGAACCGCTCGTTCTTCAAGCTCGTGCGCGAGGAGAAGTCAGTCAAGGCCCAAGGCTCGCGCGGGCAGTCGGTCGACCAGCGCGTCGAGAAGTACCGGCGCGTCCCGCTGGAGAACCTCGCGAAGCTCAAGAGCGGCGACCTGGTCGAGGTCGAGATGACCATCGACTCGAAGAACGACTACGAGTACCTGCTCTTCGAGGACATGAAGCCCGCGGGGTTCGAGCCCGTCGAGGTGCGCAGCGGCTACAACGGGAACGAGCTGGGCGCCTACGTCGAGTTCCGCGACGAGCGCGTGGCCTTTTTCGTGCGGCAGATCATGCGCGGGACGCACAGCGTGAGCTACCGCCTGCGGGCCGAGACGCCGGGGCTCTTCTCGGCGCTCCCGGCGAGGGCGAGCGCGATGTACGCCCCGGAGCTGCGCGGGAACTCGGACGAGATGAAGCTGGGCGTGGAGGATTGAGGCGGAAAGGAAAAGACGCCCGCAGCGCGCATCAAAAACAGGGTGGGCAGCTCAAGCTGCCCACCCTGGTGAGTGCGGGATCAATCTTGCTCAGGCCGACGCCTCAGGGAAGCTGGAGCTTCTGCCCGACCTTGATCTTGTTGGCGTCGACGCCGGGGTTGGCCTTGAGGATCGCGGCGACCATCTTGGGGTCGTTGTAGACCTTGCGGGCGATGCCGTAGAGGGTGTCGCCCTTCTGGACGGTGTAGCTGCCGCCGACGTGGGCCGTGGCTCCGCCGGAGGCGCCACCCGTGGCGTGGCAGCCGGCTGGGGCCTTGGCGCTCTTGCCGCCGATGGGGGCCGGCGCGGGGGCGGGCTGAAGCGTGGGCATCGGGTCGGCCGCGCGGGCCGGCGCGGGAGCCGGGGCCGGAGCGGGCGGGACACTGTAGACCACCGGCGGAGGCGGCGGCTCGGAAGGCGGAGGCGTGGTCGCGGCCACGTCGTCCTTCTTGTTCTTGCAGCCCGTCAAGGCCACCACGCCGATCAGCAACGCCGCCGAAAGAAGCTTGAACTGGTTGTGCATGAGAGCACCCTTTCCCTGGATCGACCCATCGCGAAATTGTATGGGGGAGTTTCTGGAATAAATCGATAGCCAACGACAACGTTCTACCGCGCTGGCTCGGCGCGGGCAACCAGACGGACACGATCACCTCGCCAAGTCACGGGCACTCCTGACGCTATCGTCCACCCTCGCGCTGCGGGGTGAAACGCGCGAGCGCCGATCGAACCATCGGTCCATTATCGGACATCCGTGTCGTTTTCAGGCCTGTTTTGACATCCCATCCCCAGGGCCGGATCCTGCTCCCGCCGTGGGGCGATGATCATTCCGTCGGGTCGTGCGACCGTCCGTCGCCAGGAAAACTCCTCCATGAAATGCCCGCCCCGCCGACCCCATTCACCGGCGACGATTCACGGATCACCGCCGTCGACGTGGGCACAGATCTTGACATTGATGCTGCTGCTGGCCGTGTTGCTGACCCTGCCCGGCTGCAACACGAACCCCACGGGCAAGCCCCCCGCCGGCGCGTTCACCGTCCTGACCTACAACATCAACCGCGACGCGCGCGACGCCGCCCCGGTGCTCGCGATGCTCCGCGCCGCCGACGCCGACGTCGTCGTCCTCGAGGAATCCACGCCCGACTGGGAACGCCAGCTCCGCCCCGCCCTCGCCGACCGCTACGGCGTCATCCTCTTCCGCCACTACGACCGCGGCGGCGGCCTCGCCTTTTTCTCACGCCTCCCG
>JAPLMQ010000139.1 GCA_026386955.1 Planctomycetota bacterium
TGAAAGGAATCTCCAATGGCGAAAGCCCAAAGCAAGTCGAAGAAGAGCAGCGCCGCCGTCAAGGCGAAGGCCAAGCCCGCCCGCAAGGCCAAGGCTCGCTGAGCCAAGCGCATGCACTTTTCCGCCGAATTCGCCCGGATCAGCTTCGGCTGGCCGGGCGTTTTTCATTTCTGCCTGTCGGAAGGAAATCCCTGCCTCGAAGGAATCTGCCGAAGGCGTATGGCATCTCACTGCAAGAAGTCGGTTGGACAAGGTGGGCGTCCGGTTGCATCCGCACCCCTGCTGATTGGGCCGTTGGCCAGCGCTTCCCGTTTCCGTTCCGCACTTCTTCAGGGGCTAAGATGCGGGCCTGAAGCCCATGACCAGTCCACCCCCTCCACCTCGGCACGAACCCCTCGAACACCTCAGCGGCCTCATCGAGCGGGTCACCTTCCACAGCGAAGAGTCCGGATTCGGCGTCCTTCAAGTCAAGGTCCGGGGGCGGCAGGAACTGGTCACCGTCATCGGCACCGCCCCCGAGATCAATCCCGGCGAGTGGATCGAGGCCGAAGGCCGCTGGGTCATCGACCGTGAGCACGGCCAGCAGTTCAAGGCCATCCTGCTCCGCGCCTTGCCGCCCAGCACATCCGAAGGCATGCAGAAGTATCTGGGCAGTGGATTGATCAAGGGCATCGGCCCTGCGATGGCGGGCAGGCTCGTGAGTGCGTTCGGTCTTCAGATCTTCGAGGTCATCGAGAAGACCCCGGAGAAGCTGCTGGAGGTCAAGGGGATCGGCAAGGGGCGTCAGGGCAAGATCGTCGGCGGCTGGAACGACCAGCGGGTGGTGCGGGAGATCATGGTCTTCCTGCACAGCCACGGCGTGAGCACCAGCCTGGCCTTCCGCATCTTCAAGACCTACGGCACCGAAGCCATCGAGAAGGTCAGGGAAGACCCCTACCGCCTCGCCCGCGACATCTGGGGCATCGGCTTCAAGACCGCCGACCAGATCGCTGAGAAGCTCGGCGTCGGCAAACAGTCCGACCTGCGGGCAAGGGCGGGCGTCGAGTACGTCCTTCAGGAACTGACCGAGGAGGGACACTGCGCCTTCCCGCGAGAGGGCTTGGCCAAGAAAGCGCAGCAGATGCTGGAGATCCCAGCCGAGATCATCGAGTCAGCCATCATTCATGGACTCGAAGAGAAGCGGCTCGTGGAGGGGGCCAACACCGAGGGCGAGCCGCTGATCTACTTGGCGATGTACGACCTCGCCGAGCGGATGCTGGCCAAGAACCTTGTCGCACTTGCCCATGAGAAACATCCCTGTCCACCGGTCGATGTCGAGAAGGCCATCGCATGGGTGGAGGGCAAGACGCACCTAGCCCTCGCACCCGCACAACGGGAAGCCATCGGCTTGGCTGTCCGCTCCAAGGTCATGGTGATTACGGGTGGTCCGGGCGTGGGCAAGACCACGTTGACGAACTCCATCGTGCAGATCCTGCGGGCCAAGCGGATGCAGTTGGTCTTGTGTGCCCCGACCGGGCGAGCCGCCAAACGATTGGCCGAGGCAACTGGCCAAGAGGCGAAGACGATCCACCGGCTGCTGGAGTTCGATCCTGCGGGCGGCGGCTTCAAGCGCAACCACGACAACCCGCTGGAGGGCCATGTCTTCGTGGTGGACGAGACGAGCATGGTGGACCTGATCTTGGGCCACCAGTTGATCCGAGCCCTGCCACCCCATGCGGCCCTCATCCTCGTGGGCGACGTGGACCAACTCCCGTCAGTCGGCCCCGGCAGTGTGCTGCGGGACATCATCGATTCGGGAGTGTTTCCGGTCTGCCGACTGACCGAGGTCTTCCGTCAGGCTGCCCAAAGCGCCATCATCACGAACGCCCACCGCATCAATGAGGGCCAGACGCCGGTGTTCCCCTCCGGCAAGGTCGAGGACGTGCGGAAGTCGGACTTCTATTTCTTCCCGGCAGCCGAGCCCGAGAAAGGCGTTGCAGCCATCGTGCGGCTGCTGCGTGAGGCGATCCCCAAGAACTTCGGCTTTGACGCCGTCGATGATGTTCAAGTCCTGACGCCCATGCAGCGGGGCGATCTTGGTGCGAGGAACTTGAACCAAGTCTTGCAGGAAGCTCTGAACCCGACCGGGCCTGCGGTCCAGAAGTTCGGCTGGACGTTCCGGGTGAGCGACAAGGTGATGCAGACGGTGAATGACTAC
>JAPLMQ010000183.1 GCA_026386955.1 Planctomycetota bacterium
GTTCACTCGTCCTGGCGAACGGCAGCGACGCGCCGATGCCCAAGGCGGCGAGCGCGGCGATCGAGCCGGCGCGGAGCCCGACGTGCGAGCAGGCTTTTGCGAATTCGGTGGCCGCGATCGGCATGGCGATCGCGGCCACTACTTCCACACCGAGGCATGCGAAATAGAACGCGTCGCTCATGGATTCCTCCGGAGGGTTTGCCCCATGGGGCGAGGGTCAGATCGTCAACGGCTTCGCGCGATAGGTCTTCAACGCCCCGGCGTTCAGCTCGATCCCCAACCCGGGCTTGGTCGGGGGCAGCAGCACGCCGTCCTTGAAGGTCAGCCCGTCGGAGCAGAGGTCGCGGCGAAGCGGGGAGTCGCAGAGCGCCGCCGGCAGGTATTCGATGAACGGGCAGTGTGGCACGGCGAAGGCCATGTGGGCCGACGCGGCGATGCCGATGCCGGTCTTCCAGCAGTGCGGGACGATCAGCCGGCCGCGGTCCTCGGCCATGTGGCAGACGCGCATCGCCTCGGTGAAGCCGCCCACGCGCCCCACGTCGGGCTGGGCGACGTCGACGAGTCCAACGTCCATCAGCTCGCGGAACTCGTGCCGGGTGTTGAGCCACTCGCCCGCGGCGATCCGCATCGGGGCCTCGCGGGCGAGCTGGGCGTAGCCCTCGAGGTTGTCGGTGAGCAGCGGCGTCTCGAGGAAGAAGATGTCGAACTCGTCCCACTTCTTGACGGTGCGCAGGCAGGAGCGCGCGTCGCGCCAGAGGTATTGCACGTCGACCATCAGCGCGAAGTCGGGGCCGACCGCCTGGCGCACGGCGCGGACGATCTCCGTCGCCTGCTCGTCGGTCCCGCGCAGGGCCTGGTGCCGGTAGGGGCCTGCGAGGGTGCATTCCATCTTGCCCGCGCGGAACCCGGCCGCCTTGGCCTTCTTCGCCCAGGCGACGAGCGTCTGCGTGTAGAGCTCGACGTTGGTGCCCTCGGGCTGGAGCGAGGCGTAGGGGGTGACGGTCTTCTGCACCGCGCAGCCGAGCAGCTTGTAGACCGGGAGGTTGAGGGCCTTGCCCTTGATGTCCCACAGGGCCATGTCGATCGCGCCCATGGCGCAGATGACGGCCCCGCGGCGGCCCGACATGCAGGTGGCGGTGTAGGCGCGGTCCCATAGGGCGGCCGTGTCGAAGGGGTCCTGCCCGAGGTATACGTCCTTGAGGCCCATCGCCATCGAGTGGCTGCCGGGCGACTCGATGGCGGCGCGGGCGAGCCACGGGCCGGTGTCGGTCTCGCCCACGCCGGAGATCCCGGCGTCGGTGTGGACGATGACGACGAGGTTGTCCTGCGAGGAGCTGGTGGCGTCCTCCTGCAGGCCCGGGACGACCAAGACGTGGCATTCGATGGCGGTGATTTTCATGGGGCGGGGCGTCTTTGCTCCTCTCCCTTCGGGAGAGGGTGGCCGGTACCTTCCAGGGGCGGCCGGGTGAGGGCGTGGGGTGTCGTGAAGAGCTTCCGATGCCGGATGACGTATGGTCGAGGGATTTTTTGCGAGATCGGGCGTCGCCGGTCAACTCACGCCCTCACCCGTCACGGATGAATACATCCGTGCCACCCTCTCCCGCCCCCGGAAAGGGAGAGGGGCAGGCACGCGCGTCACTTCGCGTACGCTTCGACCACCGCGCGGGTGAGCTTGTTGTAGTGCGAGTAGAACCGGCGCTGCTCGGCGTCGGGCACGTCCCACAGCCGGCGGGGGACGATGTTGTGCTCGCTGAACTGCGGGACGTCCTGCGGCTGCATGTAGAGGTGGAGCGTGCGGCGCTCGCGCGGGCCCGTGCCCCACTTGCCGCAGTGCCAGATCCCCGAGTTGACGAAGATCACCGACCCGGCCGGGGCGAACATCTCCCTCTCGCCCTTGTAGTAAATGCTGTCGGGCTCGACCGGCTCGGGCGCCTTGTTGACGGCGTGGCTTCCCGGCACGAGGCAGTAGCGGGCGGTCGTCTCATCGACGTCGGTGAGGTAGTAGATCATCGACAGGGCGGTGACGTCGTATTTGTTCTTGGGGTTCGGCCCCGTGTCGCGGTGCCAGCTCTCCACGCCCGGCTTCTGGTTGCCCTCGCGGATCATGATCGAGAACTCGCTGAAGACGATGTTCGGGATGATCGCCTTGGCGAGCGGGTAGAAGGCGGGATGGCGGATCAGGTAGTCGAGCTCGGGCATGTCGAGCAGGCACTGGGCCGTCTGCGAGCGGGCCCCGGTCGACCAGAAGTTCGGCCACTTGCCGCGGTGGCGGTCGATGACCTCGTTGGCTTGGTCGACCTCCGCGCGGGTCAGGACGTTGGGGAAGAGGACGTAGTCGTTCTTCGCGAAGAACTCGAGCTGCGAGGCGAGGTCGGGCGTGGCGGTCGCGGTGGACATGAGATTCTCCGAGGTCCGGGGTTTCCGGGGGCCGGGGGTTTCATGGTCGCCGGTGGCGACAATCCGGTGAGGGTGTTCCGGGAAAAACAGTGTATCGCGGGCGCGGCAAAAGGGGGCGTGGCGGGGCGACGGGGGGCGGGGAGGCGTGGGGGGAGCGGGCCGGGAGGGAAGCGCATGGAGGGCATCGGCGGCACATTTTTTACACGCCTCGCGAGGCTCACGAAGCCGTTGCGCAAACGTGTTCCACGTGGAACACGTTTGCGCAGGGAGCGACCCCCGTTTTTGAGCGAATATCGAGGCCTTTTCCCGCTGTCGAAGTGACGCTTTCGTTTGAGGCGCGAGCGGAGCCCGAAGGGCCGTCTTGAAGCCCCTTTCGCGCCCCAGAAGAGACAAGTTCGCCGGCGCAAATCGATTTGGCGCAAACCGGCTTGTTGGGCAGGCCGCGTCGGGTGGGGCTGGCCAGGCGCGATCGCCCTGGCCTCGCCCCGCTACAATCAATTCGCACGGATGCCCTTCGACCCGCTCAAGATCATCGCCCCCGACGGACCCATCGCGAGACGGCTGGGCGAGCGCTATGAATACCGCCCCGAGCAGGCGCAGATGATGGAGGCGGTCGCCGGCGCGATGGAGGGCGGTCAGAAGCTCTTGGTCGAGGCGGGCACAGGCGTCGGCAAGTCGTTCGCCTATCTGCTCCCCGCGATCCAGCGCGTCGTCGGCTCCTCCTCGTCCACGGGCTCCGCAGGCGACGAACCACGTCCGCGACCCGCGAACGACGACCCCGACGGACTCGCCGACGACGACTCGGTCGAGGAGCCCCACGGCCTGCTCGACGCCGAGCCTCCGCGCCGGCGCGAGCGGATCATCATCTCCACTCACACCATCGCGCTGCAGGAGCAGCTCCTGCAGAAGGACCTCCCGCTCCTGCAGGCGGTGATCCCCGAGGAGTTCTCCGCGGTGCTGGTCAAGGGGCGTGGGAACTACGTCTCGCTCCGCCGGCTGTCGGGTGCCTCCGCGCGGCAGACTCAGCTCTTCGTCGAGCCTGAGATGCTCCGCTCGCTCCACCGCATCGAGGACTGGGCCTACGAGACCGACGACGGATCGCTCGCGACGCTCCCGCAGCTCGAGCGCCCCTCGGTCTGGGAGAAGGCCCAGAGCGACTCGGGCAACTGTATGGGCAGGCGCTGCCCGACCTACGACAAGTGCTTCTACCAGCGGGCCCGCCGGCGGATGGAGAACGCCGACATCCTCATCGTCAACCACGCGCTCTTCTTCTCCGACCTCGCGCTGCGGGCCCAGGGCGTGGGCTTCCTCCCGCACTACGACCACGTCATCCTCGACGAGGCCCACACCATCGAGGACGTCGCCAGCGACCACTTCGGCCTCTCCTGCAGCGAGGCCCAGGTGAAGTTCCTGCTCAACACGCTTTTGCACGGGCGCTCGGGGCGCGGGTTCCTCTCCGCGCTCGACGGGCGGGCCGACCCCGCGGCCTTGGAACGGGCCTGCCGATCGGTCGACCAGACGGAGCGGGCGACGGAGTTCTTCTTCGACAGCCTGGTGCGCCACCAGCAGTCGCACGGGCGCCCGAACGGGCGCATCGACGGGCCCAACGTGGTGGAGGACGTGCTCAGCCCGCGCTTCGAGGAGCTGGCCCTGGTGCTCAAGCTGGTGCGCGACACCGCGACCGACGAGGCCGACCGCTTCGAGCTCTCGGGCTACGCGGGGCGCTGCGAGGATGCGGCGGGGGGGCTGAAGGCGATCATCGCCCAGCAGGTGCCCGACTGCGTCTACTGGGTGGAACTCGGGACGGGCGGTCGCTCAAGGCGGGTGTCGCTCTCGTGCTCGCCCATCGACGTCGGCCCGCTGCTTCGCGAGAGGCTCTTCCAGGCGATGACTCCAGAGGGACGCCCGATCAGCGTGACGCTCACATCGGCGACGATGGCAACGGGCACCACTAAACCCACTGAAAAAAAACCTGCGAAGCGGGCCCCGAAGCCGGCGGCCGATTTCGACGCCGATGAACCGGCCCCATTCCCCGACGCGCCGATTCGCCCGGCGCCGACCGGCCCGTTCGCCCACCTGCAGGCCCGCCTGGGCTGCGCCGACGCGCTGACCCTCCAGCTCGGCTCGCCCTTCGACTACAAGACCCAGGCCAAGCTGCTCGTCGACCGCTTCGTGCCCGAGCCCAACGATCCCACCCACTTCGACGCGCTGCTCCCGCGCATCCTCGAGCACATCGACCGCTCCGACGGCGGGGCGTTCGTCCTCTTCACCAGCTACGCATCGTTGCAGCGCTCGGCCAAGTGGCTCGCGCCCTTCCTCTCCGCCCGCGGGATGCCCATGCTTGTGCAGGGCGAGGGCGAGCAGCGCAGCGCCCTGCTCGAGCGGTTCCGAGGCGACCTGCGCAGCGTGCTCCTGGGCACCGACAGCTTCTGGCAGGGCGTCGATGTCCGCGGCGAGGCGCTGCGGAACGTCATCATCACCCGCCTGCCCTTCGCCGTGCCCGACCGCCCGCTGGTCGAGGCCCGCATGGAGCGCATCACGGCCCGCGGGGGAAACCCGTTCAACGACTACTCGCTGCCCGAGGCGATCCTGAAGTTCAAGCAGGGCTTCGGCCGGCTGATCCGCTCGCGGCAGGACACGGGCACCGTCGTCGTGCTCGATCCGCGGATCGTCACCAAGCCGTACGGGAAGCGGTTCATCGGCGCGCTGCCCGACGTGCCGGTGGTCCAGGCGACCCGCCCCGGCCACGCGGGGATGAAGCCCGATCCGATGGGGTGATCGAAGATGGCGCGCCAGGCGACGGTTCACGCCCCCGCGCGGTACTCGCACAGCTCAAGCAGGTTGTCCTCGGGGTCGCGGAAGTAGACCAGCCGCTTGCGCAGCCCGCCGGCGTACTTCACCTGCGCGTCGGGCACCTGCTGCACGTCGCCGAAGAAGCGCACGCCCGCGGCGCCGAGCCGGCCGACCAGCGCGTCGATGGCGTCGACCCGGAAGGCCATGTGGCGCAGGCCCATCGCGTTGGGGCGGTCGGGGTTCGGCATCGGCACCGCAGCGGGCGATCGGTAGGCAATCAACTCGATGCGCGGGCCGGCGGTCGTCGACGGGAACTCCAGGTAGACCACGTCCGCGTCCACATCAGGCAACCCCACCACAGCCTCGATCCACGGCCCGTTGATGCGGACCTCCTTCGTCACCCGCAGCCCCAGCACGTCGCGGTAGAATGCCTTCATCGCGGGCAGGTCGCGGACGACGAGATTGACGTGGTCGATCGCGGCGAGCATGGGCCTCACTTCCCCTTCTCGTAATCGGCCTGGCTGGCCTCGTCGCCCTTGATGTACCAAATCGTCTTGATGAGCTTGCCCTCGGAGTCGAAGTCGCGGGCGGGGCCGTGCATCAGGCCGTCCTTGAAGGCGATCTCCCGCTTGGGCTTGCCGTTGAGGTAGAACTCTCGCACGAGGCCCTGGATCCTCCCGCCCACGTACGGGACGGCCTTCTTGACCTGCTTCGTGCCGGGCCAGTAGTCGGTCATGTCGCCCTCTCGCTTGCCGTCCTTGAGGAGGGTGACGCGGACGAGCGAGCCGTCGGGGTCGTAGGCCTTGCTCTCGCCGGACTCGATGCCGTTGACGAAGGGCGTCTCGCTCGCGACCTTGCCGCCGGAGTTGAAGACCTGGCGGACGCCCTGGATCTTGCCGTCGACCCAAGGGGTGACGGACGTGACCTTGTGGTCGTTGTAGACCGTCTCGGGGCCGTTCTTCACGCCGGCTTTGTAGGTGACGGAGCGGATGACGCCCCGCCAGCGGAACATGATCGACTCGAGCCCGTCGACCTGCCCCTGGGCGTTGAGCGGCGCGAGCGAGTGGAGTTCGCGCCGTACGCCCAGGACGGGTTCGTAATATTCCTCGAGCTGGACGCGGATGACCGTCTCCGCGGGGAGCTTCTGCTGCTTGATGTAGTTCGCGGCGTGGACCGCGACGCCGGCCGACTCCGCGGTGGGCTTCGCGGGGTCGACGATGGTCGTGAGGATGCGCTCCGGCCCGCCCTCCTCGGCGCCCTGCGCGGTGGCGGGAGCGTCCGCGCCGAGCGCGGCGACGGCGGAAAACGCCGTGACGGACGCAAAGCCGGCGGCCGCGAGCGACAACAGCGACATCGTCAGCGGCCGACACTGCATCGTCATGGCGCTTCCATCCCGAGGCGGGTCACTTCACGAAGCCCTGGGCGTAGAGGATGCGGAAGTCGTGCGGGAGGATGAAGACCGGGCCGAAGACCTGCTCGCCCTTTTCCTTGGTGGGGGCCATGTCGACCAGGCCGTTGGTCTCCAGGTCGAGCAGGACGTTGTTGGCCGCGGGGAGGCGCGCCGCGAGCTGGCCGACCTTCCAGTCGCCGTTCTCGGGCAGGCCCGCGACGCTGAACGTGCCGGCCGTCTCGTTGGCGGTCTTGGCGTTGAGCCCGCCGAGGATGCGCTGGGGCTGGACCAGGTAGAGCGGCTCGCGCACGGGGACGCTCGACTCATTGAGCAGGACGATCATCGCCTTGTAGCCCTTGCGCCCGCCCTGCTCGAACGGCCGGCGGTAGACCGCGACGGAGACCTTGGCGGCGGGGTTGGCCTCGGCATTGGAGAAGCGGTCTGTGGGGGGCGGAATCGTGCCGTAGCGGATGATCTGCGTGTTGCGCCAATAGGGGAGGTACTCGGTCTCCTGGTCCTCGAAGTAGCCGAAATCCTGGAGAGCCTTGAGTATCCGGGTGGCGTGGTCGGGATTGAGGAAGCGGCCGTGCGGGCCGTCGGGGGTGACGCCGAAGTCGTTGATGAGGGCGCGGCCGTAGAGCTGGCGCTCCATGCGGGGATCGTCGCCCGCGGGGAGCATGCCGACGTCGGCGACGACGCGGCAGACCAGCCCGGTGAAGTTGTGGGCCATGTAGCGCACGAGGGAGTTGGGGTAGGCGGTGATGGTGTCGATCTCGTAGGAGCGGTGGGCGGCGCCGCATTCCTCGACGAGCTGGGTGTCCCAGGCGGTGGACTCGTAGAGCGTCGCGGCGTTGCTCGCCCAGACGTAGTTGCGCTGCGGGACGTTGTTGGTCGCGGCGATGCGGCTGGTGCGCTTGAAGGTGTCGCGCATGTAGCCGGTGAGCTGCCCGGATTGCCAAGGCACCTCGTTCTTGCCGATGGTCTTGGGGTCGCGCATGTAGGCGTCGCCCTCGGCCAGGTTGTCGGAGCGGTAGACCGGCCAGGTCTCGTCCCACCAGTACCCCACGCGCCGCCCGATGCGGATGTGCTGCTCGATGTAGTAGACGGCCTTGTCCTCGAAGTTGCGGTCCATCAGCGGCCAGACGCCCTCGTTGCGGAGCCGGCCGTAGCGGTTCCAGGGCGGGGTGTCGTTGCGGAAAGTCGCGAGCTGGTCGTCGGGCACGGACTTGGGCGCCCCCGTCGCCTCGCGGATGCGGGGCTTGAGGTAATCCTCCGCGAGGTTGATGCCCTCGATCCGGTAGTTCGCCGCCCAAATCGGGCCGCGGTAGAACCACGCCAGCTTGCGGAACTCCTTGGGCTTGGGCTTGGAGGGGTGGGTGAGGATGGTGAAGTCGACCGTCCGCTTCTCGCCGACCTGCGCCTTCATGTTCACGAACATCGAGCGCCATGTGACGTTGCCCGCCTTGTCGCGCTCGAGGCTCATCGTCGAGCCGTCGCGGTCGAAGATCATCGGCTTGTCGGAGTCGGAGTACCAGGTGAAGCCGCGGTCGCCGCTGCCGAAGAAGATGAACGGGACGAACTTGGAGTAGTAGAGCTCGGGGCGCTCGGACTTGCCGCTCTCCCAGACGACGCCCTCGCCGGCGGGGAGCGTGCATTCCCAGGCGTCGGGCCCCTGCATCCCGCCGTATTGCATCGTGGGGACGACCATGTCGACCTGCCCGGCGACGTCGGTGACCAGCTCGAAGCGGTCGATGCCCGCCGGGGCCGAGGCGCCGTAGGTCATCTTGGCGTGCATCGCGCCGTCGCAGTCGTACTGCGTGCGCAGGGCGACCTCGATGGGCCCGACCTTGAGCTGCGACTCGTACTCGATCTCGCTCTTCCAGGTGCGGACGGCCTTGGCGGGCTGGACGACCTGGGCCACGACTCGCTGCCCGTTCACCACCGCCTCGAGGCGGATCGGGGCGCGGAGCTGCGGGCCGCGCCCGGCGGCGAGCAGGTCGGCGTCGGGCGTCTTGGCGCCCGCGGCGCGGAACTCCAGCGGCAGCTCGCGCACGTCGGGCTTGATCTCGATCTGCGCCGGCAGGCCCGAGGGGTCGATCGTGAACTTGTGCTTGAGCGTCTCAAACCCGTTGGCCGCGGGCTGGATCACCACGTAAGGCTCCCAGACCACGTCGTCGAGCCCCAGCTTGTTGTTCATCCACGGCTCGATCTTGTAGGTGAACGGGTCGGGCGAGGTCTCCCCGACGATGCGCTTGTTCTCGTCGAAGAGCAGGACCGAGAGCCGGTACTTCTCGCCGTCGACGAGGCTGGGCAGTTCGAGCATGGCGCAGGCGAAGTCGCCGTTCATGGGCACGCGCTGCTCCGCGACGGTGCGCTCGTCCTTGTCGGCGGTGGTCACGAGCAACTTCACTTCCTTGGTCCGCTTGGCCTCCTCGCTAGCGCCGTGGATGCCGATGTCGACCACCGCCGCCAGCCGCTTGCGGTAGGGCGAGAAGTCGTAACGCAGGTCGAAGTCCTTCTTCGGGGGACGGAGCCTTTCGATGACATCGATCCGGCGGGCCTTGAACGTCAGCTTGCCCTCGGCGCCGCCCTCCATGGAGTGGAAGTCGATCAGCCGGGTGCGGAAGAGCGTCTTGCTCGGCTGCCCCGCGGCGCGGACGTCGAACCACAGGACGTTGCCCTCCTTGGAGATGCCCGGGAGCGCCTGGCGGAGGCGCAGCTTCTTGGTCTCGCCCGGGAGGAGCTCGACGAGCCCGTCCTTGAGCTCGGGGGCGTCGTAGCTGGAGTAGACCAGGCCCGCGGCGCTCTCGACGAAGAAGCCCAGGCGGATGGTCTCGGACTGGGTGTTGTGGCTCTTGAGCGTGACCTTGAGGTCGACGTTGTCCTCCATGATCGGGCCCAGGTCGTTGACCTGGAAGGTCGGGGCCTGCGAGTCGAAGGTCATCTTGAGCTTGGTGGTGTTCCAGATGTGCTTGTCGAAGGCGTTGAAGAAGTCGCCGTTGCCGCCGATGGAGCGGGTGAACCAGGCGCGGTAGGAGGTGCCGTCGGGCGGGGGGATGTTGACGACGGGGGTGCCGTCGGCGTTCTTGCCCGCGTAGTCGCCGTCCTTGAAGTTCTTGAGCGGGATCGCCATCTCAAGGACCCAGGTCTTATCGGTCACGCCGCAGCGGACGACCGCGCCCGACTGCCAGTTGCGCCCCCATCCGCCGGCGGGGGACCAGTGCATGTCGGAGATGGTGCCGATGGGGTTGACGAACCACTTGAAGAGGCCCTGCTGGAAGCCGCGCACGTTGTCGCCGGTGGGGCGGAACTCGAGCTCGACGTGGTCGTCCCAGATCAGGCCGTAGAGCGGGTGGTGGTCGACGTCGGGGAAGCGCCCGCGGGCCCGCATCCACGACTTCTCGGGGTAGATCGGCGAGACGTAGGCGACGTAGAGGTTCTCCTTGTCGTACGTCGTGTAGACCTGGAGCTGCGTCTGCGGGGGGGCGAGGTAGCGGAAGTCGGCGCTGCCGTAGTCGTACCAGAAGCCCGAGAGCCCGGCCGCATCGTCCCACTCGCCTTCGGTGAACGTGCCGTCGATGGTCGGCGGCTTGGCGGTCATGGGGACGCGGACGATGGGCGTGTCGACCGTCGAGACCTCGCCGCTGGAGGAGGGCGACTCCACCGCGGAGGCGGGGAAGGCCGGCGCGAGCAGGGCGGCGGCGAAGGTCAGGGCGCGGGCGGCGATGAGCGTGAAACGCAGGGCCATGCTTGGACTCCGGAGTCCCGCGCGGCGGGCGCGGGCGGACGATTGACGGTCAGGGAAAAAGATCGCGAGGCGATCGGTGGCGGACAGGCTCACTTCTTGCCCAGGATGTACAAGCCTTCGAGGACCGAGCCGGCGACCAGCTTGCCGTCGGGCGTCTCCAGGAGGCAGCGGATGGGCGTCGGACCCGCGAGGGAGACGACCCACGCCTTGCCGTCGAAGTAGCGCAGCCCGCCGACGCTCTGGCTGCTGATCCACATCTTGCCGTCGGAGGTCGGCTCGATCAGCGTGATCGGCCCCTCGTCCTTGAGGTCGTTGGTCCAGGCCTTGCCGTCGTAGCGCCAGAGGCCGGCCTTGTCGGTGGCGACCCAGACGGCCCCGGCCTTGTCCTGGCGGATCGAGAGGGCGTAGATCGACTGGTTGGCGAGGTGGTTCGTCCAGGCCTTGCCGTCGAAGACGGTCACGCCGCGCTGCCAGAGCCCGCACCAGACGCGCCCTGAGGAGTCCTGCGCCACGGTGGTGACGTTCTGGCTCTCGAGATGGCGCGTCGGGGCGGCGAGCCCCTTGGCGGGATCGAAGACCGCCAGCCCGTCGCCCTCGACGCTCACCCAGACCTTGCCGTCGGCGAGGCGGATGAGGTCGACCGCGTTCTTGCCCTTGAGCGCCGGCACGGGCTTCCAATCGGAGCCGTCGAAGTGCATCAGCGTGCTGGTCTCGGTCCCACGGTCCTTCGAGAGCGAGAGGCAGGTCTTGTCGTGGAAGGGGACGATGGGCGTGACGATCCCGCCCCTCATGAAGGGCGTGACCTTCTCGCCCTCGACCAGCGCGGCCCCGCCGCCGGTGCCGACCCAGTAGTGCGTCGCGTCGACGCGGAGCACGTCCCACGCCTCGCCCTTGACGGGCGTCTTTTCGATCTTGTCGCCTACGACGCGCCCGAGCCCGGCGAGCGTGCCGACCCAGTAGCCGCCGGCGGCGTCGTTCTTGAGGAACTGCGTCTCGTTGCCCGGGAGGCCCTCGGCGACGGTGACATGCTTCCAGTCGTCCGCGGCGGAGGCGGCGGAGGGGAGCAGCGCCAGGAGCGCCAAGGCGAACGCGGCTTTCGCGAGCGGATGGGTTTTGAGCAAGTGGGAGGTTCCTGGGGTGGCGTTCATCGACGGGGCCTCTTGGAACAATGGAGGATCGTGTGGGCTTCGCGCCAAGGCCTTCAGGGCGGCGTCATCCTACAACGCTTTTGCCCTGATTAGGGGCGGCCGAAAGGCTGATTTCGTGCATCGCCGGGCCGGTCATCGAGACCCGCCGAAGAGCTCCGCCTGGCGCTGGTACATGGGGAGGAATTGGTTGTCCATGCCCAGCATCAGCAGCGCCATCGCGGTGGCGTAGGCGGGGCTGGTCGCCCGCGCCTCCAGTTCGCCGTCGGGCGGGAAGGGCCAATGCCCGTCGCCCGATTGGTGCTCGATCAGGATACGCTGCACGGCTGGCCCATAGCTGCCCCACGGCGCGGGCCCGAGCTGGAAGAAGCCCTGCACGAGGTAGAAGTTCACCGAGTAATAGAAGCCCTTGTACTGTTGCCCGCCCCACGCGGGCGGGAACCGGCGGAGATAGTTCACGGCGCGGGGCAGGCGCGGGTCGGCGGGGCGCTCGAAGAGCGTCTTGACCGCGATGGCGACGCCGGTGACGCCCGGCTCGGGGTCCTTGGTGATGCCCGGGCGGTAGAGGAAGCCGACGGAGTCGCCCGATTCCTGACAGGCGCTGTTGAAGTAGCGCAGCGCGGAGTCGATCACCTCCTGGTCGACCTCGTAGCCGCATTGCCGGGCGGCGAGCAGCGCGAGGAGCTGCCAAGAGCTGACGGACAAATCGCTCTCGTCGGTGGAGGGGGAGTAGCGCCACCCGCCTTGCTCGCTGGGCTGCTTGCGCACGCGCTGAGATTGGACGATCACGTCGATCGCCCGCTTGCACCACTGCGAGAGCTCGACCTCGCGCTGCGGCTCGCGCGAGAGCCCGAGGTAGGAGACGCCGAAGAGGGTGCAGATGGCGTGGACGTACATCGAATTCCCGCGCTCGCCGAGGTAGCCGTCGGGCGTCATGCTCTGGCGGACGTGGGCCATCGCGCGTTCGACGGCCTGGCCGTACGGACCGGGCTCGTGCGGGAGGTGGCCGTGGGCGAGGAACGCGAGGCCGGCGAGGCTGGCGGCGGCGGTGGGGTAGTTCCCTCCCTCCCAACCGCCGGCGTCGGGCCCGCTGCGGACCTGCTGGGCGACGAGCCAATCGAGCCCGCCCGAGACGGAGGCGCGGAGCTTGTCGGGATCGACCGGCTCGGGTGTCGGAGTAGCGATCGGAGCGGGGGCGGTGGTGGCCGAAGGTTGGCTGGCCGCGGCGGCGGCACGGGCGCGGGCCCGCGCGACGGCGGGGTCGATTCCCGTGTCGGCGGGGGCGGTGGCTTGGCCACGGGCTGGGACGAGTGACGTGAGACAGATGAGCAGCGCGGCGAGGCACGCGGTCCACGCACCGCGCGGGCGATGCGGCGGTCGCGGTGAGGGCGTGCGAGGGTGGGGGCGTGGGTCGGTCATGGCTGCGCGATCGCTTCGCTCCAAGGTTCAGTAACGGAGGTAATCACCCACCATGTCGAGATACGCCTTCGTCGGCTCCGAATATTCGATCAGCAGTTTTTGCTGCTGCTTGGCTTTCTGCAACTCGCCTCGGAGGAATTCGAGCAGTGGATCGGTCACCTTCCCGGCAGGCCGTTGGGTCGTCTGCGCGAGCCCGGCTCCGGCGAGTTCCGAGCGCTGCAGACGGTAGAGCAACGCGGCCCAGGCGTAGGCCTCGCCGACGCTGTCGGCGGGCGATGTTGGAGTCGTCGCGCCGGCCGCAGGCAGCAGCCCCGCGAGGGCCTGCCCTTGCGCGAACCGGCTCAACGCGAGGAGGCGCTGTCGGACGGCTTGGGCCTCGTAGCCATTACGCTCGGCCCACGCCCGCACGGGGCCGCCTTGGTATTCGAGCCCTTCCTCCGAGGATTGCGCCCCCAGGGCACGGACCGCGCCCACGAGCGCGTCGAACTTCCGGCGGGCCTCGCCCAGCGCGAAGCGCAGTTTGCCCAAGGCCGTGGCGTCGCCGTCGGCGGGCACGGCGGGGAGGCGCTGCAACTCCGTCGCGGCGACGGCGAGCGGGGCGGTGATCGCGGGCGGGAGATTCGCGGCCCCGATCTGCTCGGCCAAGCCCCGGAACTCGTCCATCGCGGCGCGGGCGCGGGAGAGCGATGCCCCGGCGCGGACGGGGTCGGGCGACTTGTCTTCGACCGCGGCGAGGGCGTCGACGATGCCCTGTCGTGCCGCGACGACGGCGGGACCGCGCGAGGCGAGAAGGGACGCTGCCGCTCCGGGAAGCTGCGTGAGCGTGGCGGCGAGCCGGCCGGCCTCGGGCTTGCCGGTCGACTCGAGGGTGGCTCGGGCGAGGGCGGCCGAGCGGGCCAGCGTCGCGGCGGTGCGACCCCCGGCGCCGGCGCCCCCGGGCTGCGTGGCGGAGGCGGCGCCGAAGAGCTTGGGCGTGCCGGCGGCGAGGGCTTCCTGCAGGAGTTTCAACCGGCCCGACTGCGACTTGACCTCGCCGAGCTGCTGCGCGGAGGCGTCGGCCGCGGTCGCCGCCCGCAGCGCGTCGAAGGCCGTCGATGTGCGCTGACGGAACCGCCCGTGGAGGTCGCGCAGGCCCAGCAGCAGGGCGTCGCGCGACGCGGGCACGTCGGGCGAGCCGGGGAGGACCAGCAGGCTCATCGAGAGCGTGTCGGCGGCGAGGTCGAGCGTCTGCGCCTGGTTGTCGAAAGCGCGGAGCGTGGCCCGCAGCTGGCGTGCGAGGTCGGCGGCTGAGGCGTCGTTGGCGATCGCCTTCTCCAGGGCCGTGAAGCTGGCCGAGGCCTCGGCGACCGCGGCGACGCAGGCTTGGGCCAGTTCAGGCGACCCCGCCTGCTTCAGCGCCGCGAACTCGGGCCGCGTGGAGGCGATCGCGGCGATCTCCTTCGCCGCCTCGCGGGCGTCCGCCGTCGCGGCTGCCATCTCGCGGCCAGCCGCCGCGGCCGCGGGTTGGCTCGCTGCGGAGTCGAGCGGGAGCCGCAGGACAGGGTCGAGCGCCGCGGCGATGGCGGCGGGCGACGTGGCGCGGGCGGCGGCGAACTCGCCGGCGATCAGCGCGATTTCGAGTTGGCGTTCGACATCGGAGAGGTTGGGCCAGCGGCGGGTCGTCTCGGTGAGCCAGGCGAGGACGAGCCGGTCGTGCACGGCCCGCTCGCGGTCGGCGGCGGCGGACCACGGGACATCGGTCCGCAGGATCGCGGCCGCGACTGCACGGCGCTGGGCTTCAAGCGCGGCCTGCTGGGCGGAGGCCGCGCCGCGGACGCGGGCCAGCGACTCCGCGAGGGCGAACCCCGTGAGACGGGGCGTGATCGGGGCGAACGGCTCTCGCTCCATCAGCCGACGGTCGGCGGCGAGCCACGCCGAGGCGGCGTCGAGCCACTGGCCGAGCGCGGCAGGGTCGGGCTTCGCCGCGTCGGCGGGGCCGGATGCCACCGTGCCCAGCGCGGTGGCGTAAAGCGACTCCACCTCGCGGCGGGCGGCGAGGTCGCGTTCGAGCAGCGTGGGTAGCGTGGGGCGGAGGAGCGCCAAGGCGTCGCCGAGCTTCTGGGCGATCTGCGCGGCCGAGGACTTCCGCCGGGCCATGCTCCCGCGCGTGATGAAGAAGCCGGTCTCGTTGATCTCCCCCACGAGGTCGGTCGCGGCCTTGGCGTTGATGCCCGGCGTGGACCGCGAGAGCTCTAGGAACGAGGCCCCGAGGTCCTGCAGCGCGGCGAGGACCAGCGAGGTGCGGCGGTTCAGCCGGTCGATCTCCTCGGCCGGGGGCGACTCCTTCTCCTGCAGGTCGGCCAAGACGCCGCGGAGCCGGACCGACTCCTCGCGCATGCCCAGGAACCGCCAAAGCATGTTGCGGGCGTCGCGGTAGTTCGCCAGCGCGCGGATGGCTGCGGCGAGGCGCGGGCCTTGGGCCTTCACCAAGGCCGCCCGGCCTTCCGCCGAAAGGCCCATCGGCCCGGCGATGCGGGCGAAGACGGCGTGGATCTCCCGCACGTCGCGCTGGTCGCGCGGGTCGCGGGTGAGGTACTGCTCCGACTCGAGCAGGTCGATGATCGAGCGGGCGCTGGCGGCCTCGGCGAGCGTGACGCCCGCGGAGGCCGCGGTCTTCACCAAGGCGGCGTAAGCGTCGTTGTCGACCGCGGCGTAGCCGGATTCTGCGTCGGCGGCCTTGCCCGCGGCGAGCATGGCGTCGAGTGCTCCGGCGACCACGCGCAGGGCGGCGATCCGCCGCTGCTCGTCGGCCCCGCGGGTGAAGGGGACGACATGGATCAACACGGGGCGCGAGAGGCTGTCCGACCCGCGCGTGTCGCGGGCGCGGACCTCGACCTGCAGCGTGTCGCCCGGGACGGCCCCGGTTTTCTCCAAGTCGAGCGCTGCCGCGAGCTCGAGCTTGCGCTGCCCGGGCGTCTCGATCGGCAGGACGATCTCGCGCGGCGTGGGCTCGCGCTTGGGGTCGGGGTTCAGCACGAACTTCAGCGACGCCTCGGCCAGGCCCAGGTCGTCCTCGACCTGCCCCTGGAACGAGACCAGCGAGGCCGCGACGGTCTCGATCTCCTGCGGCGGGAGGTCGAGCCGGATCGTCGGCGGCTGGTCGTCCTGCAGGCCGATGCGGAGGGGCGAACGATCGACGTTGGCGAAGCCCAGGCTGTTGACGACCTCGAACTCCAGCGCGACGGGCTCCTTGAGGACGAAGCGGTGCGTGCCCGTGAGCGTGGCCTCGTCCCATGCCGGGTCGATCGGCTTGGGCGCGCGCTCGACGTGCAGCAATCGGCGCTTCACCGGCTGGTCGGTGGTGAAGGCCAGCTCGATCTGCGTCCCGGGGAGGAAACGCATCGGGCGGGCGAGGCTGTCGAGCCTCTGCACGGGGAGGTTGCTGTAGGCGGGCGGCGTGGCGGTCAGCCGGAGGGCGACGATGCGCGGCTGGGTCGCGACGCGCACGGCCTGTCGGGCGCTCTGGGCGTTCCCGCAGGTGACGTCGAAGGCGAAGCTCTCCTGGAGATTCCCGCGGGTGAAGAGGTAGATGTCGCGCTGCACGCGGACCATGTTGGCGGTCGTTGTGGCTGTCGGCGCGACTGTAGGCGAGGGAGCCGCCTGCGTCGCCGGCGCCGAGGCGGGGGCGGTCGCTGCGTGCTCCCGCAGCGGCTCGATGGAGATGACGCACCCGCGCGGGGCGGCGTGGAGCAGGTCCATCAGCCAGCGCAGCGGCGCGGGCGTGCGGTCGACCACCCGGGCCTGGATCACCGCCTCGGCGCCGCGGCCGAGGATCGCTTGGTTCGGCGTCACCTCCAGCGCGATGAAGCTCGGTCGCGGCAAGTCGCGCGACGGTTGGTAGAACCGCTGCAGCATGAGCGGGAACTGGTAGAGCGGCGCGGCGAAAAGGGCCGCGCACCCCAATGCCACCACCGCGGAGGCGATCCCCAGCCGGCGGGCGAGCGGGTCGCGGGCCAGCCGGGCGGCGGGCAGGTCGCGGCTGTATTCGATGGTGGAGGCCTCAAGCGCGGCGGCAAGCTCGGCCTCGACCGCGCCGGCGGGCGTCGCGCGCCCCTCGCCGCGGGACCGCACGTTCTCCAGCGTCACCAGCCGCTCGGCCGCCTTCGGCCCCAGCCGCGACTCAAGCTCGTAGGCCAACTCGCGCGCCGTGGATCTCTGGCGGGCGAGCCACACGAGTTCCACGAGGACGAGCAGCGCGAGGAGGCCGTGGACCAGCCAGAAGTGGCCTTGTCGTTGGCCGCTGTCGAGGAAGGCGAAGCGGTCGACATGCGTCATGACCAACACGAGCAGCACGTAGGACAGGAACGCGATGAAGGTGAGCCGCAGGGCGCGGAGGACAGCCTTTCGCCGGGCGTATTGCCTAAGCCGGTCGGCGACGGGGGCCGGGAGATGTTGGAGCCTCATGCCCATGGGTTCACACGAGCCCCGCGAGTTTGCGCCAGACCCATTCGATGCTCAGGATCACGACAAGCAGGCCGAGCACGATGGGGGAGTCCCACAGCCGCCAAGTGCGTTCGAGGCGTTCGATGCGTTGCCTCGGCTCGATCTCGCGCAGGAGCTGGGGCAGCTCGGCGAGCGTCCGCCGCGAACCGCCGGTCGCCGTGGCGAGCTTGTCGGGCAGCGTGTCGCTGCGGGCGAGGTCGTTCAATTCGCGGTCGCGCGTCGTGATGAGCACGGTCTGCGTCTCCGAACCCGCCTCGGCACGCGAGCTCGAAGCGCGGAACGTCACGGCTCCCACAGGAAGGTTGGGGAAAGCCGCGCGGAGCAGGGTGCTGCCGGGGCGGTCGGTCACGAGGGCCGCATCGCCGACCGATTGGCCGGCGACCATGGCCTGCACGTGCCCGCCCGCTTGCGAGGCGTCGGCCCATACCTGCACGCCCTGCCCCGCGGGGGCTCGGCGGCGGTCGAGCGCGAGGCGCGGACCCGGCTGCGGTGCGTCGGCCTCGACGGCCCAGGTCGCGAGCTCGAGGAACATCTGCAAATGGGCGCGGTGGGCCGTGGGGTTGAGCGCCATCCAGAGCCGGTCGGAGTCGATCAGCAGCGTCTTGCCCTTGCCGAGGCCTTGGAAGGCGACGAGCGGTGCGTCGCCCGGGCCGAGCATCAGCGTCTGGGCGGCGGGTCGCAGGCGTGGGGAGATCGAGGCGAGCGACTGGGGCGAGGCGAGGGCGACGCGGTCGGCGAGCTCCAGCGTGAGCGGGTGAAGCAGGCCAGCGGGGGTGAGGCGTAGCTGGTCGGCGCGGCGGAGCTCGTCGTCGGGCGCGGTGGCGGAGGTCGTCGGTGTCGCGGGGCGGGTGGCGCTGGCGATAGGCTCGACCAACGGCAGGAGGCCGCGCGTGACGGCCGCGGCGGGGAGAAGGCCCGTCTGCGTGCGCGGGGCGAGGAAACAGAGCGAGCCGCCCTTGTCGGCGACCCAGCCCCTGAGCGCGTCCCACTCCGCGTCGGAGAGCAGGTCGGGCGGAAGGTCGCCAAGGATGATCAGGTCGTAGAGCGAGAGCGTCGCGGGCGAGTCGGGCCAACAGCCGCGCTCGCCGCCGCGGGCGAGGGATTGGTTCTCGCGGGTGACGGCGATGATCGTGTTGAGCTGCACGTAGGGGAGGCGCTGGAGGACGTTGAGGGCGAAGCGCGTCTCCCAGCGCGGCTTCCAGTCGAGCAGGAGGACACGCAGCGGCTCGGCCCGCACGTTGAGGGCGAAGTCGGCGGCGTTGTTCTGGGTCGGGAAGATCTCGCCGGATACGGGCGCGACGCGCACGGCGTAGCGGAACAGCCCGGGCTTGTCGGGCGTGAGGGTGACGGGGATCGACAGCCGCGCCGCGGGCGTGAGCTTCACGGGGACGGCCAGCACGGGCTGGTCGTCGCGCGTGACCTCGACGCGGGTGTCGAGCGGGCGGTCGATCGCCACCTTGACGACCAGTTCGAGCGTGACGGGTCGGCCCACGACGGCGATGGGCGGGGCGATGAGGTCGACCAGCGCTACGTCGGTGGGCTCGGCGTCGGCCCCGAGCGTCGCGGCGAGGAGCGGCGTCTGCTGGCGCGATAGCGAGGCGGAGACGGGCGCGGGCGGGCGGGCGGCGACGTCCTGCCCATCGGTGAGCAGGACGACTGCGGAGAGCGGGCTGTCGCTGGGCTCGTCGGCGATCGCCTGGAGTCGAGAGACGATGTCGGTCGACGCGCCGCCCGGAGCGAGCGGTCGCGGATCGTTGAGCGGGCGGCGCTCGCCGGTGGTGAGGCTGTGGAGCTGGACGCTCTGGTCGCGGAGCGCGGGTGGGAGCGAGGCCGAGGCGCGGCCGAGGGCGACGCCCAGAAGTTCGAGCCGGGTGCGGGCGCGGAGGGCGTCGGCGGTGTCGCGCATGGCCTTGTCGCCCTTGGCGAGCCGGGCGACGTCGAGTCGGGCCTGGAGGGCAAGGCACTCGCGGGCGAAGGCCTCGGCCTGGCGGAAATAGTCGGTGAAGGCCTTGGCTCCGGGGCCACGGTCGCCCACGAAGAGGGCGTCGAGCGCGGGGCGGAGCTCGGCGAGATGGGTTTGCGCGCGGGTCAACGGCTCGGCGGCGTCGGGCACGCCTTGGAGCGTCACGGGGCGGGCGGCGGAGGCGGTCTCGTCGAGGCGCGTGAGTTGTTGGCGGGCGTCCTGCTGGAACTGGCCGGCCCGCTCCCAGAAGGCGTCGGAGGCGCGGTCGGCGGAACGGGCGTATCGCTCGTAGTCGCGCAGTTGGGCGACGAGGGCGAAGGCGAGGTCGGCCATCGCGTGGTAGGGCGCGGTCTGGTCGGCGGGGGCGAGGCCGAGGCTGCGGGCGAGGCGAAGGGCTTCGGCGTCGGGGAGGCGGTCGTCGTGGGCGGTCATGCTGCGCGAGTCGTCGGTGACGATCGCGACGCGCCCGGGGTAGGTGAGTGTGCGGCGGTGGACGAGGTTGGGGCGGAAGGCCAGGACGATGAGCCCGACGAGGAGCAAGGCGCGGAGGAGGGTGAGGCCGACGACGCTGCGGCGGGTCAGTGCCGGCCAGTCGCGGCGATAGAGGGCCCAGGCGAGCAGGGCGGCGAGCGGGACGAGGAGGAGGAGCCACCACGGCGAGGCGGCGGCGGTGAATTGGACGAGGAAGCGGCTCTCCTCGCGCGGCGAAACGGACCAATCGCCCAAGGCCGGGATGAGGCCGGGGCGGTGGAAGGCGGGCGTGATGGAGAGGAAATCGCTCACGAGCGGGCGGGGGCTCCGGGGCTTGCGGGAGTGCCGGAGTCCGGCGTCGAATCGGCCTTGCGGACGGCGCGGCGGGCGGGCTTGGCGGACGACGCCGCCTTGCGGCTGCGCTCGGGGGCGAAGCGGCGTTGGAAGAGCATCTCGCCGACGAGGAAGGCGAAGGCCGCCAGGGCGGCGAAGGAGTACCACTCGCGCCCGGCCCGCTGGCGGAGCAGGGCTTGTTCGAGCGCCGGCCAATCGGAGACGGTGGTGAGGTTCAGGCGGCTCGCGGCGGCAGCGAGCAGCAGGGCGGGGGCGGGCGTGAGGTCGGAATCGACGCGAGGGCCCTGCACGCCGAACCACGAGCGCTTGCTGCCGCCTTCGCGCAAGGCGAGCGTGGTGTAGAGGCCCGACTCCAGAGCGGCGTCGTTGACCTCGGCGACGGCCCCCGCGCCGGCTCCCCCGCTGGCGGAGCGTGGCGCGATCGCCTGGGCCTCCTCGCCCTGGCGCGCGAAGGTGACGCCTTGGACCTTCGCAGGGTCGTCGAGCCAGAGGCGGAGGGCCTGGCCACGGGCGAGCGTGCGCGGGTAGATGCGGGCGGCGGCGGCCTCTTCGACGAGCTGGTGGAGCAGCGGGATGAAGAACTCGCGGACGATCAGGTTGTTGCCCTGCCCCGTGAGGCCGGTGGCGAGGAGGAGCGTGCGCCCCCGGCCCGCGGGGCCGTCGGCACGGAGGGCCCAGGGCGATTGGTCGTCGAAGCGCACGAGCGGGGATTGGGCGCCGGGGCGCGGGTCGAGCTCGAACCAGCTGTAGATGCGGGCCTGGGTGAGGTCGCCGGCGAGTTCGGTCTCGAAGAGGCGCAGGGGTGAGAGGCCGATCGGGCTGCGGGCGAGGCTGCGGAACTGGTCGCCGCCGAGGGCTTCGCTGCGCAGCCGGCCGAGGCGTGCTGGAAGGAGGCCGGGCTCGGCGAGGAGGTGGTTGACGTCGTCGGGATCAACCGAGGCGTCGGCGGCGAGGATGAGCCCGCCGCCGGCGGCGACGTAGTCGCGGAGTGTCCCGGCAAGCTCGGGCGTCAGCTTGCGTCCGCCATCGAGGATCACGGCGTCGGCATTGGCGAGGGCCGCGGCGTCGAGCGGGCCTTCGCTCAAGACCCATTCGATCTGGCCCAGGCGTGATGGGGTCGATTCGGTCCCCGCGCTTGCGCCGATTTGCCGTGAGCGGTTGAGCGTCTCCAGGAAGCCCCAGACGGAGTCGAATTTCCCCGTCTTCTGCGGGTCGCGCAGGGCCAGGACGCGCAGGCTCGGGACGACCTCGATACCGGCGTAGAGGCGGTTGTCGTAGGCCAGCGCGTCCTCGGGGATCTGGGCGCAGAGATGGTGCGGGCCCGGGTCGGCCAACTTGATGTCGAAGAAGACGGGCGACTCCTGGTCGGGAAGGAGCGAGACGGTCTGCCGCGCGGCGAAGGCGCCGTCGATGAGCAGTTCGACGGGCAGGTCCTCGACGCGGGCGGCGGAGAAGTTGCGCACGCGGGCGACGACGCGCGAGGGCTGGGCGGCGAGCAGGCGGTCGGCGGCGGGCTGGAGCGCGGTGACGGCGAGGTTCGGCCCCGCGGGCGGGCCGGGCTTGAGCCAGTAGGTCGTCGCGTTGAGCTCGGCGGGGAGGCTCAGGCGGTCGGCTTGGTCCCAGGTGTTGGCCTGGTCGTCGGCGAAGATGAAGAACTCGGCCCGCCCGCGGGGGAACTTCGCGGCGATCTGCGTGAACGCGGCCGCGAGGGAGGCGGCCGACTCGCCGGGGCGCAGCGCGTCGAGCTTGGCGATCGGGTCGCCGGGCGTCTGCACCGTCTGGGCGTCGACGACCCAGCGCGGCTGGTCGGCCAGGAGGCAGACCGACCACGTCTCGCCCCGGCCCCACGTGGCGGCGAGCTTCTTCGCGGCCTCGAGCGCGAGGTCCCAGCGCGAGCGCCCGCCAGAACCGTTCGCCCCCGCGGTCATGCTGTATGACCCGTCGATCACCAGCACGTGGTGCACGCCGCTGCCGGTCACATCCGGATTGCTGCGCTTGAGCACCGGGCGGGCGAAGGCCAGCACGATCAGCAGGCAGGCCAGCACGCGCAGGGCCATGAGGATGATCTGGTCGAGGTGCAGCCGCTTGCGCATGCGCTCCAGCGCGAGCTGCAGGACGTAGTTCGCCCCCCACGTCACGCGCAGGGCGCGGAAGCGCAGGAGATAGTAGATGACGATCGGGATGAGCCCCAGCGGGAGCGCCCAGAGCAGGTAGGCATTGGCGAAACCCATGGGCTATTTCCCCCCGCGGCCATGCCCGGCGCGGAACGCGGCGTAGGCGGAGAGGACCGTGTCGACGTGCTCGTCGGTGCGGAAAGGCACGAGGTGGACGTCGAACCGGCGGGCCCAGGCGACCCACGCCTCCTGGAGGTTCTGCAGCTCCTCGCGGTAGATCCGCTTGAGCAGGACCGTGTCGACGCGCGTGCGGGCGGAGGCGTTTTCGAGGTCGCCGAACTGCACCCAGCGGTTGAAGGGGAAGTCGTGCTCGGTGGGGTTCTGCGGCTGGAAGAGGATGACCTCGTGCCCTTGGGCGCGGAGGCGGGCCATCTCGCGGCGGACGGGCGCGGGGTAGAACATCAGGTCGGAGATCACGGCGACGATCCCGCGGCGCTCTGCCCGCTCGACCAGTGTGCGCAGGCAGTTCTGCAGGCCGTCCTGCGACAGCGGCTCGCTCGAGGCCAGGGCGGTGAGGATCTGCACGAGGTGGCGCTGGGTCGAGCCCGCGGGGAGCCAGAGCGTCTCTCCGGCGGTCGCGGTGGCGAGGCTGACGGAGTCGCCGTGCCCAGTGATGAGGTAGGCGAGGCAGGCGGCGAGGCGGGCGGCCTGGAGGTACTTGGAGTCGACGTCGGGCCCGGCGAAGGCCATCGAGGCGCTGCGGTCGACGATGAGGCGCACGGCGACGGCGGAGTCCTCGATCGATCGCTTGATGTAGAAGCGGTCGTGTCGGGCGGAGGCTTTCCAGTCGATGCTCTTGATCGGGTCGCCGGCTTGGTAGAGCTTGTGGTGGTCGAACTCGGTGGAGACGCCGAGGCGCCGGCTGACGTGGGCCCCGTGCATCCAGCCTTGCACGGCCTGGCGCGCGAAGAGCTCGAGGTGGCTCAGCGCCTCCTTCGCGTGGGGCGAGAGGATCTCGTCGAGTTTGTAGACCTGTCGCTGCTGGGGAGGCACGGCCGGGGCTCCGGGGGAAACAAACGCCGGCGGGATGCGTTGCGACGCCGGGAGATCGCGAGGCGGCCTACTTCGCGCCCGGCGCGGGCACGGCCTGGAGCACCTTCTCGATCACGTGGTCCGAGGTGATGCCTTCGGAGATGGCCGCGTAGTTCACGATCACGCGGTGGCGCAGCACCGGCTTGGCGGCGGCATGGATGTCGGCGACGGTCACGTGCGGCCGACCGTTGAAGAAGGCGTGCGCCTTCGCGCCCAGCAGCAGGTACTGGCAGGCCCGCGGCCCCGCGCCCCAGGCGACCCACTCCTTGGAGTACGGATGCGCGTAGTCCTTCGAGACTCGCGTCGCCTGCACGATCTTCAGCACGTACTCATACAAATCGTCGCGCACCAGCACCTCGCGGATGATGCGCTGGTAGTGCATGATCGTCGCGCCGTCGATCACCGGCTTGGGGTCGCTCTTGTAGTTGGTCGTCGTCCGGCGGAGCACCTCGATCTCGTCGGCGCCCTCGGGGTAGTCGATCTTGATGAGGTACATGAAGCGGTCGAGCTGGGCCTCGGGCAGGTTGTAGGTGCCTTCCTGCTCGATGGGGTTCTGCGTGGCGAGGACGAAGAAGGGAAGCTCGAGCGCGTATCGCTTCGAGCCGACTGTGACGTGCTTCTCCTGCATCGCCTCGAGCAGGGCGGCCTGCGTCTTGGGGGGCGTGCGGTTGATCTCGTCGGCGAGCACGAGGTTGGCGAAGATCGGCCCGGGGATGAACTTGAACTGCTTGCGCCCCGTCTCGTCCTCCTGGATGATGTCGGTCCCGGTGATGTCGGAGGGCATGAGGTCGGGCGTGAACTGGATGCGGGCCGACTTGATGCCCATGACCTGGCCGATGGTGTTGACCAGCAGCGTCTTGGCGAGGCCGGGCACGCCCATGAGCAGGCCGTGGCCGTGGCAGAAGATGCACTGCAGGGTCAGGTCGACCATCTCCTCCTGCCCGACGATGACCTTGTGGATCTCGTGCTTGATCGACTTGACGAGCACCCCGAATTGCTCGGCGGTGCCGGCGTTGGGCGCGGGGGTTCCGGAGGTCGCGGGGGCGGAGGTCGTCATGGGCGAAGGCTCGGTGGGGTTGCGTCCGGGCAGGCGGGCGGGCCGTAGCGGGCATGGGCGATTGATTGGGTCGTTCGCTCGACAACAAGTGCGTGGTGAATGGTCTGTTTCGTGCGTGATCGCCTTGAGATGACGTCGGCGGAAGGAGGCAAGCAGGGACGATTGACGCGGCCAATTTGTACCCGCGTTGCGCGGCCGGGGCAACGGGAAAAAACAACCGCCCCGGGTGGCGGGGCGGTTGTCTGAGAGCATTCAATTCGGGGCGCCGCGACTGGCTGTTATTTCGCCCACCAGGGAATCTGGTCGTCGGTCTTGTGCCCGATGCGGTTGGCGAGCGACTCGAAGTTGCGCAGCGAGATCAGGTGCATGTAGGCCAGCGCGAGCAGGCCGTTGCTCAGGTAGAGGCCGGCCTTGTCGGCGGGGAGGGCGGAAAGCTTCTTCTCGTCGATCATCAGCAGCCCGCGGACGCCGAAGCGGGCCTTGTCGGCCGTGCGGGTGATGTCGAGGTTCAGCGGGACCAGCAGCCCCTCGGCCTTGAGCGTCTTGAGCAGCTCGACGGTGCGCAGGTTCTCAGCGTGGAACCGGCGGAGGAATTCCATCTGGTTCTTGAGCAGCTCGGCCGGCTCGCCCTTCTCATCAAAGAGCGGTTCGCCCTTGTCCTCGGAGAAGGCGCCCGAGTCGCCGTCGAACGCCACCGCGAAGTCTGAGGGGTTGTTCGGCACGTCGGCCAGGATGAACGGGTAGCGGCGGATGAACGAGGGCACGTAGGTGCCCAGCCAGCGGCCTTCCTCGTCGATGAAGCCGTTGTCGTTCTCGACCAGCGAGAGGATCGCCTGGGCGTGGATGCCGCCTTGGGGGTCCTCCAGGAAGCCGATGGGGTGCCGACGGCAGACGTGCGGGAATTCGACGCCCACGACCGGGACGGAGGTCAGCTTGCGGGCGAACTTGAAGTTCGACAGAGGCGAGAAGCGGGTCTTCAAGTGCTTGTCGCGGGTGAGGACTTCGGGGCGGGCGTACATGTTGACCGTGGGCATTCGCGTCGGCTCCTGAAAAAGAACGATCGTGTGGACTACTCTGCCGCCCCGGGGGATTCAGGACATTCCGGGGACTTCCCGCGGAATCGAAGCCTGAGGCGGGCACAATCCTACCCGTCGGTGGGGCTGAGGCAACCGCGAACCCCCTGGAGTTCCCCGGAGTTCCCATAAGCAGCCCCGGCTCGCCCGTGAGGCCCGGTCTGCAGGTGATCGGCTTGGGCGGAAGGCGACATGAACGGCGGCGAAGTCGAATTCGACCTTCTCTCGCGGCGGGAGCGGACGTGAGGATCGGGCGGGTTGCGTGAGCTCTGTCCGGCCGAGCGCCAAGGCAATCCATCGGATTGGACGCGGGCGGGCCGGGCTGCTGCAATAGGGCGCGGCGCGGGGCGTTGGCCCGGCGGCGGTTGACGGTTGCCCACGGTTGAGACCAGGAGACGCGGTTATGACGGTTCGACGCGCGAAGTGGATCGGCTTGTTCTCGGCGGGGCTCCTGATCGCGACGCTCGCTTGGCCGGCGCTGGCGGAGGACACCGGCAGGAACAAGCCCGCCAACCGCGGGACCGGACGCGACGACGCCTCGCGCGGCCGGGGCCTCGCGGGCGAGGAGGAGCTCAACGAGATGGTCGCCAAGCTCCACCCCACGCCCGAGCAGCAGTCGACCTTGGCTGCGCGCCTGCGGGCCAAGGCGGGCGTGCTCTCCTCCTGGGACGAGGAGAACAAGGCCCAGATGAAGGATCTCCAACGCAAGATCAAGGACGCGCACGACAAACCCGCCGAGGCGGCGGAGGCCGCGGAGCAGCTCCGCGTGCTGCAGGCCGGGCGCGAGGCCTTGGCGGAGGGGCAGGACGCGCAGGTGCAGGCTGCGATGCCCCCCGACATGCGGGCGACCTGGCTGGGCCCGAAGCTCGGGGCCGCGGCCGTGCAGCGATACAAGGCCAACAAGATCACGCCCGAGCAGGAGACGCAGATCAAGCTGATGTGCGAGACGTGGATCAGGCGCACCCTGCTGGCAGGCGAGGCCGTCGCCGCCCGCCCGAAGGTGACGCCGCCGCTGGCGAAGCTGATCGAGACGCAGATCCTCACCGCCGAGCAGAGGCCGCGCGGCGGCGGCGAGGGGAAGTCCTCCGGGCCAACGACCCGCCCGGCGTCGCGCCCCGCGAAATGAGGTCGCGCAATGACGTGCGATCCCTCTGCATTCAAAGCCCAGGCACTGCGGTGCCTGGGTTTTTTTCTTCGACTTGCGCGCGGGTCGTATCCTGTGGGACTGCTGTCCCGCCCTGATCACCGACTTATCCACAAGCTTGATCTTGATTCTGAATCAGAATCAAGATCAAGCAGCGGACTCAGTCGAATCTTGGTCGAATGGTATTTGTTTGTAAGATTAAACAAAACAGCAGTTTACGGATATTCCGATTTGGCTGTCCCCCGCCGTGGCCATCTCTGCCGACTCAGAATTGAGTTTTGATTCACGCGTGAATCAACGTGAATCAACTTTCCACAATGCCGGTTGCACGCGACGGACGCGATCCTCGGCGGGGGCGATCGTAAGTCCTCCGCCACGGCGCGGGGCACGCTTCCCAAGGCGCGTTTCGCGGCCTGCACCGCTCCTCAACCCTTCCCGGCCTTCTGCTTCTTCTCCGCCTGCCACCCGTGCCATTGCGCGTTCCACGCCTTCACCTCCGGCGCGATGGGGATGTTGTGCAGCGTCGCCCGCTTGCGGTATGGCAGCACCGAGCCCAGGTGCCACGCGCAGGGGTGGTAGATCGCGAAGTCGCCCGCGTCCATCGAGAGGCAGGTCGCGCCCGGCATCTCCTTGCAGTAGCGCACGCCCAGGTATTCCCGCTCCTCCTCCGTGAAGTGGTCGCCCACGAGGATCTTCGACTTGCACGCGGCGATCTCGCTCGGCAGGTCCGGGCGCAGGTGCGATCCGGGCACGAACCAGAGCGCATGGTCCTCATAGAGCGGGCAGTTGTACTGGTTGATGAAGTTCGGGTCGTAGACCACGCGGCGGAACTCGGGCCAGCGCTCCTCGAGCAGGTCCTCCTCGCGGGCGTCGCGGTGCCACGCCTGCGTGATGGGGATGTCGGCGGTCTCGATGAGGATCGCCATCCCTTCGATCTCGCCGGCGGTGTGCTCGGGCGTGAAGAGCTTCTTGAGCGCGTCGTTGAGCGCGGGGAGCTGGACGAAGTCGGTGAAGGCGCGGGGGTCGAGCCCGTTGCGGGTCGTCCCCGTCAGCCGCATCGCCCGCGGGCCGGCGTTCTTGCGGGCGATGTCGTAGACCGGCTCGCAGGCCCGGCGGAGGTCGCGCACGAGCGCGGGCGGGATGATCTGGCGGAAGACGGTGTAGCCGAGCATCCGCCGCTGGACGATGTGTTCTTCGCTGAAGGTGAAGGGCATGGGTGGGGTTCGCCGGGTGGGTGGGAGGCGCGGATCGTAATTCGGTGGGTGAGGAGTGTCGAGTGCGCGACCGGCCTCGCCTTGCCGTCGATGGTACGCTCAACTTCGCGACTTCCAAGCACTCACAACGGCACAACGCGTCACATCCGGACTCCCGCATGCCTTCATCGCTCCACCTCCACCCCGACAGCCTCAGCCCCGACCCCCTTTACGGCCGCGCCGGCGCAGCCGGGCGCGACGGCTGGACGCGTCACGACATCCACCCCCACGCGCTGCTGCGCGTCCACCCCGAGCAACCCGCGGCCCGACGATGGGCCGACCGGCTCGACCTCTTCCACGCCGCGGGCGACGTCGCGCTCCGCCCCGACGCCGACGGACGCATCGACCTGCTCCTCGACTTCGGCACGGAACTCGAGGCCGAGTTCGACCTGCGCATCGACGCTGGCGACTCCGGGAACACGAACCCCGCCGGCTGCCACCTCTTCGTCAGCTTCGGCGAGAGCCTCCCCGAGGCCGAGACATGGGGCCTGCCCACGACCAACCCCACTCAGACGCTCGCGTGGCACATCACCCGCGGCGGCGTCTCGTCGCGGCGATTCCCCGCCCGCGGGTTCCGATTCGTTCGCCTGCAGTTCCACGATGTCGGCCGGCGCGTCACCCTCGCGCGCGTCGTCGCCCGGGCGGCCTTCGCCTTCCGGGCCCGTCCTGGCGACATGCAGTGCTCCGACCACCTATTCCAACGCGTTTGGCAGGCCTCGGCCTACACCGCCCGCCTCTGCTCCCGCCCGCAGACCTATTGGGACGGCATCAAGCGCGACCGCCACGGATGGTTCGGCGACGCCCGCGTCATCCAGGAGGCGACCGACGCCGTCTTCCACGACCCCGCCCCCGCAGCCCACATGCTGCAACACTTGCCCATCGACCGATGGACCATGGGCGTCCCCGGCTTCTCCTTCGACGCGCTGGCGATGCTCCGGCAACTGATCCTCGCCCACGGCCTCGACCAGCCGGCGCTCACGCCCCTCATCCGCAACGCTTATGCGCTCGCAAAGCAATTCCTCGCCTGGGTCCACGCCACGCAGCTCACGCGCGACGGAGTGATCCGCCAAGATCCCAAGCAGAACTTCTTCGGCGACATCAGCTTCGTCGACTGGAGCCCGCTCCCCATGGGCGGGACGTTCGAGGAGATGGCCTGCCTGCAGCTCAAGCACCTCGAAGCCCTGCACCACGCGGCCGAGATCGCCGGCTGGCTCGGGCATCGCGCCGACGCGGAAGGCTGGACGAAGCGGGCCCGCCATCTTTCCGCCTCGCTGCGCAAGCGGTTCTGGCGCGACGGGCGCGGGATGCTGCACACGCTGAACCAGACGACGCGGAAGTGGGAGCCGCTGGTCGTGCTGCCCCTGGGCGGCGACAACGAGTTCCGCCGGAAATGGTTCCGCCCCCCGCCTAAGGGGCCGAGCGGGCCATCACGCCACGCCACCGCCTTGGCCTGCTGGGCGGGGCTGGTCGACTGCGCGCCCATGCGGCGCGACGCCCTGCGCGTCTTCGCCTCGAAGTCGATCCCCTCGATCATCACCGCCTACTTCCTCTACTTCGAGCAGGAGGCCCGCGCCCGCTGCGGCGAGCCGGGGTCGGCCATCCTCGCCATGCGCGAATTCGTCGGCGATCAGTTGGGGAGGCACGACAGCGCGACGGTCTGGGAGTGGTTTGAGTCGGGGGTGACCGACTTCCGCCAATGGCGCATGGACGACTGGCCCAAGAGCCTCTGCCACGGGTGGGGCAGTGGAATCATCCCGCTGGCGACGCGGCATCTCCTGGGCGTCTCGCCGATCGCACCGGGCTATGGGCGGGTGAGGATTTCGCCGGCCGCGGACTTGCCGTGGACGTTCGCGGCGACGGTGCCGACGCCGCATGGTCCGATCCGCGTCGAGAAGGCGAGGCCCGGGGGGCGGGTGGAGTACGACATCCCGCGCGGGGTCACTGCCTTGAACACCGAGGATGGCGACGCGCTCCGCGTGGCGGCGACCACTCCGCGGCGCTAGGCGCATCGCTTGCCGGGAATCGTCAGGACTAAGTGCTTGCATTCATTGTGGGTGGCCCTCATCGCCCTAGAGTGGAGGTCGGTCCAGTCGTTGCTGATTCGCCCCGCATCGGGGCGCAAGGCCAAAAAAGGGATGGAGCCCAATGAACCTTGAACCAGCCCACACAGTCCTGAAGCCGATCGCGTTGTGGTTTCCCAACGCCCACACGGTTTCCGCGATGGGGAAATTCAACAACTGGTCCACCAGCGCCACGCTCCTGCGGGCCTTGGGCAACGAATTGTGGGAGATGAGCCTGCCTCCCACGATCAAGGTGCAGGAACTCTGCTTTTTCGTGATGCGGACGGGCGAGATGTTTGGCCACGTCCATCGCTACGAATTGGCCAACGCGACGGCTGGGGCGTCGAACGCCGCACGGCCGGCCGTACGTCGGAGGGGCTCGCAATGGTGACCCCCGCCCTGATTCCCGTGGTCCCCGCGCCTCCATCCCACCCCGAATTCGAATGCCCAGACGGCACCGGCCCGATCGCCCGGTTGGCCTTCACGATTTGGGACCGGGGAGGCAAGCCGGAAGGCCAGTTCCTCCGGCACTGGCTATTGGCGGAGGCTGAATTGGCGAAGGCCGAGGCCACCCGCTTCGTCAATTCATAGCTGCATGGGGGGTCGCGTCCCGTGCCAAAGTCGCCAATGACGATGCCGAAGCCCCTTTGGTCGTCGCCGTTGGGCGCACACAAGATCAACAGGAGAGGGAATCATGGTCGCCCCCCTTTGTGTGCCCGTTCCGCCGCTCAGCGAGGCTGAGCGCCGTTTGATCGCCGAGGTGCTGCTCCCCGAGAGCTCGGTCGTCAAGCATGTCGTGAGGAACGCCTCCCATCCGGACAAGATCAGCCTTTCGGTCCGTGAACTCGACGAGATCCAGCAACTCATCGGCGCCGCCGCGGATGCGGCCATGAACCGTCTGCACCAAGCCTCCTTGGACACGCTCTGCGTTCATCTCGCGAAGCTGGCTGAACAAGGCGAGTCCGCGAAGAGACACTCGTCGACGATCGGCGGTCGGATCTCCCGGCTCGCCGCGAAGGCCAAGCGATTCCTCAATGGGCTGCTCGGCGCGGGGGCCGCAAGCCCGGATTGAGTGCGCCGCCGGCGCGCATGGCGGATGCGCCGCTTGGGCTGCCATCAATCCCGCGTCAACCACTCCACATCGAACACCGCGCCGCCCAGGTGGTTGTCCTCGTTGGTCATGCACCACTGGGCGTTGTAGGGCGTGTGCGTGTAGGCCACGACCACGCGCCCGCGCGAGGTGCAGAAGGCGACGGGGTTGTAGTAGCCGGTCTTCGGGTCGTCGGCCAGGTTCTTCACGTTGGTCCACGTCGCGCCCTCGTCGCGAGAGATGGCGGCCGTCAGCGGCGAGCGCTTCCCGTAATGGCTCGCGAAGGCCGGGTCGTACTCGGCGTTGCACCAGAGGATCATCAGCTCGCCCGTCGAGAGGCGGATCAACTCCGGGCAGGTCTCGGGCTGGCGGAGCCCGGTGGTCTGCGGCTTGCACCACGTCTCGCCGTCGTCCTTGGAGAAGGACTGGAAGACCGCGCCGATCTGCGTGCGCATCACCATCATCACGCGCCCGTCTTTGAGGGCCTCGACGTGCCCCTCCATCGCGCCGCGGAGCGGGACGTCGATGAACTCCTTGGTGACGCGCCAGGTCTTGCCGTCGTCGTCGCTGAGCAGGGCGCCGAGCGTGTCGTGGTCGGTGGGGTGCCAGATCGCTCCGGTCTGCCGGCCGATGGGGACGATCAGTCGCCCGCTCGGCAGCCGCTTGAGCACGCCGCTGGCGAAGCTGATCGGCTGGCGCTCGTAGATCAGCGTGGGGGCGGAGAAGGTCTCGCCGTCGTCGCTGGAGCGGCAGATGTAGGCCGAGCTCTGCGGGGGCTTGCCGCCCTCGAGGACGTTGTAGCGGAAGAAGACGAAGAGCAGCTCGCCCGCGGGGCCGGGGAGGCGCAGGAGGCTGGCGCTGTAGACGTTGACGTCGCCGGGGTTGTTGGTGACGCGCACGCGCTTGTCGCCCCAGGTGAGGCCGCCGTCGCGCGAGATGAGCGAGACAAGCTGGTTGAGGCCGTTGTCCTCGCCGCCCGCGGGGCTGGGGAGGTATTCCTGGTAGATCATGAGGATCGAGCCGTCGCGGCGCTCGGCCATGGTCGACTCGGAGCTGCGCGGGTTGGCCTTCGACGCGCGGGCGATGATGAGGTTGGTCTTGTCGAGGGGTTTGGCGAGCGGCATGCGCGGGGTTCCGGGAATTGAGGTCGAGCAATACGGCGGGTGAGTCAGGCCAGGTCGATGCGGACGACCCAGGCCGAGTTGTCCTGTGGGAAATCCGCGGGGATCGCGGCCCACCCGAAGGGGATGCGGTCGTAGATGCAGAGCATCGACGTGGGCCCGATGCGGACGATCTCGGAATAGGCGGTGGTCTGCCCGGGGATGTCGAAGGGCTCGCCGGGCATCGTCATGTTGTGGTGCTCCTCGAGGCTGAGCCGCCGCCAGCGCCCTTCGCCGAGCCCGGTGGGGTCGAGCCAGAGGAAGAGGCCGTGGCGTCCGCCGCTGAGGGCGAGGGTGCCGTCGGCGAAGGTCGCGAGGCTGGGCTGGACGGAGAAGGCGTTGGACATCGCGACGGGGCGCGTCCAGGTCTTGCCTTCGTCGGAGCTCCACGCCTGCCCGAACGGCAAGGCGGTGCCGACGCGGTAGACGATCATCAGCCGCCCGTCTTTGAGCCGGCAGAGCGCCGACTCGCACGGCCCCGCGTCGCCGGCGATCGGCGAGTCGGCTCCGTCGACGATCGAGCGGAACTGCCAGTTGAGCCCGTCCTTCGAGACGATGGCGACGAGGTTGTAGCGCTTGTCGCCTTGGAAGTGGCCGTAGAGCGTCGTGAGGTGCGAGCCGTCGTTGAGCTTCACGGCCTGCCCGTTGCAGACGAAGCCGCAGATGCCGAACTCCGGCGCGTGGGACTGCTGGGGGCGGGGCATGCCGGCGATGTGCATCCCCGGGTCGAGCGTCTCAAGCCGGCGCGAGGCGGCGGATGCGAGGAGGGCGGTGGCTCCCATCGCGCCGCCCTCGCGCGGGAAGAGGTAGTAGGGGAGGATGATCTCCTCCGTGGCGGAGAGCGGGATGTTCACGTCGCCGTACATCGCGTCGTCGTTGAGCGGGCTCCAGGTTCGGCCGTCGTCGCCCGACCAGGCGTGGCGGGCGGTGGCCTTGTTGGTGGGGACGTCGGCCAAGGTCGACATCGTCGCCAGGAGCGTGCCGTTCCCGAAGCGGGCGAGCGTGGGGAACCAGAGGAACCCGCGTGACCGGCCGACGAGCGTGGGCGCGGAGACGCGCACGCGCAGGCCGGCGAGGTCGTAGATGCGGCTGTCGGCGTCGAGGGCCATGCGCGGATTCCTTGGGCGAAGGTGCCGATGGGGCGAGCGGGGCGAGGGACGCGGAGAGCGTAACCCGCGGGCGGGCGGGAGGACAGTAGACTTGGGTGGCGCGAGGAACTGGCGGGCGACGCATCGATCGGGAGGTGGCCGTGGGCGACGCAACGATCTTGGTGGTGGGCAGTGCGAACGTCGACATGATCGTGCGCGTTCCCCGCCTCCCGGCCCCGGGCGAGACGGTGGGCGAGGGGCAGTTCCTGCAGGCGTTCGGCGGCAAGGGGGCGAACCAGGCGGTGGCCGCGGCCCGCGCGGGGGGACGCGTGGCGTTCCTCGCCTGCGTGGGCGACGATGCGATTGGACGCGCGATGGTCGAGGGCTATGCCCGCGAGGGGATCGACGTCGGCCCGATCCTGCGCGCGTCCGATGCGCCGACCGGCACGGCCCTGATCCTCATCGACGCGAAGGGGGAGAACTCGATCGCCGTCGCGCCGGGGGCGAACGACACGATCACCCCCGCTCACATCGACGCGGCGGCGGGGCGCATCCGCGCCGCCGCGATGATCGTGCTGCAGATGGAGATCCCCGCGGCGGCGGTGAACCGTGTGCTGGAGATCGCGGGCGAGGCGGGCGTGCCCGTGCTGTTCAACTTCGCGCCGGCGGGTTCAGCCGCAGTGCAGGTGTCGTCGGCGATGACCGGGCTGGTCGTCAACGAGACCGAGGCCCACGCGCTCACGGGGTTGGAGGTCAGCGGCGTCGACGAGGCGGTGGCCGCCGGAAGGGCGCTACTCGCGCGGGGTCCGCGCTGGGTCGTGGTGACGCTCGGGCGCGAAGGGGCCTGCGTCGTCGAGGCGGCCGGGGCGTTCCACATTCCCGCACGATCGGTGCAGGCGGTCGACACCACCGCCGCGGGCGACACGTTCTGCGGGGCGCTGGCGGCGGCGCTGG